>CBIHLH010000050.1:0-24772 GCA_966210405.1 uncultured Marinobacter sp.
CGTGAGGTGGGGCTATGGTGGTGGCGCGGCTTTCCTGTCCGGTGCTTTGCGTGGTATGGCAATGCCACGCCCCCATGGTTGGTTTCACGGCGTGGCCTGGAAAGCCGCGCCAGCAGCTTTGCTAACACCCAAACCAGAACCTGTTAGAATCCCCGCCCAAAGCCCGAACCCCAATCGAAGGCCCCAATCACCCCGTGCAAGCCACCGCCGAAAATCCATCACTGGCCCGCCAGCTCTACAGCATGACCTGGCCCATGCTGTTCGGGGTACTCTCCCTGATGACCTTCCAACTGGCCGACAGCGCCTTCGTGGGGCAGCTTGGACAGGCCCCGCTGGCGGCACTGGGCTTCACCCTGCCAATGCAGCAACTGATCATCGGCCTTCAGGTAGGCCTGGGGATTGCCACCACGGCGATTGTTTCCCGCACATTGGGTGCCGGCGACGAAGTCCGGGCCTACCGACTTGGCGGCCTCATCATTACCGTGGGCGGAACACTGGTGTTCGTTATCTGTGTGGCCCTGTGGTTTCTGCAGAGCCACATCATGGCCGCCCTTGGCGCGGAAGAGACATTGCTGCCGCTGATCCGGCGCTACTGGGTGCCCTGGCTGATCGCGGCCTGGACCGGCGCCTTTCTGTACTTTGGCTACAGTATCTGCCGCTCCCATGGGGATACCCGATTGCCGGGGTACATGATGGTGGCCACCAGCCTGACCAACATCGCTCTGGACCCGCTCTTTATTTTTACCTTTGGCTGGGGCTTACCCGGCGCCGCCTGGGCCACCGTGACATCGTTCGGTATTGGCTGTCTGGTGATCTATCCAAAGCTTCTGAAGCGTCACTGGGTCCGGTTTGACCTGCGTCAGCTTGCGCTCTGGCGGGCCCTGAAACAGCTCAACGCCATCATGGCCCCCGCCATGGTCAGTCAACTGATGCCGGCTGCTTCGGCCATGCTGGCAACGGCTCTTGTCGCCGGTTTTGGATCGGTAGCGGTCGCTGCCTGGGGCCTGGGCACCCGCCTGGAGTTTTTCTCCCTTGTGGTGGTGCTGGCCTTGACCATGTCGATGCCACCGATGGTTGGCCGGCTGCTGGGCGCCGGGGATGTCGAACAGGTCCGCAGGCTGGTGCGAATCGCCGTCCGGTTCGTGGTGGTCTGGCAACTGGCCATTGGCCTGACCTGGGTCGTGGCCTCGGGGCTGGTTTCCGAGTTGTTCTCAAGTGATAGCGAGGTGCAGGAGGTGCTGGCCGCTTACCTGGTGCGGGTGCCGCTCAGTTACAGTGGTCTGGGCGTGTGCATGCTGATGGTGTCGGTGTGCAATGCCCTTGGGCTGGCCATGCGGGCGCTGCTGGTGTCCACTCTGCGGCTGTTTCTGTGCTTCCTGCCGTTGCTCTGGCTGGGCAGCCAGATCAATGGCCTCTTTGGTCTCATGAGCGGGGCACTGGTGGGCAATCTCCTGGCGGGCGCCATGGCGTACAGCTTTTACCGGGCCGGCATGGCGCGGCTCCAGCAACAGCCGATGTCAACCGATGCGTGAGCGGGAGGGGGCGTTTTGATTCGGGTTCGACTTTAGTGTTCATCTCAAGACCTTCTGCTTTAAATCGGTTATCTTGCTATTAAACCTCTGCGCTTCGCAGATTTGGTGAAGTGCCGGTGGGGAAGTCCTTTTCAAAACACGCTCCTTGCGGCACGTCCATGTGACGCTTGGGCTCCGCCATCCATGGCTCCGCACAGTTTTGAAAAGGACTTCCCCACCGACACCCATACTGTGCCAGCGCGCCGAATAACAAAAACTGCATTTGGAGTTTTATGGATATCCGCCCTGCCGCCACACTGGTTTTAGCCCGCAACACTGCCGAAGGTATTGAGGTCCTGCTGCTGCAACGCACCTGGGATGCGGTGTTCATGCCCGGGTATTTTGTGTTTCCCGGTGGCGCTGTCGATGAGCAGGAAACTCGCGGGCGGGCGCATGCGCTTGGGCCCGGAGATGCCGAGGTCAGTCAGATCATGAGCGTTGATGAAGGTGGCGCCGATTACATGCTGGCGGCGGTTCGGGAGTGCTTTGAAGAGGCAGGGGTTCTGGTCGCTGTGGATGCGCAGGGAAACCTGGTTTCGGGGAATCACCCAGTGCACGGTGACCGGGAGTCAGTCTTTCACGGTGAGGGTTCTCTTGCTGAGGTGTGTGCGAAACACGGGTTGTCGATTCCACTGGACCGGTTGGCCTATCTGGGGCACTGGGTGACGCCGCCGGGGCCGCCGCGGCGGTTTGATACCCGTTTTTTTGTGACCACGGCACCGGAAGGCCAGGTAGCCAGTCATGACGGGGTGGAGACCATTGATCATATCTGGATTCGCCCGGAGCAGGCACTGGAGGACCATCGCAATGGCCAGCGGTTGCTGGGCCTGCCTACGATCCGGACGTTGCGGGTGCTGAGTGATTTCGACACCACCGAGGCGCTGATGCGGTATGCCCATGCCAATCCGCCGGAGCCTCACCCGAGCCAGCCCTGGCCGGCGCTGAAGAAAGGTACGCCGGTGACGCTGGAGCCGGGGGCGCCGGCTTATGACGAAGCGACCAGGCTGGACCCGGAAGGCGAAGGCTCCACCCGGGCGGAGATTGTTCCCGGCGAACCGGTTGAAGTGGCGGCCGGGGTGATCCGGCTGACGGCCCCCAATCCCGGGATGATGACCGGGCCGGGCACCAATACCTATCTGCTGGGCCATGAGCGGTTTACCGTTCTGGATCCCGGCCCGGCCGACGAGTCGCACATTGAGCGGATTCTGGAGGTGACGGGTGGGGCGATTGACCAGGTTCTGGTTACGCACACCCACAAGGATCACTCACCGGCTGTTGCGGCTCTGAAGGAGCGCACGGGGTGCCGGGTTTATGGCTGGCCGGCACCGGAGGGCGCGAGTCAGGACCAGACATTCCGTGCCGATGACGAACCGGAGCACGGTGACCTGATTGTGACCGAAGCCGGGATTCTGAAGGTGCTGCATACCCCGGGCCACGCCTCGAATCATCTGTGCTATCTGCTGACCGACCAGGAGCTGCTGTTCTCCGGCGATCACATCATGCAGGGCTCGACGGTGGTGATTAATCCGCCGGACGGGGACATGAAGGCCTATATTGAGTCGCTGTATGACCTTCTGGCCGAACCCATGCGCTGTATTGCACCGGCCCACGGGTTTTTGATGGGGCAACCGGAAGCGGTCATCGATTTTCTGATCACCCACCGCCTGTCACGGGAACACAAGGTGGCCCGCGCACTGGAGGCGCTGGCGGCGGCGGATCTCAAGACGCTGACGGCAAAGGCCTATGATGACGTGCCGGCGGCCATTCACGGGCTGGCCGCACGCTCAGCCCTGGCCCATCTGTTGAAGCTTGAGGCTGAACACAGGGCGTTCCGGAAGGATGACCTGTGGCATGCCAGGGCAGACAGCTAGCGCTATTTTTTCGCAATAATGTAGACGGCATGCACGATCCCCGGGATATAACCCAGAATGGTCAGCAGGATATTGATCCAGAAGTGCTTGCCGATCCCCACCTGCAGGAACACGCCCAGTGGCGGTAACAGAATCGCAATCAGAATTCGCAAAAGATCCATACTGTCAGTCTCCTTGTCAGCGTATAAATACCATTCACATGCAAAATAGCACGTTTAAAACCAGTTGAGCGGATACTGTCACCCAGTTTTGCCCAGGCTTCATGAAAGTGGCATTAAACCTTTGTCACGGCCGTATTCATGACCGCCGGGCACCCTCTATTCTTGAGCGCACATCGACGACCCGTGAGGATCTATGCTGTTTCAGCGGCTGCACTACTCCATGTTCCTGCCTTTTTTGACCGGCCTGTTGCTCGCCGCTCAACCGGTTCCCGGATTGGCCGACCCACCGGCCGCCAGCGCTGGCAACGCGCCGGAGCCACGGGTGGCGGAGCTCGCTGAAGACGAGAGTGTGGAAGACGTCGAGCAGTCGGAGCCCTTGCAGTCTTCAACGGAGGAGAAGGCTTCCGAGCCGGCGCCGGAGCAGCCACCGGCAGCTTCGGCAACCACTAAGGAATCGCCCGGCGCACCCCGGAATGTGGCTCCGAACATCGATCTGAAGGAGGTGGCGCCGGCCCCCAGGGCGCAACCCGTTGAAACCGCCGATCCCGCAGCGGCTGAACCGGCCCCGGACGCCACCGCCAGCCTGCCGTCGCCAGCGCAGGAAGGGAAACAGGAGCCCGATATCCGGCCCGGCGAGGTGTTCACTCTGCTCGGCAGTGACGTCATTCCGGGCACATCCACCCGGCTGGCCTGGGCGCCCGGGATCCAGATCGCCGGTTTATCCCAGCCCACTCCGGTGCTGGTGGTCAATGGCGTCAACGCCGGCCCGACCCTGTGCCTGACCGGCGCGGTGCACGGGGATGAGCTCAACGGCATCGAAATCATCCGCCAGACGGTCTACGACCTGAATCCGGAGAAGCTGTCGGGCCGGGTGGTGGGTATCCCCATCGTCAATCTGCCGGGCTTCCAGCAGGGCAGCCGTTACCTGCCGGACCGGCGGGACCTGAACCGGCATTTTCCCGGCAGCCCGGACGGCAGTCTGGCGGATCGCATTGCCTACTCGCTGTTCGAGAACATCATCCGGCGCTGCGACATGCTGGTGGATATCCATACCGGCTCGCTGAAACGCACCAATCTGCCCCAGTTGCGGGCGGATATGAACAATCCCGAGGTGGCGGAATTCACCCGGGGCTTTGACCGCATGGCCGTCGTTCACAGCACCGGCTCGCCCGGCATGTTGCGCAGTGCCGCGGTGGCCGCGGGTATTCGCACGGTTACCCTGGAAGCCGGGGAGTCCCACCGCATCCAGCAACACCAGATCAGCGCCGGGGTGAACAGCCTCACCAGTCTGATGGAAAAGCAGGGCATGATCTCCCGCATGTTTGTCTGGGGCGATCCGGAGCCGGTGTATTACGACTCCGCCTGGGTACGCGCCAACCATGGCGGCATTCTGTTCAGCGAGGTGGACCTGGGCGCCACGGTCTCGAAGGGAGAGATTCTCGGTTACGTCTCGGATCCGATCACCAATGCCCAGCACCCGATACGCGCCACCAGTGATGGCCGCATCATTGGCATGGCGGTGGACCAGGTTGTCATGGCCGGTTTTGCGGCCTACCACATTGGTACGGAGGCAGAAGTGCCCGGAGAGTAGTATCCTGTCGGTTTTGCGTGAACGCCCCCGGGTAACAGGAGCTGCTGTGTCGTCGGAAACCGGTTTTTCAAGATCTGCTGCGGTAGCGTACATCGGGCTGGTACTCACGCCACTGTTCTGGGCCGGTAACGCCGTGGTGGCCCGGGGCACGGTGGATGATATTCCTCCCCTGGCCATGTCGTTCTGGCGCTGGGTCATTGCACTGGCCGTCCTGCTCCCCATCGGCTTGCCCGGGATCTGGCGCCACCGGCGGGTGATCCGCCAGCACCTGGGGTCGATGCTGGCGTTGGCCACCTTCAGTGTGGGCGCGTTCAACTCCCTGCTCTACATTGCCGCCACCACTACCACGGCCACCAATATTGCGCTGATCAACGCCACCATTCCGATTTTTGTGGCCCTGCTGGCCTGGCTTCTGCTCGGTGACCGCACCCGACCGGTACAGGCCTTCGGTATTGCTCTGGCGGTGCTCGGCATACTCACCGTGGTGGCCCGGGGTGACCTGGCGGTGCTGACCGGGCTACAGGCCCAGCCTGGCGACCTGATCATGGTGGCGGCCGTGTTCTCCTGGGGGCTGTTTTCAGTGCTGCTGCGCCGCCAGGCGGTACCACTGCCGGCCCTGACTTTTCTCACGGTCCAGATACTGCTGGGCACTCTGGTCATCCTGCCGTTTTTCCTGGCCGACCTGCTGTTTTTCTCCGGGGGCTTCGAGCTGACCCGCAACACCGCGCTGCCGTTACTGTATTTTGCCCTGTTCCCCGGCATTCTCGCCTACGCGTTCTGGAATCACGGCGTCTACCGCATCGGCCCCGCCAGAGCGGCGATTTTCATGTATCTCACACCGGTGTTCGCGTCGGTCCTGGCGAGCGTGTTCCTGGATGAGTCCCTCGGACGGTATCATATCCTCGGCGGCCTGCTGATCCTGGCCGGGCTGTTGCTGGCAACCCGGGCAGACCGTAAAGTACCCGATTACCAGACCGACATCGCGGAGCACCGGACACCCCGCTGACACTGACACAAGGATCCTGCCATGCTCGCCTGCGCAACGCGCCTGCCCCGTTACGGGTGGTCCTTCATCGCGGCCATCGCCCTTACCCTGATCTCAACCACGGTGGCCGCCACACCCTGCGATCCGGACAAGGCCAAATGGATTCCCAGCCGCTATTATCCGGCGGATTCGGTGGTGTTTTACCAAGGCCAGTGGTACCGGTCCCGGCAGGTTCAGGAGGGCAAGACCCCGGGCGTCGCCTTTGAATGGCAGGTCCTGGAGCAGCCCCCGCAGTGCCAGGCCGGCCGGTCTGACATGGCATTGGAGCCGGCGCCCGCCCACAATGGCACCCCATCTGCCAGTGGCAACGGTCGCGAAACGACCGCCCGGGGCGGGCGCCCGGCGTCACCCTGCCAGCCCGCCAGGCCCTGGAACTTCGCCGAGAGTTATACGGTCGGCAGCCTGGCCCGCCATGAAGGCCAGACCTGGCGAGCCATCCGCCCCAGCAACGGCGATATGCCGGGCGTGACACAGCCTCCGCACTGGCAACCGGTCGACAACCATTGCCCCCAGCCGTGACCCGGGGCTTCAGCCGAGCGTCGTGAGCGCCTGCTCCAGGCGTTCAATCACCCGCTCCAGCGTGGCTTTCGGGCAACCGATGTTCAGGCGCATGTACCCGCTGCCCGGGCTGCCGAACGTCAGTCCGGGATTCATGCCGACACCCGCCTCCTCCACGAAGAAGCGCTTCAGCCCGGCGTCATCCAGCTTCAGCCCGCGACAATCCAGCCACACCAGGTAGGTGCCCTCGGGCGCCCGGGTACGAATCCCGGGCAGGCGCTCGCTCACCGCCTGCACCACGTAGTCCCGGTTGCCCTGCAGGTAGGTCATCAGCGCTTCCAGCCAGGGTGCGCCGTGCCGGTAACCGGCCTCAAATCCGGCAATACTGAACGGGTTGCACTGAGGCAGGTGCAGGGATTCGAAGACCGCTTTCAGGGCCTTGCGCTGGTCGGCATCGGGGATCACCAGGGCGGACAGTCCCAACCCCGGCATGTTGAAAGTCTTGCTCGGTGCCACGGCGGTCACCAGCGCATCCTCCGGCCCGGCCAGGGTGGCCAGTACCCGATGTTCAGGGCCGTCGGCAAAGGTCAGGTCGCAATGGATCTCGTCCGAGACCACCACCAGTTGATGGCGACGGGCAATGGCCAGTACCGCACGCAGCTCCTGCTCCGACCAGACCCGGCCCACCGGGTTATGGGGCGAACAGAGCAGGAGAATCCGGGCATCGGGCCGGGCGGCACACTGTTCCAGGTGGTCCAGATCCATGCGGTAATGGCCCGTATCCCCCTGCGCTCCGGTGCCTGGCAGCAGGGGATTTTCGATCACGGTCCGGCCACTGTGCCGGATCGAACTGAAAAACGGCGGATACACCGGCGGCTGGATAATCACGCCCTCACCGGGCCCGGCGTAGGCCATGCAGGCGGCATTCAGGGACGGAACCACACCGGGCGCCATCAGGATCCACTCCCGCCGGATATCCCAGTGATGGCGCTGTCGGAACCAATCGATCATCGCCTCATAGAGGCTGTCCGGGAACAACGTGTAGCCGTACACCGGGTGCGCTGCCCGCTCGGATAACGCCCGGGTGACGGCCTCTGGCGCGGCGAAGTCCATATCGGCCACCCACACCGGAATGATATCTTCCGTGCCGAATACCGCCTTGCGGGCATCGAATTTCACGGAACAGGTATTTTCGCGGGCAACGGGCTGATCAAAGGGACTGGGCACAGGGGCTCTCCACAGCGGATTGAAAGGCTGACGTGGATCATTGTGGTGGGCCAGACGGGCCATCGCAACCGTTGCCGAAGCCGCTGTCAGGCTCTCAAACCCCCGGCTTTGGTCGAACACCGGCGATTAATGCTTGCCCGGAGAGCCTGATAATTGCGAACCTAACGGTTTATTCATTCAAAATTCCTTCAACGCTTTTCGGAGCCTTCGATGCTTGGCCAGATTCTTTCCACGATGGCCCCGGTGTTCCTGATTACCGGTTGTGGCGCTCTGTACGGTCGTTACCGTACCCCGGATATCCGCGGCCTGAACGTCTTGACCATGGAACTGTTCATGCCGCTGCTGGTGTTTGCCGTATTGGCGGACCAGCAGGCGCCCATGCAGGATTATGCCAAGCTCGCCCTTGGCGCTACCGTGATCGTGCTCGGCTCCGGAATCCTTCTGTATCCGGTGGCAAAGGCACTGAAGCTGAACCTGAAGACCTTTTTGCCGCCGATGATGTTTAACAACTCCGGTAACATGGGTATTCCCGTGCTACTCCTGGCATTCGGCGATGCCGCGTTACCCGCGGCCATTGTTCTGTTTATTGTGGAGATGCTGCTGCACTTCACCATTGGTCTGTACATGCTGGACCCCCATTCTTCCATCGTTCAACGCCTTCGGCTCCCGATAGTCTTTGCCTGTATCGCCGGCCTGGCTGTCAATCTGAGTGGTCTTTCCCTTCCGGGCTGGCTACTGGATAGCATGAATATGCTGGGTGAAGTGAGTATCCCGCTGATGCTGTTTGCACTGGGCGTGAGGATGCTTGAAATCGACTTCAACGACTGGAAACTCGGCTTGCTTGGCGCCATCGCCTGCCCGGCCAGCGGGTTGATCCTGGCGTGGCCGATGATCGCCGTTCTGGACCTTCCGGGCATGCAGGTGGCGGCCTTGTGGGTCTTCGCAGCCCTGCCCCCGGCCGTGCTGAATTATCTGGTGGCCGAGCAGTATAACCAGGAGCCGCACAAGGTCGCCTCGCTGGTACTGCTGAGTAACCTGGGCAGCCTGGTGGTCATGCCCGTTGTGCTCGGGCTGGTGTTCGCAGCCGGCTACGTCTGACGCCGGGCCGGGCCTTGCAACTGTCTGAACTTTGGCCGATGGTTAGGAACGAATCTGGCTGATTGAATTCACGATACGGAGGTCTGCCCCATGAGTGTTCTTCTCCTGCTGATCAGTGCCCTGGTGCTGATCTATCTGGGTATCGGCGGCACCACGGCCGCAGCGGTAATGTCCGTGGCGACGGTGGTTGGGCTGTTCCAGGATGACTGGCACATCATCAGCATTCTGGCCGGCGGCCTGCTGCTGGCCCTGGCGCTGATCCTGCTGTTTCCCGGGGATTTGCGCCTCGACAAACTCAGCCGCCCTCTCCTTGGCTGGGTTCGCAGCCGCCTGCCCAGACTCTCGGACACCGAAGCAGAAGCCCTAAAATCCGGCTCGGTAGACTGGGACGGCGAACTTTTCTCTGGCAAGCCCAAGTGGAACAAGCTGCTGGATGCCAAACCGGCGCACCTGACCAGCGAGGAGCAGGCCTTTCTCGATGGCCCGGTGGAAAAGCTCTGTGCCATGCTGGATGACTGGAAAATCACCCACGAACAGTACGACCTGCCAGACAAGGTCTGGAAATTCATCCGCGAGAACGGCTTTTTCGGCCTGGTGATTCCGAAAGAGGACGGGGGGCTGGGTTTTTCCAACACCGCCCATTCCGAGATTGTCATGAAAATCTCCACCCGCAGCGTCTCGGCGGCGGTGACCGTGATGGTGCCCAACTCCCTGGGTCCCGGCGAGCTGCTGATGCACTACGGCACCGACGGGCAGAAGCAGCATTATCTGCCGAGACTGGCCGGCGGTGAGGAGATTCCCTGCTTCGCCCTGACCTCTCCGGTGGCAGGCTCCGACGCCGGCGCCATCCCGGACAAGGGCATCGTCTGCAAGGGCGAGTGGAACGGCAAAGAAGTGCTGGGCCTGAAGGTTACCTGGAACAAGCGTTACATCACCCTGGCCCCGGTGGCGACCATCATCGGCCTGGCCATCAAGGTCTACGACCCGGACAAGCTGCTGGGCGACAACGACGAGATTGGTGTGACCTGTGTGCTGGTGCCCCGGGAAACCGACGGCGTCAACGCTGGCGCCCGCCACTTGCCGATGAATACCGTGTTCATGAACGGGCCGACCTGGGGGAATGATGTTTTCATTCCCATGGAGCAGGTCATCGGTGGCCAGGATATGCTCGGCAAGGGCTGGACCATGCTGCTGGAGTGCCTGTCCATCGGCCGCTCCATCTCCCTGCCTGCCCTGGGCACTGGCGCCGGCAAGGTGGCCAGCCTGGCCACCGGTTCCTACGCCTACACCCGGGAACAGTTCGGCCGCTCCATCAGCCAGTTTGAGGGCGTGCAGGAGGCTCTTGAGCCCATTGCCGGCTACACCTACATGATGGATGCCGCGCGGCTGCTTACCTCCGGCATGCTGGACCGGGGCGTACGCCCCTCCGTACCGTCAGCCGTGCTGAAATACCGCAACACCGACCTGATGCGGGAAGTGATCAACCACGCCATGGACGTCGTCGCCGGCCGGGGTGTGATTACCGGCCCCCGTAACTTCCTGGCCCGGGCTTACCAGGCGGTGCCCATTGGCATCACGGTGGAAGGCGCCAATATCCTCACCCGCAGCCTGATGATCTTTGGCCAGGGTTCCATCCGCTGCCATCCGTTCATTGTGGAGGAGATTGAAGCCGCCGGCATGGAGGACGAAGACAAGGCCGCGAAGAAGTTCGACGGTATCTTCTACCGCCATCTGGCTCACACCACCCGCAACGCCTTGCGGGCCTTCCTGCTGGGTCTGACCCGGGGCTGGCTTGAATCGGTGCCGCGTCAGGGTGAGATCAAACCCTGCTACCGCCAGTTGGCCCGGTTCTCGGCCGCCTTCGCGCTGATGACCGACGTTACCCTGCTCACCGTGGGCGGTGGCCTCAAGGCACGGCAACGGCTTTCCGGGCGGATGGCGGACTGCCTGGTGCAGCTGTACTACGCCACCGCCGTGATCAAGCAGTGGCATGAAGAAGGCTATCCCGACGACCAGCGGCCGCTGGTGGAATGGTGCCTGAAAACCTGCCTGCGGGACCTTCAGGGCTCCATGCGGGAGGCCATCATCAACTTCCCGGTACCGATCCTGCGCTGGCCGCTGCGCCTGCTGGTCTTCCCGCTCGGTGCCACGGGGCTGAACGGCCCGGACGACAGGCTTGGCGCCACGGTGGCCAAAACCATTGTCGAGGATACCCCGGTACGCCAGCGCATCAGCCGTGGTGCCTATACCACGATGGACCCGGATGATTCACTGGGGCGGGTGCTCAATGCCTACAAGCTGGCGAACGAGACGGCAGAGGTGCGTAGCCGGCTGCACGAGGCCATCCGCAATCGCAATGAGGATGAAATCGATGGCATTGCCCTGCTGATGGGCCACGAGCGTAAGGCGTTGGTGGACTGGGCCTGCACCGAGGGCATTGTAAAGGCGGACGAGTGCGACACGTTACTGGAGGCACTCACCGCCCTGTATGACGTGATCCGCGTGGATGCCTTTGATGGCGACGGGTTGAAGGCCCTTGCCCGTTGCGCCAAAGGGAAACGCAAGGTGGTTGAACGGCCAGCGGACGAGTAATAATCCAGTCAGTGGTGGCCCGGATATCGCGGGCCACCACCGGTTATCAGCGTCCGTTCACGATATCTATGATCTCGCGGGTGTCCTTGATAATCGTGTACACCCTGTCCTCTATTTCAACACGCTGGCGACTGCCGTCGAGGTCGTAGACGCGACCGTAACGAAGCAGGTCTTCGTCAAAGTAGTCACCCTCGCGGTAATCCAGCTTTTTCTGCCAACCCGGTGGTAACGGCTGACCGCGTTCAACCTTTTTCTGCAGCCCTGGCGGCAGTTGTTCACCGGGCGGCTGGGCCGTGGCCGGCATCGACACGATGAGCGCACCCAACAGGGCAACTGGCAGAGACCATTTCATAGACATACCTCATTATCGTATCCGTGGGGGTTCGCTTCCAACATTCGTACCAGCAAGCTGACGCGGTTTCTGCCATCGGGGTTCCCCGCCATCGTGTAGGTAGAAATGCTTAAGCCACTTTATTCTGTCGTGAAATTAGTTATAAAATAACCGTCATCTATTCTTTTTCAGAATATAAACATATTCCGGCAGGCTATATGGAACTCCAATTCGACCGGGTCACCAAACGTTTCGGCGACCTGAGTGTCATCAAACAGTTCGACACGACCATCAAAACCGGAGAAATCGTCGCGTTGGTCGGCCCCTCCGGTTGTGGCAAATCGACCCTGCTGCACATGGTCGCGGGCTTGCAAAGCGCTTCCACCGGTACACTGACCGCCAATGGGAAATCCATCGAAAAGCCGGCCCCGGAGCGGACCCTGGTGTTTCAGGAGCATGCACTCTACCCCTGGATGACGCTGATCGAAAACGTCGCTCTGGCCCTGGAGTTCCAGGGCCAGCCAAAGCAGACCGCCCGTGAAGAGGCCAATAAATGGCTGGGCCGGGTCAAGCTCACCGGTTTCGAGGCGTATTACCCGCACCAGATATCGGGTGGCATGCGCCAGCGTTGCGCCCTGGCCCGGGCCTTCATTGCCCGGCCCCAGGTGCTGTTGCTGGATGAACCGTTCGGTGCGCTCGATGCGCTGACCCGCATGACCCTGCAAAGCGTTTTGAAGGATCTGATCGACGACGAGCGCCCGACGGTGGTTCTCGTCACCCACGATGTCGACGAGGCCCTGTACCTGGCGGACCGGGTGCTGGTGTTCAGCAATCGCCCGGCCGTTGTGCTCAAGGAAATCACCCTCGAGCACATCCCCAAAACCCACGATCTGTCGGCCTTCGCTGACATCCGTCGTAACGTTCTTAACCTGCTCGGTATCGACACCGACACACCCTCAACCGGCGTTGAGAAAGGAGAAGCTATATGATTCGCTCATTACTGATGGCTGTTCTGGCCCTGGTGATCGCCAGTCCGGCCGCTGCGGCAGAAGAATTCCGGGTCGGTTACGTCCGGGTTATGGACGACGCCCAGGCCATGCTGGCCTATGAGGCAGGCCTGTATGAAAAGTACGGACTCGATGCCAGGCTGGTCGAGTTCAGCTCCGGCACCGACTTGATCAAGGGCATTGTGGGCGGCCAGCTCGATATCGGTGTACTTGGCTTTTCCAACGCCTTCACCTGGGTATCCCGTGGCGCCGACCTGAAAATCGTTGGCGGCGCCCAGCGCGGCTACCACTCCCTGCTGGTGCGTGAAGATTCCGGCATCGAGTCGGTGGCGGACCTGAAGGGTAAAAACCTCGCGTCCCAGAAGCAGGGCAGCACCGCCGACATCGTGCTGAAAGGCGTGATGCTGGACAACGCCGGCCTGCAGCCCGATGACCTGAACATCATGGGCGTGGCACCGGCCGTGGCCGTTCAGTCCCTGGTGGGTGGTCGTGTCGATGCCGCCTTCCTGTTCGAGCCGTACGACCGTATTGCCCAGCTGGTGGCGCCGGTCAAACAGATCTATGAAATCGGCGAAGTCTGGCCTTTCCCGTGCATGGTGGTGATCACCTCCGCCGAAACCCTGAAGAACCGGAAAGAGGCTCTCTGGGCAGCGCTGGATGCCCAGCGTGAGGCCATCGATATGCTGGAAAACGAGCCCGCCAAGGCCGCTCCGCTGATCACCGACTATTTCATCAAGGATGAGTTCGTGGAGTCACGTAATCAAGGCAGGATTCCCGCCGAGACAGTGATTACCCAAGCCATTCAGACCAACGACTTCAGCGCCAGGCTGACCGAGGCCGACATCCGCCGCATGAAGGAACTGGCCGGCATCATGAAGGCCCAGGGCATTCTGCCGGCAGACGGTGACTTCAACGTCGACGCACTGCTTGACCTGTCCTGGCAGAAGGCCCGTGAGCTTTAGGCATGAGCACTAATCAAACCACCGGCGTCGCCAGCAAACGGGCCTATGCGGTCGCTATCGCTGTCATCCTTTTCTTCTGGCAGGTGGCGGCCTGGTTCCTGCCGGACTTCCTGATGCCGGACGTGCCCGCAGCCTTTGTACGCCTGTGGGAGGAGCTCAACAGTCCCACGTTCTGGGAGGGGCTGGGCAACAGCATGATCCGGCTGAGCGCCGGCTACGGCTCCGCGATTGTGCTGGGCATCCTGATCGGGCTGGTGGGTGGCACCCTGAACGCGGTCCGTAGCTCGCTCAAGGCCGCCATCATCATTTTGCAGTCGATCCCGTCCATCGCCTGGGTGCCACTGTTTCTTATCCTGATGGGCTTCGGCAACCTGCCGATCATCGTGGTAGTGGCCATTGGCGCCTTCTTCCCCACCGCTCTGAGTGTGATGAACGCCACCGAGAGCGTGGAGAAGGTTCATATCTCAGCCGCCCGGGTGATGGGCGCCTCGAAACTGCAGATGCTCAAGCGGGTGTACTTCCCGGCGGTGACACCGGAACTGATTACCGGCGCCCAACTGGCTTTCGGCAACGCCTGGCGGGCGCTGATTTCCGCCGAGATGATCGTGGGTTTCAGTGCCGGTCTGGGCAGATCCCTGGCCTATTCCGGCGAAATCGCCGACATGACCGGCGTAATGACCAACATTCTGGTGATCGCGGTTCTGGCTGCGGTGATCGACCAGGTCATTCTCGAACGCATCAAGCACCGTCTGCTGCGATACCAGTATCTGTAACGCCTTTTAACCCTTCCGGGAGGCGTCAGTCTCCCGTCATTTCTTGACAGACTCCACACTTTCCGACTATTACTGAATGTCAGTTCAATTGGCTGTATCTGCAACCTTTTCAGAAAAAAAGTCTGAATAACAAAGAATAACGAACCGACGGCACCTTGGCCGCCGACTTGAACCGAAAGGGGTGTATTTCCGTGAACGACCAGGCCGCGGGCGAGCGAACAACGCCTTCCCCGATCATCCTCGAAACCCGGAACCTGCAAAAGGATTTCAAGGGTTTTAGCGCCATCAACAACGTCAATGTGAAAGTGAAGACCGGCAGCATCCATGCCCTGATCGGGCCCAACGGGGCCGGCAAAACCACCTTTTTCAACCTGCTGACCCGGTTTCTCAAAGCCAGTGCCGGCCAGATTCTCTATGACGGCAAAGACATTACCCACGCCCGGCCAGCGGGTATTGCCCAGCAGGGCCTGATTCGCTCGTTCCAGATCTCGGCGGTATTTCCACACCTGTCCGCCCGGGAGAACGTGCGTATTGCCCTGCAGCGTACCCTGGGCGTGTCGTATCAGTTCTGGCGTTCCACACGGGTGCTGGATCAGCTGAATGAGGAGGCCCAGGCGACCCTGGAACTGGTGGAGCTTGGCCCTTTTGCCGACACCAAGGCCGTGGAACTGCCTTATGGCCAGAAGCGGGCCCTGGAAATCGCCACCACCATCGCCCTGAAACCCCGGCTGATGCTTTTGGACGAACCCACCCAGGGCATGAGTTCCGAGGATGTGGGCACAGTCACCGATCTGATCAGACGAGTGGTCGAAGGCCGGACCATCGTGATGGTGGAACACAATCTGAACGTCGTCGCCACCCTCGCCGACACCATCACCGTCCTTAGCCGGGGCGAGGTGCTGGCGGAAGGCGATTACAACACCGTCTCTACCAACCCCGCCGTGATGGAAGCCTACATGGGAACCACCGATGCAGCCTGACCAGCGCCCCGAGTTACTGCGAATCGAGAATCTGCATGCCTGGTATGGCGAGTCCCACATTCTTCATGGCATGAATCTGACATTGAGGGAAGGCGAGGTGATCACGCTTCTGGGCCGAAACGGGTCCGGGCGCACCACCACCCTGAAAGCCATCCTTGGCCTGGTGGGCCGACGCACTGGCTCGATCAGGATCCACGGCACTGAAATCATCAACATGCCGACCCATCGGATTGCCCATGTCGGCAAGCTCGGCTACTGCCCGGAAGAGCGTGGCATCTTTGCCTCTCTCAATGTCGACGAAAACCTGGAGTTGCCCCCGGTGGTCGCTGAGGGCGGCCTGTCGGTGGAGGAGATCTACACCATGTTCCCGAACCTCAGGGAACGGCGAAAAAGCCAGGGTTCCAAACTCTCCGGGGGCGAGCAGCAGATGCTGGCCATTGCCCGTATCCTGCGCACCGGCGCCACCCTGCTGTTGCTGGATGAAATTACCGAAGGGCTGGCCCCGGTGATCCTGAAATCCCTGGACCAGGTGATTCGCAAGCTGCGGGAGAAGGGCTTCACCATCATCCTGGTGGAGCAGAACTTCCGTTTTGCCGCGCCGCTGGCGGATCGCCACTACGTGATTGAGCACGGCCAGGTGGTGGAGCAGATTGAGGCCGCCGATCTTGAGGCCAAAAAAGAGCAGTTGAACAGACACCTGAGTGTCTGAGTCCGTGGGCCTGGGACGCCACAAGCGCTCCGACCCGGAATCTGATAAGACCGTAATCTAACAAAAAAAGGAATCCCACTATGTTCAAGCACTGGAAACAAGGTCTGGCAGGCGCCGTCACAATGGCCACATTGGCGATGCCACTCACCGCAACCGCAGAACTGACCGACGGTAAATTGAAAATCGGCGTACTCAGCGACATGTCCGGGGTTTACAAGGCCCTGGAAGGCCCGGGCGCCGTAGTCGCCGCCAAAATGGCGATCGAGGACTTTGGCGGGTCCGTTCTTGGCCAGCCAGTGGAAATCATCTCCGCCGATCACCAGAACAAGCCGGATATCGGTGCCAGCACCGCCCGGGAGTGGATTGATACCGAGGGCGTGGACATGATCACTGCCCTGGACAACTCTTCGGTGGCGCTGTCGGTGCAAGGCCTGGCCAACGACAAGAAAATCATCACCATGAACACCGGCGCCGGCACCACTGCCCTCACCGAGGAGCAGTGCACGCCCTATGGCATCCACTATGTGTACGACACTCACGCCCTGCCGGTGGGCACCGCGACCGCCATGGTCAAGAATGGCGGCGAGAGCTGGTTTTTCATCACCGCCGATTACGCCTTTGGCCATTCCCTGCGTGACAATACCAGTGAGGTGGTAAATCGCCTGGGTGGCGAAGTGGTTGGCAATGTCAACGCACCGCTTTCCACCAATGATTTTTCCTCTTATCTGTTACAGGCCCAGTCTTCCGGTGCCGACGTCATTGGCCTGGCCAACGCAGGGCAGGACACAGTGAATGCCATCAAACAGGCCAACCAGTTCCGGATCGTCCAGAGCGGGCAGAAACTGGCGGGCATGCTGGTGTTCATCACCGATGTGCACAGCATGGGACTGGACATCGCCCAGGGCCTGCAGTTCACCACCGCCTTCGTATGGAACCAGAATGACGAAACCCGGGCCTGGTCCGAGCGCTTTTACGAGCGCCATGGTGCCATGCCCACCATGGTGCAAGCCGGGGTTTACTCAGCTGTCACCAACTACCTGAAAGCGGTCAAGGAAACCGGAACCGACGACAGCGACACCGTGCGCGCCAAGCTGGGCGAAATGACCCTGAACGACATGTTCGTGAAGAATGGTTCCATCCTGCCGAACGGCACCATGCTGCACGACATGTACCTGGTGGAAGTGAAGAAGCCGTCCGAATCCGAGAGCGAATGGGACCTGCTGAGGGTGGTATCGAAGATTCCGGCGGAGCAGGCGTTTATTCCGCTGTCCGAATCCAAGTGCCCACTGGTTAACTAACGTCTGAACAGACCACTGCCTCCGGGGAGATAGCGAACGTGTCAATGCAGGTCATACTGGCCCAGGCGCTGCTTGGGCTGAACGTGGGTGTGTTTTACGCCATGTTGAGCCTGGGTCTGGCGGTGATATTCGGCTTGCTGAATATCATCAACTTCGCCCACGGTGCCATGTACATGCTGGGGGCCTTCATTGCCCTTATCGGCTACTCTTTCCTGGAGCAATGGTTCGGACTCAGTGTCCAGATCGGATTCTGGGCGTCACTGCTGGTGGCGCCCGTTATCGTCGGCATCCTCGGGGTGTTGATTGAACGCTTCATGCTCAAACGGCTGTATGATCTCGATCACATCTACGGCCTGCTACTCACCTTCGGCATCACGCTCATTCTCCAGGGCCTGTTCGCCAACTATTTCAACGTCTCCGGCACGCCCTACCCGGGCCAGCCGGAAGCGCTCAGCGGTGTGGTCAATCTCGGGTTCATGTACTTCCCCACCTACCGCCTGTTTGCCATCGTATTCTCCCTGGTGGTCTGTTTCGCCACCTGGTGGGCCATCGAGCACACCAAACTCGGCTCCCGCTTGCGGGCCGGCGTGGAAAACCCGGACCTGACCCAGGCCTTCGGCCTGAATGTCCCGCTCATGGTCACTCTGACCTTTGCTTTCGGTGCCGGCCTGGCCGGCCTGGCCGGGGTGCTGGCGGCCCCCATCTATTCCGTCAGCCCGCTGATGGGCGCCGACCTGATCATCGTGGTGTTTGCCGTGGTGGTGATCGGCGGCATGGGCTCGATCATGGGCGCCATCCTCTCCGGACTGGCCCTTGGCCTGGTGGAAGGCCTTACCAAAGTGATCTACCCGCCCGCAGCCAGCACCGTCATTTTCTTCCTGATGGTGCTGGTACTGCTGTTCCGCCCCGCCGGCCTGTTTGGTAAGGAGAAGTAAGCGCCATGACCAACCGCATTCTCTTTATCCTCATGATGGTGGCCGGCCTGACCGCCCCCCTGTACGCCTACCCGGTGTTCGTGATGGATCTGCTGTGCTTCGCGCTGTTCGCCTGTGCCTTCAACCTGCTGCTGGGCTACGCCGGCCTGCTGTCCTTTGGCCACGCCGCCTTCTTCGGCGGCGCCGCCTATATTACCGGCTACGTCACCAAGGAGTGGGGTTTCACCCCGCTGCTTGGCATACTCGCCGGCGCAGGGTTTGCCACGGTAATCGGCGCCGCCTTCGGGTTCCTGGCTATCCGCCGCCAGGGCATCTACTTCGCCATGGTGACCCTGGCACTGGCCCAGATCATCTACTTCCTGGCCCTGCAGATGCCCTTTACCGGGGGTGAAAATGGCCTGCAGGGCATTCCCCGGGGGCACCTGTTCGGGGTGATTGACCTGACTGACTCCCTGGCCATGTACTACTTCGTCTTTGCCATCTTCCTCATCGGATTCGGCCTCATTTACCGCACCATCAACTCCCCCTTCGGCGAGGTGCTGCAAGCCATCCGCGAAAACGAATCCCGGGCCCTGTCCCTGGGTTACGACGTCGACCGCTTCAAACTGCTGGCTTTCGTGATATCCGCCACCCTGGCCGGCCTGGCCGGCGCCACCAAGGCCATCATTTTCCAGTTCGCCGCACTCACCAACGCCCACTGGCAAACCTCCGGGGAGGTTATCCTGATGACCCTGGTCGGCGGCCTGGGCACCATCTTCGGCCCCGTGCTGGGCGCGATTACCGTCGGCGCCCTCAGCCACGAACTGTCTGCCTTCGGCTCCTGGGTCCAGGTCATCCTCGGAACCATCTTCGTGATCTGCGTGATGGTGTTCCGGCGCGGCGTCGTGGGTGAAATCCAGCACTACCTGGCGCGCAAAAAGCACTGACGCCAGCCACTCAACCAGACTCGCGCAGCCCACCCTCAATGGCCTGCGCGAGCAACCACCGCCGCAACACCTGAAGCCCCCGCTCCCGCCGCCGGCTGGTCTTCCAGGCAAAATAGAAACGGTCACCGGTCATCACCGGGGGGCAGGGCAGCCGAACAAAATCCCCGGAATCCTTACGGGTACTGAGCATGTAATCGTTGGTCAGGGCGATCCCCTGATGAAACCGGGCCGCCTCCAGAGCCAGCAGCATATGGCTGAAATGCTGGATACGGGCGCCAGCCGGCACCGGCTCATCCACCGCCCGAAACCAGGCCTGCCAGTCCCCCGCCGCCCTGTCGAAAATACTGTGAGTCGACAACAACGGAAACCGCGCCACATCGTCCGGACTCATCGCCCTGGCCAGCGTATCCACGTCACCATCCCACCCCAGCTCCCGCCGGATACGCTGCCAGTAATCCTGACTGCACACCGGAAACAGCCGCTCCACGTAAAGCAGCTCATAACTGTAGGCGGGCGAATCCCTGTGGATCGTGATAAAACAGTCCGCCACCCGGTCTGACAACACCGGATTCTCACTGCTCATCTCAAGCGACAAATCCAACTGCGGATGCAACCGCTGCAAATCCGGCAACCGGGGCACCAGCCAACGCACCGCAAACGAACTGAACACCGACAGCCGCAACCGCGACTCCTCATGGCCCAGCAACTGCTCACTGGCCCGCTCGACCTGCAGCAGCGCCGAGCTGATGGCATCCAGATACTGCCGGCCCTCGTCGGTCAGTGACAGCGTTCGACCACTGCGCCAGAACAACTGCTCACCGAGATAGGTTTCCAGCTGTTTGATCTGATGACTGACTGCACTCTGGCTCACCGCCAGCTCCTCGGCAGCAAGCGAAAAGCTGTTGAGCCGGGCGACGGCTTCGAACACGGGCAGGGCTTTCAGGGGAGGCAGTTTCATTATCTATTTTTCTAATGTCAGCTAAATAAAGATCATTTTATCGGATATTAAAACCTAATTAGACTTCCAGTGCGAATCATGGGAGCGCGGAGGGGGATCCGCTTCCGAAAATGCTCGGAGCCAGGGATGGCGGAGAGCAAGCGTACATGGACGTACTCGCAGCGGTTTTCGGAAGCGGATCTCCCTCCGTGCTCTTCCACGGAGCTTGAGAACGGAGGGAAAAGATATGTCAGGAAAAACCGTAAACAGTGCCATTCTTCTGCTGGTGATCGGCAACGCCATGGCATTAATTTCCGACGTATTCATCAAACTGCTCGAACCCGGTGCCCCGGTGTTCCAGTTTGCCTTCCTGCGCTGCGTCCTGACCCTGGCCTTCCTGTTGCCACTGGCCGGCAAACTGGACCGGAAGTACCTTTTCGCAGGACTGAAAATCCATGCCCTTCGCGCGCACATCCATCTTGCAGGCATGCTGTGCATGGTCATAGCCCTGGGCAATCTGCCCCTGGCTACTGCCAACGCCGTGTTCTACGCCGCTCCGATACTGGTGATGGTCCTCGCTGCGCTGGTGTTTGGGGAGCGCCTAACGCCCATGAGCGTGACCGCCGTATTCAGCGGGTTTCTGGGCATCGTGTTGATCCTGAGGCCTGTCGAATTTGATTGGGCAGCCATTGCCGCATTGGGCTCCGCCTTCACTCTGGCCATCAATGCCGTGATGGTGCGCAAGCTGCCCCAGCAGCAGTCCACGATTCACAAGCTGTTTCTGAACTACCTGCTAATAGTGCCAGCCGCAGCGGCGTTGGCTCTCTGGGAAGGCGCCAGTTGGGATGGCTCTATGCTCATCAGTGCCTCAGGCTCGGCACTGTTCATCTTGGGCTACAACATGACGGTCCTGCTCGCGTACCAGCAGGTGGATGCAAATCAGGTCACCAGCGCTGAATACACCGGCCTGATCTGGGCGGTGTTGATCGGATGGGTAGGTTTCAATGAGATGCCCGACCTCTGGTTCGCCGTGGGCAGCGCCATGATCGTGGTGCCGTTAATTCTAATTGGGTTGCGTTCGCGCCAGAGGAGCCACCGGGTATTGCAGGCTCATCCGGCGAATGGTTGACGCCCTCTACTCACAGATATATCAAGGGATGACCCGATCCCGTCTGTAGGACCTAATGTGGGGTCAGGGTCATTCCTCAGCGTAGCACGGCACACGAAACCGAATGCGGCGCTCCAAAGACTGATTGGCGGGGTACAAAAGTTAAGCTACGGTCGCAAAGCGGACATTCCGATTGAATGATCAACGCCAGTGGGAATGCGCGACTATTGAGCACTATGCAGTAGCGCCCCGTTGGTCACGCTGTTATGTACTGGCGAATTTGATGGCGACGAGCAGATAACTCAGTAGCCCATAATATCCAAACAAGACAAAGACATGCTTACCCCAAAAAAGCCCTATTCCTGGCCAATTAAAATATTTTGGCGCAGTTATTTCTTCATCTTCCTTCAAACCACTCTTCTCCAGATGCCTGTGATAAAAGCCCCATATTGCAGCCGAGTAGATGTATTGAAGAAGATCGCATGCCAGACCGGCAACCAAAAATAGCGTAGGCCACAATAGCTCCTGTGGCAGCGTTATGGCCTCGTCGGCCCTACTGTTGAATATCCAAACAAGCGCAATGCCTGCAAACGCAGCCTGTCTCGTAACTGCGCTCGCTGAGCCACTAAACCCATAGTAGGTTTCTCTGTAGCCAGAAAGATTCATGACTATTGTTTTCCATTGCTAGGAGATCTTGGACCAGTGCTGTTGGTGTTGTTATTGTTCCCATGGATATTGTCTCCTGGGCGTTTGATTATTCTATCGTTCCCGCCTCTCTTACCGTCATTGCCTCCTTTCTGCCCCCCAGAACCCTTCTTGTCTTTATCGTTTGCCATGCATATCTCCATTTCGATTTTCATATATTTAATGCAAGCCTTTAGGGCAATTTTGTATCCGAATAATGATGCAAAATTACCCGCCAACAGCGACTCGTTACGTCAGCCCTCTATTCTGGAGTTAGAAAATAGGACTGTTTATATAAGCCCTCTCTCCGCCAGTTGCCGGTAGTGCTCTCCAAGCACTGTAAGGCGAACTGTTTTGCTCTCCATAGCCGCATGCCACATATGAGGCGCATCCTCAGGTACTACCAATCCCACGCGGTTGTATTTCTGCAACACGCTGAAGATCTCGTTGTGCTCCAAAATCGGCGCCGGCACGCCTTGAGGATCTTGGGCCCAAGATTCGTGACGTTCGGGTTCGTAGGTGGGATCAAGCTGGAAGTGATGACCTGGGGCTGGAAAAAACTCTGAGATTCGGCGGAGATCAGTAAGTTCAAGAGGCGGCTGGACTTTTCTAAGGGATACAAAACGGTTCACATTGGTCTTAAAAACAGGCCGTTGCGCCCACGGGCCAAGTGACTGGTCCACATGGGCATATACCCCTCCTGGCGTTACATCACCAACCAGGTTTCCTGCTGCCCCGCCAAGCGCGTCAACCAACAGGTTGGTGAAAACGCCTGCGCCATTTTCTTCGGTTGCATATTGCTCTGCTGTCGAGGCAGTTAGTATTGTTACGCCATCGCTGATTTCAGCTACTTTTTGCTGCAGTGCACTTCCTCCTGCAACACCACTGTGACAACTGTCGAGGATAATCACCCGATTCTGAATCCTCGATTGGTTTGCCATTGTCATAATTTCAGCCAACGGTACGCCATCATTACCAGATTTAACTTCTGAAGAACAAAGATAACCGCCAGTAGCTTCGATGTGACCATGGCCAGCGAAATATAGAATGGAGACCTCACCATCTCCCGAAAAAAGATTTTGGATTGCCTCTCTAAGCTGGTCTCGATCGCACAAATCACCGGGCCCTGTCGCAGTGAGATGTTTAACACCAAAATTGACCGAACCATCAGCGTGTCGTTCTAGCATCGCCTTGACTGCAAACGAGTCGTTAACGCAACCAAAGAGTGGTGATACATTTTCGTAATGATTGATTCCAACAACAAGAGCTTTACGCATTAGAGGCTATCAATCCATTTGGCAATGTTATCCCAAGTCCACACCATTGTATTTACACCGGCTATATCTGTGCGATCACCTTTGTAGGCCCAAATCCCGCGAACTTTCTTTTTTTCTTCCTGGGCGCATTGAATCTCCCATTTTTGACCACTCGATTTGGGTGAGTTTTGGCTAGCGATTACAAGAACCCCGTCCGACCGAAGAATTCGAGTCCGAACTTTCTTCTTCCATTCACTTTCGTAGGCTTCTTTAACCGACATATCTATATACTCGAACGACGAGTTTGTATTCAACGATTGGCCCTTGATCATGTTGCGAATTTTTTCATCTTCTATCGCAAAGGCAATGAAAATTGTTTTCTTATTGGCCATTCTAGGCTTCCTTTTGGTTTAAGCATAACGGCAATGATAGGCGACGTCCGACTAGGGCATCCGGTGGAGGTCGTAGGCCGGAACGTACTTAATTGACTGTATTTGGTTTGCCCACGTTTGACTTGATCTCAGGCCAACTACAACAGAAGCAAACCATGTGCGAATCAGTTTTTGCAGCCGTTTTTGCCGCACGTGATCCTTTCATGCGATGAAACCCAATGGCTGGGGTTCTCACGGGTATCGAAACCGCAACCAGTTTTACCGCCTTTGTTACCACTGTGAACTTCATCTGTTGGTGTATGCTTGACCGCCATCTTTAACCCTCCTCAAGGGTGTGAACATTCTAGGCTTGCTCTGACCGATTGGTGTACGAATTTTGTACACAAAACAAGCCTACACCTTGACCTTTAGCTGTTCAAGCATACAGCCTGTATAAATGCACATAACATCAGTTAGGCAGCGTAATTTATTGTCGCGGAAATTCGACTGCATCATGGTTACTAACTTTGAACCATCAATCGCGCTGCAGATAAATTGATAAAACAATAGCTTAGCCAAACATGGCCATCTCTACCATGTGATCATTCAGCGCCTGCGATTAGCTTCGATGCTCTGGAGGAAAGCCCTGACTCGAATGTCCGCTTTTGTTTAGGTCTCGCCTGGGATGCGGGACGGTCGCAGAGCTAACACTCAGGATGGGCGATTAACGCCTGCTGCATGCGCACACTTAAATGGCGTTGAAGGCGCAATGGTTATATTTTTTTAGAGGCTGTAAACCAAATTGTGTAACTGCCCACGACTGAGTAATCTCTTCAAAAGG
>CBIHLH010000051.1:0-24547 GCA_966210405.1 uncultured Marinobacter sp.
CGGGCCTGACACCTCAGTGCGGGTGGCGCAAGTGGGTCGATTTAAGGGCGCTTACAGCGTTGCGCTTTGGCCAAGACAATGCCTCATCCTTACTACAAGCATAGAGTGCACCTGCCGCCACAGATACTTGCTGTACTTTTTCGAACTGCTGAAATTCAATAAAATTATTACCTGCGAGTGAATTCGTTGAGATACTCATAAGAACAAGTGTGCAGCCTAAAATTTTCATTGACATTCCCTTCAGGTGCCTCGCGAGGCCGAAGAAACTCGATCCTAAGCAGTTTCTACTGCCTGTTTCCTGAGACTTCTGTCGTGACTATCATCTGACTTATGATCGCCATTTCGATGCTCGGCGATCAGCTTTGGCAGTTTGCTACTTACCACCTGACTATTACTGGTATTTCAGAAGCCCTTGTTTGAGGTTAGCACCACTCCCGGATCACGCCATCAATTGTCCGCAAATCGTCAGCTTCTTAACACCGTATACTTGGCGGTATAGCTGCCACTCACCGATCAGGCCAGAGTGCAGTCGTTGATTCGACGCATCGGTGCACTATATTGCGGGGCTAGGAATAAGAGATTTCCAGCTACCCGATTAGATGCTTACCCAAAGATCGGCCTCATTTCGCTGCGCTCGCAACCCAACACGCACGGTTACCCTAAACATACCAGAAAGATCGCTTGGCACATTGCATCTTTAAGTGTGGCCTCTCAGTATTCCTCATCGGCTGCCAACGATCAGGGACGTGAACAAAGCGATAGCAATATTGTTGACACCCTCAGATGCCAAGAAATACCCATGATGCGACAACCAAGGTCTATCAAAAGAACGCAACAATGATGCCTGAAGTCGGCCGACGTCCACCTCAATATTACTGAGGAGCTGGACCGCCCAGTGAAGTAAAATAACGAACTTCTTCACAGCATGTTCATAAGTCTTGCGACTAACCCAAGCCGTTAATTCCTGTCATCTAATTGCCACTATTTTGATTCAGCTCACGCTCGACCACGGCCGACAGCTGCCCCCAGCCCGGGCGGGTCAGGCGAATGTTATCCACCAGCACGGTCGGGGTACTGGTGACCCGAAGCTGCATGGCAACCCGGCGGCTCTGCTCAACGGCCTCGCGGTGCAGTTCGGTGCTCATGCAGGTGCGGAAGCGGCGTTGCTCCAGGCCCAGGTCACCAGCGTAGCGGGTAAAGATGGCGACCGGGTCGTTGGAGCCACTCCACTCGGACTGGGTCTCGAACAGGCGATCGTGCATGGGCCAGTAGGCGCCCTGATCGCCAGTGCAACGGGCGGCCTGGGCGGCGGGCATGGCGTTCTGATGCTGCTGCAGGGGCAGGTCGAAATAGACAAACCGGACTTTGCCGGTGTCGACGTATTGCTCCTTCAGTTGCCGGCTGGCATCCGAGAATCGGGCGCAGGCCGGGCACTGGTAGTCGGCAAACTCCCGGACGACCACCTCCGCGTCTTCAGGGCCGACCGACACGCCATATTGATCCAGTTGCGCCGGGAATGGCTCCGCATTGGCGGCGGCGACCGGTAACGCGTCCGAACTCGGTTGCGGGGCGGCGGTCAGAAACACCACACCAAAGGCAACGGCGGCGATAACGAGTACTCCGATACCCACCAGCAACGGCTTGTTGGATTTGCGTTTCTGGGGCGGCGGTGCTCCGGTTTCCCTGCGACGTTTTGCTTCACCCATGAGCGGGCTCCTTTTTTGTTGGTTTCAAGATCCGGCGTGGCACGCTAAGATCCGTTATATCCTAGAAAAGTTCCAATAAAAATTAAGGAAACCTAATGCCGTTACCCGCCTGCCTGAACGATTCGCTGACCCTGCCCCTGGTGGCGGCCCCGATGTTCCTGATCTCGGGCCCGGAGCTTGCCCTTGCCTGCTGCAAGGAAGGCATTGTCGGCAGCTTTCCGGCGCTGAACCAGCGCACCAGCGAAGGCCTTGAGCAGTGGCTGATCCGGATGAATGAGGCGCTGGACGCCTGGAAGGCCGCCAACCCCGGCGCCACCGTGGCACCCTACGCCGTTAATCTGATTGTGCACCGCAGCAATCCCCGCTGGCAGGCGGATCTGGAGCTGTGCGCGAAACATCGGGTGCCGATCGTGATCACCTCCCTGGGTGCCGCCAGCCAGGTGGTTGAGGCCGTTCACGGCTATGGTGGCGTGGTGTTCCACGATGTCACCAATCAGAAGCACGCCCGCAAGGCGACGAAGGCCGGCGTTGATGGCATTATCGCGGTGGCCGCCGGCGCCGGTGGCCACGCGGGCACGGTCAATCCCATTGTGTTGGTTCATGAAATCCGGGAGGTGTTTGAAGGCACCATTCTGCTCGCCGGCGGCCTGGCCCATGGCGAGGATCTGCTGGCCGCGCAGGCCATGGGTGCCGATCTCGGCTATATGGGCACCCGGTTCATCAACACCACCGAGTCCCGGGCGGAAGAGGCCTACCGGAACATGATCATTGAGGCGGTGTCTGGTGACATCATCCATACGCCGGCGGTTTCCGGTATACCCGCCAACTTCATGCGTCAAAGCCTGGAGGCGGCCGGGTATGCGATGGACAAGCTCAATCAGCCGGGCAGCGTCGATTACGGCGAGAAGCTCAAACCCGTTGACGAGGAAGCCAAGGCCTGGAAGACCGTGTGGTCGGCCGGCCAGGGAGTAAGCCAGATCCGGGATGTGCTGAGCGTCCGCGACCTGACCAAACGCCTGACCACGGAATATCGCCATGCCCGGGCGCGCCTATACCCGGAACTGTGACGCCTTGGCCTGTAGCGAAGTCAGGGTACGGGCAATCTGGCCACTGGCTTCGTCTGAACGTTCAATGGCATCTGCTGTCTCCCGGGACGATCCGGCAATGTCATTAACACTCACGCTCACCTCTCTGGCGTGCCGGCCCGGCGAAACCCCGGCCGGACTCCCCGGCCCGGGCCGCTTCAATCGCGGCATTCAGGGCCAGCAAGTTGGTCTGCTCGGCGATAGCGCCGATGGTTGTGAACTTTATCGGGCAGGGCACGTAACGCTGTGAACACTCAGTCAAAACAGGTTCGGAAATATGCTGGGATTCTTGAAGGGCGACCCAAGGAAGAAGTTGCAGAAGGCCTACGAAGAAAAGCTCACCAAGGCGCTCCATGCACAACGTAACGGCGATTTGAGGGCCCACGGGACCCTCATGGAGGAAGCGGAGAAACTCTACGCCGAGATTCAGGCGCTGGAAGGGAAGGCGTAAGCCTGAGGCCGCTCATTCTCCCATCAGTTGCCTGATCCGGTGATTGAGACGCGTCACTTCCCGCCGCATGTCCTCAACTTCGTCCAGCAGCTCCAGCGACATGGCCAGCCCGGGCAGGTTCATTTTCAGGTCCCGCTGCAGCCGCATGGCCTTTCTCAAGCGGCTGAGCGCCGCCACATCGAACTGCCACTGACGCGTTTCCGGGGCGTCCTCCAGCGGCGCAATGATGCCGTAATCCACCAGTTTGATGACAAACTCGGCGTGGCACTCGCCCCGCTCGCAAATTTCACGCAGGGTGAAGGTACTGCCGTTCTGGTCACGTACTTCTACCGTCAGAATGTGGTCTTGCTTGCTCATCCCCTACTCCCGCTCACACGTGAAGCTTGCTGCGTGGATTGAAGTTCTTCTCGACCCCGGCCAGTTGCTGGTAAAGCTTTTCAGCCTCCGGGCTGTGTTTTTCGGGCAGGGTCACCTGAAGGATGACAATCTGGTCGCCCGGGTGTTTGCCCGGGAACCCCTTGCCCTTCAATCGGAGTTTGCGACCGCTGGTGGAGCCTTTGGGCACCTTCACGTTCACCTTCGAGCCGACCGTGGGGACGGTGATGGTTGCGCCGAGCGCGGCTTCCCAGGGCGCTACGGGGACCGTAACCACAACGTCGCGACCCTCCACCGTGAAGTGCGGATGGGGCGCGAACTCAACCTCAATGAACAGGTCACCCGGCTCGCCGCCCCCGGCCCCCGGCGCGCCCTGTCCTTTCAGGCGAATGTGTTGGCCTTCACGCATGCCAGCGGGAATCTTCACGTTCAGGGTCTTCTTGCGCGGAATGACCTGGCCAAGGTTGTCCGCTTCGTGCACGGTAAACGACACCTGCTTGTCGCAGCCATGGAAGGCTTCCTCCAGGAACAGGGCGATCCTGGCGTGCACATCTTCGCCACGCTTCCTCATATTCTGGCGGAAACCACCACCGCCGAAGCCACCGGAGAAGCCACTCCGGCGCCCGCTACCGAAGATTTCTTCGAAGAACTCACTGAACTGCCGGGCATCCGCCTCCGTGTAGCCACCGCCACCAAAGCCAGACGCACTCTGCCAGCCTGGTGGCGGCTCGAACGATCCGTCCGGGCGGGCGCCGTATTTGCGCAACTGGTCGTATTCCTCGCGCTTCTCGGGGTCCTTGAGCACTTCGTAGGCTTCCCCGAGATCTTTGAACCTGGCATCCGCGTCCTCTTCCTTGCTGACATCCGGATGGTATTTCCGGGCCAGCTTGCGGTAGGCCTTTTTGATCTCCTCGGGGGAGGCAGACTCGCTCACACCGAGTACGGCGTAATAGTCTTTAAAGTCCATTCTGGTCCTCACCACTGGTTACTCTTTCTGAGCGTTTTGCTCGTTGACTAACCACTATATTTGATGAGGTTTGGGAAATTACAAGGGTAGGTTGTAGCTTATTGAGATGGGGGAGTCGCCGGGACAGACAGAGCGTTCAGAAAACGCCCGTGAATACGTCCCTGTAGGGCTTCGTCGCGCCATCCCTGGCGCTCCAGATTTCTGAGCGCTCTGTCTGTCCCGACTTTTCAAGCTTCTCGGATATATCCCGGAGTATGACGAGATTGGGGCGGAGGCCTCACACTGCAGAGACGCTGGCAGGTCTATCAATAGGCGCCCCGTTGCTCATTTATGCTAAAGTCACAGGTTATAGGGAGAGAACACAGCGCAACGGAGAGCGACGATGAACGCAGCACTTATCGCAGGTAACGCATTGCCAACAAGCATGCTGGGCGTGGGCCTATACACAGCGGGCGAAGCCGCCAGATACACTGGGATACCTACCCGGGATATAACCCGTTGGCTATTCGGGTACAGTGCTGGAAAGAAGCGCTACGATGGCCTTTGGCACCCACAATTTGCTGATCCCGATCTCCGAGCGCTCGGTTTTCATGACCTCCTCGAGATCCGGTTTGTCCACGCATTTCGCCAGCACGGAGTAAGCCTGCAGGCCATTCGCCTCGCATCCAACCATGCCAGGGCAATGTACAATCACCCTTATCCGTTCACTTGCACCCGCTTCCAGACCGATGGACGAAGCATTTTTGCAACGATTCTGGACGAAACTGGGGATGAATCACTGCTGGACCTGGCCAGGAAGCAATACACCTTCCGGGACGTAATCAGACCTTCACTGTACGCCGGCATCGAATACTCGGATAGTGGTCAGGCGGAACGATGGTTCCCTCAAAAACGAAACCGAAAAGTTGTTCTGGATCCAAACCTGAACTTTGGCAAGCCAGTACTGACTGACTATGGTATCGATACCAGCATTCTGAGACAGGCATGGGAAACAGAAGGGGAAAATACGCGATTCGTAGCCGCGATTTACCAGATTCCCGTCGCGGCAGTGGAGGCTGCGATTCAATTTGAACAAAGGATTGTCGCTTGAAGTTTTTGCTAGATAACAACCTACCGGCACCACTCGCACGAGCACTGAACGAACTATCCCAACCGCACGATCACACCGTGATTCACCTCACGGAAAAATTCGCTCAAAACACGAGCGATATCAGTTGGATTCAGACTCTGCATCAAGAAGGAGGCTGGGTTGTCATATCTCAAGACAAATTCAAAAAAGGGGATCTTGAAAAGCGGGCCATTCGTGAGGCTGGGCTATTGGTGTTTTGCCTGGCCAAACACTGGAATAAAGAGACTTACTGGAACAAGGCACACAACCTGGTTCGTTGGTGGCCTAAAATCATTCAACAATCTGAATTAATTTCTGGTAGCGGTGCCTTTCGAGTTCCCTGGAAATACGGACATGCCCCGAAGTTCGAGCCGGTTCAGTTTTAACAAATACCAACTCCGTGATTGATAACGATACGAAAACAGCGAGATATACCGTGGGGTAAAAAATTGGGGCGGAGGCCCAATTAAGCCTCGCAACCATCAGGCTACGAGGCCAACAAGCTCCAAAGCTTACTTGACCTTGGGATCCAGCTCACCAGAAGCATAACGCTCAAACATACGATCCAGGTTGACCGGTTTGATTTTGCTGGCGTTGCCGGCGGTGCCGAAGGCTTCGTAGCGGGCAATGCAGACTTCGGTCATGGCCTTCATAGTTTCCTTGAGGAATTTGCGCGGGTCGAACTCGGCCGGGTTCTGGGCCAGGAATCGGCGGGTGGCGCCGGTGCTGGCCAGGCGCAGGTCGGTGTCGATGTTGACCTTGCGCACGCCGTGTTTGATGCCTTCGACGATTTCCTCAACGGGCACACCGTAGGTTTCCGGGATTTCACCGCCGTATTCGTTGATGATTTTCAGCCACTCCTGGGGTACGGAGCTGGAGCCGTGCATGACCAGGTGGGTGTCCGGGATGCGGGCGTGGATGGCTTTGATCTGGTCAATAGCGAGGATGTCACCGGTCGGTGGACGGGTGAACTTGTAGGCGCCATGGCTGGTGCCAATGGCGATGGCCAGGGCGTCCACGTGGGTTTTCTTGACGAAATCCGCCGCTTCTTCCGGGTCGGTCAGCATCTGGCTGTGATCGAGGGTGCCTTCGGCGCCGATGCCGTCTTCTTCGCCGGCCTGGCCGGTTTCGAGGGAGCCGAGGCAGCCCAGCTCGCCTTCGACAGACACGCCACAGGCGTGGGCCATTTCGACGGTACGGCGGGTGACGTCGACGTTGTACTCGTAGTCGGTCGGGGTTTTGCCGTCTTCACCGAGGGAGCCGTCCATCATGACGGAGCTGAAGCCCAACTGGATGGAGCGTTGGCACACGGAGGGGCTGGTGCCGTGGTCCTGGTGCATGACCACCGGGATGTGCGGGAATTCTTCGATGGCCGCAAGGATCAGGTGGCGCAGGAAGGGGGCGCCAGCGTATTTGCGGGCACCGGCGGAGGCCTGAACAATCACCGGGGAGTCGGTTTTGTCGGCGGCTTCCATGATGGCGCGCATCTGCTCCAGGTTGTTGACGTTAAAGGCTGGCACACCGTAACCATGCTCGGCGGCATGATCCAGCATTTGCCGCATCGAAATCAGGGCCATGGGTTGTCTCCTTCGTTGGACTTTTGGTAGTTGAAATCTATTTCAGACTTGGGAGTCTGCTGCGAAGGAAGGGGGAACAGCGTTCGCGGAACCGCTACTAGCACATCCCTGTGCGCTTCTCTCAGGCCATCCTTGGCCTTCGAAATTCCGCGAACGCTGTTCCCCCTCCCTCCTTGCGATTCTGGCTTCGTTCTTAATGTCTAAGCTTTAAAGCAAAAAGCTTATTCGCCGCGCTCTTCCAGTACCGCTACCGCCGGCAGCGTTTTGCCTTCCACGAATTCGAGGAAGGCACCGCCGCCGGTGGAGATGTACGAGATTTTGTCAGCAACGCCGTACTTGTCAACGGCGGCAACGGTATCACCGCCGCCGGCCAGGGAGAAAGCGTCGCTTTCGGCGATAGCTTCCGCGAGGGCTTTGGTGCCGTTGCCGAACTGGTCGAATTCGCACACGCCGACCGGGCCGTTCCAGAGCATGGTTTTGGCGTTTTTCAGTACGTCAGCGAATTTGCCAGCGGTTTCCGGGCCGACGTCGAGGATCATGTCGTCGTCGCTGACGTCGGAGATGTTTTTGGTGGTAGCGGTGGCGGTTTCGGCGAATTCGCTGGCGACCACAACGTCGACCGGCAACGGGATGTCAACGCGGCTGGCGATGTCTTTGGCCGTGTCGATCAGGTCGTGCTCGCACAGGGACTTGCCCACCGGGTGCCCGGCAGCTGCCAGGAAGGTGTTGGCGATGCCGCCGCCGACGATGATCTGGTCGCAGATGTTCTCCAGGGCGTTGAGAACGTCCAGCTTGGTGGAGACTTTGGAGCCGCCAACGATGGCCACAACGGGTTTGGCCGGCTTGTCCAGGGCTTTACCGAGGGCATCCAGCTCAGCCGCCAGCAGCGGGCCGGCGCAGGCTTCGGGGGCGAATTTCGCAACACCATGGGTGGAAGCCTGGGCGCGGTGGGCGGTGCCGAAGGCGTCCATCACGTAGACGTCGCACAGGGCGGCGTATTGCTTGGCCAGGGTTTCGTCGTCTTTCTTTTCGCCGTTGTTGAAGCGGACGTTTTCGAACAGGACGACTTCGCCATCGGCGACTTCAACGCCGTCCAGGTAGTCTTTGATCAGGCGCACGTCCTGACCCAGCGCGTTGGTGAGGTGGTCGGCGACGGGCTTCAGGGACGCTGCTTCGTCGTATACGCCTTCTTCCGGGCGGCCGAGGTGTGACATCAGCATGACTCTGGCACCGGCGTCGCAGGCGGCTTTGATGGTAGGCAGTGACGCGCGGATGCGGGCGTCGCTGGAGACTTTGCCGTCTTTGACCGGCACGTTCAGGTCTTCGCGGATCAGCACTCGCTTGCCGGCGAGGTCCAGATCGGTCATTCGTTTGATAGCCATTGTCTGAGTTCCGTTCTCCGTATTGAGAGACTTGGTTCCGCGGCTACTCAATCAGTTTCTGCAAGCCAACTGCAACTGACGTCGAGCATCCGGTTCGCGAACCCCCACTCGTTGTCGAACCAGCACAGCACTTTCACCATGGTGCCCCCGGTAACACGGGTCTGGCCGCCGTCGACGATGCCGGAGTGGGCGTCGTGGTTGAAATCGGAGCTGGCCAGCAGTTCGTCGGTGTAGCCGAGTATGCTTTTTAACGGGCCGTTGGCGGCCTCTTTTAACAGGTTGTTTACCGCTGTCACGTCGGTGGTCTTGCGCACGTTGAGCACCATGTCGATGGCGGACACGTTCATGGTGGGCACGCGCATGGCCACTGAACTGAATCGGCCTTCCATGTGGGGCAGCAGGCGTTCGATGCCCTTGGCGAGGCCGGTGTCTACCGGAACGATGTTGTGCAGGGCGCTGCGGGTTCGGCGCAGGTCCTGATGGTGGTACGCATCGATCACCGGCTGGTCGTTCATGGCCGCATGAATGGTGGTGGTGCTGCCCTGCTCCACACCAAACGCGTCATCAAGTACTTTGATGACCGGCACCAGGCAATTGGTGGTGCAGGAACCGGCAGCGACGATTGTGTCGGCGTCGGTCAGGTCCTGATCGTTGATGCCATACACAACTGTTCGGTCAACATCCGATTCCGCCGGCTGGGAAAACAGCAGCCGGCGGGCGCCCGCCTGGATATGTCGCTCAGCCGTGGCCCGGTCGGAATAAGCACCGGAACACTCCAGCACCAGGTCCACATCCAGCAGGCCCCAGGGGAGTTCGGAGGGATCCGTGTGGCGCAGCACCCGGATGGCATCGCCGTTGACCACCAGTTCCTGGTCAACAACGGCGATATCGCCCCGGAAACGACCGTGGGTGGAGTCGTAGCGGGTCAGGTGCGCGATGGTGTCGATATCCGACAGCTCGTTGATAGCCACCACCTGGAGGTGATCGCGAAAGCCGTTTTCGTAGAGCGCACGCAACACGCACTGGCCGATGCGGCCATATCCATTGATCGCGATGCGAAAAGGCTTTGCGTTGCTCATCAGGCGTCCAGCAGCTCCGCAGCTACGTCCAGAACATTGTCGACGGTGAAGCCGAATTCCCTGAACAGCTCACCGGCCGGGGCGGACTCGCCGAAGGTCGTCATGCCAATAATCCGGCCATCCAGGCCCACGTACTTGTACCAGTAGTCGGCAACGGCGGCTTCGATGGCAATCCGGTTGGTGACGTCCAGCGGCAGCACCTGTTGTTTGTACTCGGCGCTCTGGGCATCGAACACGTCGGTGGACGGCATGGAGACCACGCGTACCTTGTTACCCTGTTCGCGCAGTTTGGCGGCGGCGTCCTGGGCCAGGGCCACTTCGGAGCCGGTGGCAATCAGGATCAGGTCCGGGGTGCCGTTGCTGTCCGACAGGATGTAGCCGCCTTTGGCCACATTCGCCAACTGCTGGGCGTCACGGTCCTGGTGCGGCAGGCCCTGGCGGGAGAAGACCATGGCGGTCGGGCCGTCGGTACGCTCCAGGGCGGCTTTCCAGGCCACCGCGGATTCCACGGTGTCCGCCGGGCGCCAGGTGCTCATGTTCGGCGTGGTGCGCAGGCTGGCCAACTGCTCGATGGGCTGGTGTGTGGGGCCGTCTTCGCCCAGGCCGATGGAGTCGTGGGTGAACACGTAGATGGAGCGCTGCTTCATCAGGGCCGCCATGCGCACGGCGTTACGGCAGTATTCCATGAAGATCAGGAAGGTGGCGCCGTAAGGGACATAGCCACCGTGCAGGGCGATGCCGTTCATGATGGCGGCCATGCCGAATTCGCGTACGCCGTAATAGATGTAGTTGCCGCTGGCGTCTTCTTTGGTGAGGCCTTTGGAGCCGCCCCAGATGGTAAGATTGGAGCCCGCCAGGTCAGCGGAGCCGCCCAGCAATTCGGGCAGCAGTGGGCCGTAGGCATTCAGTGTGTTCTGGGAGGCCTTGCGGCTGGCGACGGTTTCGCCTTTGTCCTGGCACGCCTGGATGTAGGCCTGGGCCTTCTCGGAGAAATCGGCAGGCAGGTCACCGGCCATGCGGCGACGGAACTCGGCAGCCAGTTCCGGCTCGGCTTTTGCGTAGGCGGCAAATTTCTCTTCCCACGCCTTCTCGGCCGAGGCGCCTTTTTCTTTCGCATTCCACTCGGCGACTATCTCGGGCGGCACTTCGAAGGCACCGTGGTTCCAGCCCAGCTGCTCGCGGGTCAGTGCAATCTCGTCATCACCCAGCGGGGCACCGTGGCAATCTTCCTTGCCCTGCTTGTTGGGGGAGCCAAAACCGATGATGGTCTTGCAGCAGATCATGGTGGGCTGATCGGTGTTGGCGCGAGCCGCTTCAATGGCAGCACGCACGGCGTCGGCATCGTGGCCGTCAACCGCCGGGATTACCTGCCAGCCATAGGCCTCGAACCGTTTTGGCGTGTCGTCGGTGAACCAGCCGTCCACGTCCCCATCGATAGAGATGCCGTTGTCGTCGTAGAAGCAGACCAGCTTGCCAAGGCCCAGGGTACCGGCCAGGGACGCCACTTCGTGGGAAAGACCCTCCATCAGGCAGCCGTCACCCAGGAAGGTGTAGGTATAGTGGTTGACGATGTCATGGCCAGGGCGATTGAACTGGGCCGCCAGGGCTTTCTCCGCCAGGGCGAAGCCCACGGAGTTGGCAAAACCCTGCCCCAGGGGGCCGGTAGTGGTCTCAACGCCCGGGGTGTAACCGTATTCCGGGTGGCCCGGTGTTTTTGAGTGCAACTGCCGAAAGTTTTTCAGGTCCTCGATGGAAACGTCGTACCCGCTCAGGTGCAGCAGCGAATACTGCAGCATCGAGCCGTGACCATTGGACAGCACGAAACGGTCGCGGTTGGCCCACTGCGGGTTGGCCGGGTTGTGGCTGAGGTAATCGTTCCACAGCACCTCGGCGATATCCGCCATACCCATGGGCGCACCCGGGTGGCCGGATTTGGCTTTCTGAACCGCATCCATGCTCAGCGCGCGAATGGCGTTGGCGAGATCTTTACGGGACGGCATTGACGTTTCTCCAGTATTTATCGGGGACCAAAAGGACTGCTCAAAAATAAGGCGCGTATTTTCGCCGATTAGTGTGTGCCGGGGCAAATCGGGATTGCCAAAGCAGGCGGATTTCAAAGAATGGAAAATCTATATCAAAATTTTTTGATATTACTGTTGATTGACCACCCGAACCCACCTAAACTTCACTGCCATGACATCCATGAACGCACACGCCCATGAACTGCCCTCCGTGGACGCCCTGGCCCCGATCTTCAAGGCCAGCGGAGACCCGTTGCGCCTGGAGATTTTGCGTGTGCTGCGCCGTGACACGTTCGGCGTTCTGGAGCTGAGCCAGTTATTCGACATGCGCCAGTCTGGCATGAGCCATCACCTGAAGGTGATGCACAAAGCGGGGCTGCTGGAGCCCCAGCGGGAAGGCAACGCGATTTTCTATCGCCGTCCGTTGCACCTGGACAGCGACAAGCCGACCGATCAGACCATCCGCCAGATCTTCGAGGCGGTGGACCGGGTAGCGTTACCCACGCACCTGGAAGCAAAAATCGAGGCCATCCGGACCCAGCGGGCGGACCAGTCGCAGGCCTTTTTTTCCCGGCACGCCGAGCAGTTCCGGGAGCAGCAGGAGCTGATTGCCGCGTTTGATCTTTACGCCAAGCCAGTGGCCCGGATGATCCGGAAGCGGTCGATCAAACAGTCGTGGCAATCCGCCCTGGAAATCGGCCCTGGGGAAGGCGGGTTTCTGCCGGTACTGTCGGAACTGTGTGAGTACGTGGTCGCGCTGGACAACAGTCGCGACATGCTGGCCAAGGCGACCCGAGCCTGCATCGACGGGCGCCTGAACAATATCGACCTGATTGAAGGTGTCACCGATACACTGCTGGCCCGGGGCGATGCCTTCGATCTGGTGGTTGCCAACATGGTATTGCACCACGTGCCCAGCCCGGCAGATATCTTCCTGGATGCCGCGGCGCTGATGAACAATGGCGGCTGTCTGGTGGTCAGCGACCTGTGCAGCCACGACCAGGACTGGGCAAAAGCCAACTGCGGCGATTTGTGGCTGGGCTTCGAGCCCGAAGAGCTCACAGCCTGGGCGGAAGATGCCGGGCTAAGTACCGGAGAACAACTGTTTATCGGGTTACGCAACGGGTTTCAGATCCAGGTGCGGGAATTCTGGAAAACACCAGTCCAGCCTTAGCTGTTGGGGCGGCCGGGAATATCAAAAATTTTTGATATGGCTGTACGTAGTTTTACGTACGCCTGTTATGACTTAAACGCGCTCAAGAGGAGCAACACCTATGTCTGACTACAGCATCTTTACTTCCGAGTCGGTCTCCGAGGGCCATCCGGACAAACTGGCGGACCAGATCTCCGACGCCGTCCTGGATGCCATCCTGGCCGATGACCCACACGCCCGGGTTGCCTGCGAAACCATGGTAAAAACCGGTGTGGCCATTGTCGGCGGCGAAATCACCACCAGCGCCTGGGTGGATCTGGAAGACCTGGTGCGTGGCGTGATCAAGGACATCGGTTATACCTCCTCCAACGTCGGATATGACGGCGACACCTGCGGCATTATCAATATCATCGGCAAGCAGTCCGTCGACATTGCCCAGGGCGTTGACCGCCAGAAGCCGGAAGACCAGGGCGCCGGTGACCAGGGCCTGATGTTCGGCTACGCCAGCAACGAAACCGAAGTGCTGATGCCAGCGCCAATCACCTTCTCGCACCGTCTGGTCCAGCGCCAGGCTGAAGCCCGCAAGAGCGGCCTGCTGCCGTGGCTGCGCCCGGATGCCAAGAGCCAGGTCACCTGCCGTTACGAAAACGGCCGTGTTACCGGCATCGACGCCGTGGTGCTGTCCACCCAGCACGACGAAGACGTGACCCAGGAAGACCTGAAAGAAGCGGTGATGGAACTGATCGTCAAACACGCCCTGCCGGCAGAGCTGCTGCACAAGGACACCCAGTTCCACATCAACCCGACCGGCAAGTTCGTGATCGGTGGCCCCGTCGGCGACTGTGGCCTGACCGGCCGCAAGATCATTGTCGACACCTACGGCGGTATGGCCCGTCACGGTGGTGGTGCGTTCTCAGGCAAAGACCCGTCCAAGGTTGACCGTTCCGCCGCCTACGCCGGTCGTTACGTGGCCAAGAACATCGTCGCCGCCGGCCTGGCCGACAAATGCGAGATCCAGGTGTCCTACGCCATCGGCGTGGCACAGCCAACGTCGATCTCCCTGAACACCTTCGGCACCGGCCGGATCAGCGACGACAAAATCATCCAGTTGGTGCGCGCGCACTTCGACCTGCGCCCCTATGCGATCACCAACATGCTCGACCTGCTGCACCCGATGTACCGGGCCACCGCAGCCTACGGCCACTTCGGCCGCGAGCCGCACGAGGTAACCGTTGGCGGCAAAACGTTCACCGCGTTCCCCTGGGAGAAGACGGATCGCGCGGCGGCTCTTAAGGATGCTGCTGGCCTCTAAACCGATTTCGGGCGTATGTCAGTTGGCATACGCCCAAGCCAAACTGACTGACAGGAGAACACCATGAGCACTCCGGCAGAGAAACTGAACAGCTTTGACGATTACAAAGTCCGCGATATCTCCCTGGCCGGCTGGGGCCGTAAAGAGATCAAAATTGCTGAAGGCGAAATGCCCGCACTGATGAAGCTCCGCGAGAAGTACAAAGCCGAGCAGCCACTGAAAGGCGCCAACATCATGGGCTGTATCCACATGACCATCCAGACCGCCGTGCTGATCGAAACCCTGATCGAACTCGGCGCCAGTGTACGCTGGTCATCGTGCAACATCTTCTCCACCCAGGACCAGGCCGCCGCCGCCATCGCCGCCCAGGGCATCCCCGTATTCGCCTGGAAAGGCGAGACCGACGAAGAATACGACGGGTGCCTCGAACGCACGGTCGGTGCCGATGTGGACGGCTGGGAGCCGAACATGATCCTGGACGATGGCGGTGATCTGACAGCGCTGCTGCACGAGAAGTATCCGGACATCCTGGCCAACTGCCACGGCGTTACCGAGGAAACCACCACCGGTGTGCATCGCCTGCAGGAAATGCTGCGCGAGGGCACGTTGAAAGTACCGGCCATCAACGTCAACGATGCCGTTACCAAATCCAAGAACGACAACAAGTACGGTTGCCGCCACAGCCTGAACGATGCCATCAAGCGCGCCACCGACCACCTGCTGGCGGGCAAGAAAGCGCTGGTGATCGGCTATGGCGACGTGGGCAAGGGCTCCGCGGCGTCCCTGCGCCAGGAAGGCATGATCGTGAAGGTGACCGAGGCCGATCCGATCTGCGCCATGCAGGCCTGCATGGACGGTTTTGAAGTTGTTTCCCCCTATATTGACGGCGTGAACAGCGGCACCGAAGCCAGTGTCGACCGGGCCCTGTTGCAGAATACGGATCTGCTGGTCACCACCACCGGCAACATGAACGTGTGCGATGCCAACATGCTCAAGGCCCTGAAAAGCGGCGCCGTGGTATGCAATATCGGCCACTTCGACAACGAGATCGACACCGCCTACATGCGCAAGAACTGGGAGTGGGACGAGGTCAAGCCGCAGGTGCATGTGGTGTACCGCGACAAGGCCGTCAACGACCATCTGATCCTGCTGTCTGAAGGTCGCCTGGTAAACCTGGGCAATGCCACGGGTCACCCGTCCCGGATCATGGACGGCTCCTTCGCCAATCAGGTGCTGGCCCAGATGCATCTGTTCGAGCGCAAGTTTGCCGACCTGCCGGAAGATGCACGGGCCAAGGGCGTCTACGTTCAGGTACTGCCGAAGCATCTGGACGAGGAAGTGGCCCGGGCCATGGTGGAAGGCTTTGGTGGGGTGATCACCAAAATGACCCCGGAGCAGGCGAAATACATTGGCGTACCGGTCGAAGGCCCGTACAAGCCGGAAAGCTACAAGTACTGATCGGGTATCAAGATGCAATCCCAGACACAGTTCAAGCGCCGTTTCAGCTTTGAGTTCTTCCCGCCCAAGACCGACCAGGGCAAAGAGAAGCTGCAGAACGTGCGAAACCAGCTGGCCGAGGTGAACCCGGACTTTTTCTCGGTCACCTTCGGTGCCGGCGGTTCCACCCGGGACCGCACCATCGAGACGGTGCTCAACCTGCATCGTCAAGGCATTTCGACAGCCCCCCACCTTTCCTGCGTCGGGGGTACCCGCCAGGACATCGGCGAGCTGCTGGATGTCTATAAAGAGAACGGCATCAACCGGATTGTCGCCCTCCGGGGTGACATGCCGTCGGGCATGGGCGCCGCCGGCGAGCTCCGGTACGCCAACGAGCTGGTGGCCTTTATCCGGGAGCACAGCGGCGATCACTTCAATCTGGAAGTGGCCGCCTACCCGGAGTTTCACCCCCAGGCCCGCAGTGCCGAGGAAGACCTGAAGAACTTTGCCCGCAAGGTGGAAGCCGGCGCCAACAGCGCCATTAGCCAGTACTTCTTCAACGCCGACAGCTACTTCTATTTCATTGACCGGCTTGAGAAAATGGGCGTGACCATTCCGGTGGTGCCGGGCATCATGCCCATCGTCAATTTCTCCAATCTGGTGCGTTTCTCCGACATGTGCGGTGCGGAAATCCCGCGCTGGATTCGCAAGCAACTCGAAGCCTATGGCGACGACAGTGATTCCATCCGCAAGTTTGGCGAGGAAGTGGTTACCGGGATGTGTGAAAAGCTGCTCGATGCCGGTGCACCGGGCCTGCATTTCTATACCCTGAACCAGGCGGAGCCGAGCATCCGCATCTGGAAAAACCTGGGCATCGGTGAGCCGGAAAAGATTGCTTTCTGATGAATACGGCGGTGGCGGATTAGGGCCCTTTGGGCCTGATCCGACCTACGAACTGATTCAACTTACAAGATTCCCGGAAGCCTCCCAACACCGTAGGTTGGATTAGATCCGAAGGACCGTAATCCAACAAGGCATTTTTACCTCCAGCTCCACCGCCCGCCAAGCATTTGATTTTCTATGCCCATCTGCGTAATAGTCTAAAGTGTACGTAATGCAGTTCCACCAACGCTCCCCGGATGCCACGGTCATCAACAGTGGCTCTCCGGCTTGCCTTACCGGGCAAACGGAGCCTCATAAGAAAGAGAAGGAGAAAGCATGAGCACGAAATGGCTGAAAACCCTGGGTGCCACCCTCACCCTTACCGTGGCTGCGGGCACCGCCAGCGCTGAAACCCTCAAGGTAGTCACCGACCCGAGTTTCGTTCCGTTTGAAATGATGGACACGGAAACCGGGAAAATGGTCGGGTTCGATATGGAGATCATCCGCGAAGTAGCAGACCGTGCCGGCTTTGAAATCGACCTTAACACCATGGATTTCAACGGCATTATCCCGGCACTGCAATCCGGCAGCGTGGACATTGCCATCGCTGGCATCACCATCACTGACGAGCGTGAGGAAATCGTCGATTTCTCCGACCCGTACTACGATTCCGGTCTGCGGCTCCTGGTGCGCGAAGGCAATGACGGCATCAAGGAATTCAACGACCTCGAAAGTAAGAAAATCGGCACCAAGATCGGCAGCACCAGCTACGACTACTTGATCAAGAACCTGGAGAAAGACGACAGTGTCACGCCTTATCCGGGCAGTGCCGACATGTACATGGCGCTTATGTCCGGTGCGATCGACGCGGTCTTCTACGATGCCCCGAACGTGGGCTACTTTGCCCGCACCAAGGGTGAAGGCGAAGTCAAAACCGTTGGTCCGCTCTATGAGGGCCAGCAGTACGGCATTGCTCTCGTAGAAGGCAGCGACTGGGTGGACGAGGTGAACACCGCCCTGGCCGCCATAAAGGAAGATGGCACCTACGAAGAAATCTACGAAAAGTGGTTCGGCCCGATGCCGGAAGACAACTGAGGGACTGAAGGGCACTGACACCCGACTCCCGGTGCCGGGGCATAAACGCCCCGGCAATTTCTGACCCCAACTTCCTGCGGAGACACTGACAGTGGAATCCCAGTTTCAGTTCGACTGGCAAGCAGCCATTAACTCGATCCCGTTTTTGCTCGAGGGAATCCCCTACACCCTGATGATTTCGTTTGGCGGCCTGCTCATCGGCTTTGCCCTTGGCATTTTCTTTGGCCTGCTGAGCATCAATAAGCTCTGGTTCCTCAAATGGCCGGCCACCGCCTACATCGAAATTTTCCGCGGCACACCGATTCTCGTTCAGGTGCTGTTTATCTTTTACGGTCTGCCCGATCTGTTAGGCAGACCCATCAACCCCCTGACCGCCGGTATCGCCGCTATCGCCCTGAACTCTGGCGCGTATATATCGGAAGTCGTTCGTGGTGGCGTTCAGTCCATCGACAAGGGCCAGACCGAAGCCGGGTTGTCGCTCGGGCTGTCGCGCAACCAGACGTTCTGGTCCATCGTCTGGCCCCAGGCCTTCCGGCGCATGGTGCCGCCTCTCGGCAACCAGGCCATCGTCAGCATCAAAGACACGTCGCTGTTCTCGGTAATCGGTGTCGGCGAGTTGGTTCGCCAGGGCCAGATCTATATCGCCACTACCTTCACGGCGTTCGAGGTATACTTTATGGTCGCGCTGATGTATCTCGCCATCACCCTCTCACTGTCCCTGATGCTCCGCTTCATCGAGCGGCGTGGACTGGTCTCTGTCTGAAGGAAAGCGACTCATGACTGATATCGTGAAAATGAAGGGCATGAACAAGTACTTCGGTAAGCTGCATGTCCTGAAAGATATAGACCTGACCGTTGGTAAAGGTGAAGTGGTGGTGATTATCGGAGCCAGTGGCTCCGGCAAGTCCACCCTGATTCGCTGCGTGAATGGCCTCGAGGAATTCGAATCCGGTCACCTGGAGGTGGATGGCCACCCGCTGGCGCCCAAAAGCGGCAACCCCAAATCCCTGGCCGAAATCCGCAAGGAAGTAGGCATGGTGTTCCAGCAGTTCAACCTGTTCCCTCACCTCACGGTGAAGAAAAACATCATGCTGGCGCCACGGAAGGTCAAGGACGCCCCGAAAACCGTCGCCAACGCCACCGCCGAGCGGTTGCTGAACCGGGTCGGCATTGGCAGCCAGGCGGACAAATACCCCAGCCACCTCTCTGGTGGCCAGCAGCAAAGGGTGGCGATTGCCCGGGCCCTGGCCATGGAGCCGCGCCTGATGCTGTTCGACGAACCCACCTCAGCCCTGGACCCGGAAATGATCGGTGAAGTGCTGGACGTCATGCGCGAACTGGCAAAAGAAGGCATGACCATGATGGTAGTCACCCACGAAATGGGCTTCGCCCGGGAAGTGGCTGACCGGGTGATCTACATTCACGAAGGCCAGATTGTGGAACAGGGCAAGCCGGATGATGTGTTCGACAACCCGCAGAATGAGCGCACCCAGGCGTTTCTGAGCCGGGTGTTGGCGCACTAAAGCCCCTATAATAACTGGCGGGTGGCCTCATACTCACGCTCAATCTTGGCGTGGGAGTCATCCGCCAGAAACCTGGTGATCTTTTTGCCGAGAAGCGGTACATCGCATCGCACATTCAGCGTGACGAGATTGGTGCAGGTCTCGCCCTCTCCCAGCAGCTTCATCATCCCCTGGATCTTCGCCGGCACTCCCTCAATCCTGACCCGGAATTCGCAATGCCACTCGGTGTCGCTCTTGCGAAACCAGTGCTCTTCCTGGCGCACCTGATTCCACTCCCGGTGAAAGCTGGCAAGCATCCCCGGTACATTCCCCGACGCGGTCACTTCCCGCTCAACCACCAGTTTGCCTGAGGATTCATCTCGCACCAGCTCGGTCACCCGCACATTACGGGAGCCCACCCTGGCGTTCTTTTCCAGGATATGCCCTTCATCAAAAAAGGCACCCAGCACACGTTCCAGATTCGCATCGTAGGGGTGTTCAAGTTCCACTTGCATCGATGTCTCCTTTTTCGTTGTCCGGGAATTCTGCGGCCCTCAACGCTCACCGGCATTGGCCCGCCGGTCAGCACCCGGTGGCACAGTGGCCAGCCGGCGCTGTTAACTGTAATATCCGCACAGGTTAACCGCCGACAACCCAGAACCTGACCGTCTGACGGAGATTTATCATGCGCAATGCCGACCTCGTCGCCCGTGGCCTCAAATCCGTGTGGCATCCCTGCACCCAGATGAAAGACCACGAAGGCACCGTGCCACTGGTCCCGATCAAGCGGGGCGAAGGCGTCTGGCTGGAAGATTTCGAAGGTAACCGTTTCATTGATGCCGTGAGCTCCTGGTGGGTCAACCTGTTCGGCCATGCCAATCCGAGAATCAACTCGGCGATCCAGGAACAGATCGGCCAGCTCGAGCATGTCATTCTGGCCGGGTTTACCCATGAGCCCGTGGTTAACCTGTCGGAGCGGCTCATCGAAGTGACCCCGAAAGGCCTCAACAAGTGCTTTTACGCCGACAATGGTTCATCGGCGATTGAAGCCGCCCTGAAGATGAGCTTTCACTACTGGAAGAATCACGGCAAGCCCGGCAAGAAAAACTTTGTGAACCTGAGCAACAGTTACCACGGCGAGACCCTGGGCGCCCTGGCCCTCGGCGATGTTGCCCTGTACAAGGACACCTACCAGCCATTGCTCATGGAAGTGCTCACAGCCCCCTCGCCGGATGCCTTCAACAAAGAGCCGGGGGAAACCGACGACGCCTACGCCCTGCGCCAGTTCGAGGCCATGGACAAACTGCTGGCCGAGAAACACGATGAGATTTGCGCCGTGGTCGTGGAGCCCCTGATCCAGTGCGCCGGCGGCATGCGCATGCACCACCCGGTTTACCACACCAAACTCAGAGAAGCCTGCGACCGTTACGGCGTGCACCTGATCGCCGATGAGATTGCCGTCGGCTTCGGCCGAACCGGCACCCTGTTTGCCTGTGAGCAGGCTGGCATCACCCCCGATTTCATGTGTCTCTCCAAGGGCCTGACCGCCGGCTACCTGCCGCTGTCCGTGGTGCTGACGACCGACAACGTGTACAACGCCTTCTACGACGACTACGAAACCCTCAAAGCCTTCCTGCACAGCCACAGTTACACCGGCAACCCCATTGGTTGTGCAGTGGCCCTGGCCACCCTGGACATCTTCCGGGACGACAACGTGATCGAAAGCAACCGCCGGCTATCCACCTGCATGGCCGAATCCGTCGCCCACCTGGCGGACCACCCCAACGTGGGCGATATTCGCCAACACGGCATGACCCTCGCCATTGAAATGGTGAAAGACAAAGCCTCCAAAACCCCCTTCGCCTGGCAGGAACGCCGGGGAATCCGGGTGTATCAGCATGCCCTGACCCGCCAGGCCTTGCTTCGCCCCCTGGGTAATGTGGTTTACTTCATGCCGCCTTACGTGATCACTGAAGAACAGATCCGCCACCTCGCCCAGGTCGCAACGGAAGGCATTGAGATCGCGGTTCGGGACTGAGAACCGCCCCGTAACACCCGAGAGAACCGCCCATGCGCATACCCCGCATCTACACCGATTCCGCCCTCCGCGAGGGCGCCACCGCCGAGCTGGACGAAAACGCCGCCCTGCACGTTGGCCGGGTTTTGCGCATGCAACCTGGCCAGGAACTGCGGCTGTTCAATGGGGACGGCAACGACTATCCCGCCACCATCACCTCCGCCAACAAGAAAAACGTGGAAGTGCAGGTGGGCACGCCGGACGCCAACCCCACCGAATCGCCCCTGGACATCATCCTCGGCCAGGCCCTCTCCAACGGTGACCGCATGGACTACGCCGTCCAGAAAGCCGTGGAAATGGGCGTCACCCGCATTGTTCCGCTCACCACCGAACGCTGCGACGTCAAACTCAAAGGCGACCGCGAAGACAAACGCCTGCGCCACTGGCAATCCGTCGCCATCAGCGCCGCCGAACAATGCGGCCGGGCCCGGGTACCTGACATACTGCCCGTCATGACCGTCACCGAGTGGCTCGAACACACCCGGGATTGCGAGGTACGCCTGGTCCTGCACCACCGCACCGAACAGTCCCTGGACGCCTTGACCAAACCCACCCGCGTTGCCCTCATGATCGGCCCGGAAGGCGGCCTCTCGGCCGACGAAATCTCACAAGCCGAAAGCGAGGGTTTCCTCCCGGTCGCCCTTGGCCCCAGGGTTCTGCGAACCGAAACCGCCCCGGTCGCGGCCATGGCGCTGTGCCAATACCTTTGGGGTGATACCGGCAACTGAACCTCAACGACCGTACCGCCGTCTCACGTCGGCACCCAAGTCATTGACATGAGAGCGGCCCGACAACATCATCCCGTTCGGTTCAGACGCACCGAAACCCAGCGAACTCCCAAGTACGAAAAAATAAATGCGAGTAACAGGATGACAAGCCTGCTAAGCACCCCAGAATTCTGGCAATACCTCAGCATCCCGGTGATTGCCGCCCTGATTGGCTGGAGCACCAACTGGCTCGCCATCAAAATGACCTTCTACCCGCTGGAGTTCATCGGCAAACCGCCACTGCTGGGCTGGCAAGGCATCATCCCCTCGAAAGCCCGGAAAATGGCCGCCATCAGCGTCGACGCCACCATCTCAAAAATCGGCACCGTGCGGGAAATCTTCCAGCAGATCGACCCGAAAGTCCTGGCCACCCACATCGTTCACTCCGTTGAACCGCGGATTGAAGAGTACGTGGATGAAATGATGCTCCGGGAATACCCCACCTTCTGGGAAAACCTCCCCGCCTCCGCCCGCAACATGGTGTACGACCGGGTGCGCAAATCCACCCCGCAACTGGTGGACAACCTGGTGGAGGATGTCTCCGACAACATCGAAGACCTGCTGGACATCAAAGGCATGGTGATCGAACGCCTGGCCAGCGACAAACAGCTCCTGAACCGGATCTTCCTCGAGTGTGGCGAAGTGGAATTCCGCTTCATCGTCAACTCCGGCCTCTACTTCGGTTTCCTGTTCGGCCTGATCCAGATGGCCGTCTGGTATGTCTACCAGAGCTGGTGGGTGCTGCCCTTCTTCGGACTCCTGGTGGGCTGGGCCACCAACTGGATCGCCCTGAACGTCATCTTCCGCCCCCTGCACGCCCACAAAGTCGGCCCGTTCCGCCTCCAGGGCTTGTTCCTCAAGCGCCAGCCTGCGGTGGCCGAATCCTTCTGCCACATCGTGACCCATGAAATCCTGACCGTCGGCAACATCATCAACGCCATTCTCGATGGGCCGAAAGGCGACCGGGCAAGGAACATGGTCCGCAAACACATCAAACCGCTGGTGGACGAAACCGCCGGCATGGGCAAGGCGCTCACCCAGGTGGCGTTCGGCCCCACCGGTTTCGCCACCCTGAAAAACCAGGTCGGTGAAAAGGCGATCACCATTTCCCAGACCTCCTTCAACAACCCCGTGTTCGAAAAAGATCGGGCCCGGGCCGTGGAATCCATTATGGTGGAAAGGATGGTCGCCCTGTCCTCCGAGGAATTCCAGGACCTGCTGCGGCCCTGCTTTCAGGAAGACGAAATCAAACTGATCCTGGTCGGGGCATTTCTGGGCTTTGCGGCCGGGGTCTGCCAGTTGGTCTTCGTGTTTGGCCAGTCCGTTATGTAATTCGTTGCTTAAGACCACCAGATTCATCTGTGCAAGCTGGTAAACTGCCTCTATACTCCGGACATACGGGTGCGTAAATTTTCACGACTGTTTGACCCGGAGGCAACGGATGCCAGGCTTTCTATCCTGGATTTCAGGTTTATTTTCGCCGGAGCGGCCGCCGCCTCCGGTGCCCGAGTCTCGATTGTTCAACCCCGCAACAGACACCAGCGACGCGGCATTGCTGGACGCCGAATACGCCCTGGCACAGCAGCTCGAAGAGTATCTGTTTGTCTGGCTGCTGGACGCCAGCCTCGCCGATTTCAGAACACCCCTTGCCTTGTCTGATCACGACGTACTCGAGGCATTACACCAGCGCCTGAAAAACAGCCAGCTCGATGAGTTGCCGAGGCGGCCCATGAGCCTGCCCATGCTCATGCGGGCCCTGTCTGACGAGTCGGCGGATCGCCACAAGGTAACCGACATCATACTCGCCGATCCCGCCCTGACCGATCAGTTGCTCCAGGTTGCGAACAGCCCCTATTTCCGCCCCGGCGACCACATTATCGAGTCGGTGGATCAGGCTGTTTTTGTGCTTGGCATGGCGGGGATTCGCAACGTTATTGCCGCGGCCGTGATGCGCCCGATGCTGGCAGCCAGAAACAGCCGGGAAGCGCTCTTTGCCCAACGCGCCTGGCGCTGGGGGCTCACCTGTGCCAGCGCGGCGGAGCTGGTGGCAAAAATGCACGACGAAGATACCAGTACGCACTTCATGTTGGGGTTATTGCCGGCGCTGGCCTACATCACCATTCATCGGGAACTGCAGAGGATTTGCCGGAGCCGGCCCGGTACGCCGGAGCCGGGACCGGCCCTGCTTCGCCATGCCCTGGCACGCTTCCAGTGGTCCACCTGCCAACTGATCGCCAACGAGTGGAACCTGCCGCCCCAGTACCACGCCTACCTGATGTCGGCGGAGCGGCCGGCGCCGGGCCAGAAGCATACCCCGCTTGGGGATGGCATGGTGATCGGTAGCCGTGAAGTCCTGCGCCATGCCCGTCAACGTAACCTCGCCAGCGAAGACCTGGTCCGGGTTGTACGGCTCACACCGGCGCAGATTGAGCGGGTGCGGCGGTCACTGCTGGCGATGCTACAGGAAGGCGCCCGCTCCGGCGCCCGTGCCTGAATCAGCCCTGAGTAAAGGCTTTTTCGTCCAGCAGCTCCGCGAAGGTCCTGGCCTCATCCTCACGGGGGCTGCTCAAC
>CBIHLH010000052.1:0-23729 GCA_966210405.1 uncultured Marinobacter sp.
ACTCAACATGATATAGAGTTTTCCGAAGTCGTGGCATTAATTGGTGACCTTTCTTCTGAGCCTTCCGGGGTGGTTAAGGATTGGTTTAAGAGTGAAAACAATTTGATAGGATTTTGCGTTGGTATAATTTACGCGTATTACGACTTAAGGCAGCTAAGTGTCGAAGATTTCAGGAGTGCGGTTGAATTATTTGAGCAAGCTTTTTCATATTTTGATTTTAGCAGGATAAAAGTGGGTCAGGAGCGTAGACGGTTAGTTGCAGAGTTCATATCGAAAATAAAAGAGTATAGCGGTTTAGAGGCAGTCAACCTTATGGGCGAGCTTTCAGAGAAATAGTTATGGCTTCAGGTTTGGAACTAATCGATCCTTTTAATGAGAGCCAAAAGCGGGCCTGTCCTGTGGATTTGCATCTGAACAGCATTGAGCGTTCGCCTATCCTGGCTCTGTATAGGCTTCTTTCAGGAACCGCTGATATTCGGGTGGATCGAAATGGAATTTTCAAGACTTATAAGCCTAGGAGTAATTATTTTAATATTACGTATGTTGATGGCGTCCGGCTGAGTCCTAAAAACCTTAAAGTCGGCGCCAATGTCGATGATCTAGAACTTATTTCTTCGTCACTTTCTCGCATTTCAAACAAAAACAGAGCGTTTTACTTACACTTAACATATGAGATGGTGCATGCAATTTTGGCACTTCAACTCAAGGATCATTTGAGGGCTTTTTTGCATTGCTATCGAGCAATAGAAAGAATGTCGTTTGCTTTCCCACTTATATATGCTCTTAACTCTGATGATCTGAAGGGTGCTTATGCTCAGTTAAAAGATTTTTTTGTTAAAGGTGAAGAGCTTGGTCTTCTTCGCAATATGGTTGATGAAATTGTCAAAGAACAAGCGTGGTTAGACGTCAGTGTTACCATAGATATGCTAGGTGACGAGGCGACCCGTAAAAGCTCTTATAGAACGTACATGAAGTCATTGGGCAACGACCTGATTTGCGAAGCGTCTGATAATGATTATCTGAAAGTTAAGTTCTTTAATTTGGGGTCATGCGTGATATCTTTGAGAAACAGGTTGTTCCACAATCTTTCGGGAGATAGGAGAAATTTCAATATGAACGAGCTAAAGGACTTGGATGATTTTCTGCAACCAATCAATAAGCTAGGAATAAATTGGATTGCCAGCATATTCGCTATTGTTTTAAGTAAGGAGTTTTAATTAGATTTAATAAATAGGGCTGGTTTCAGGCTGCCATCCTGTTAATTCACAGCTCCTCCTGATAGATAAACAGTAGTGTCGTTTAGTCTATGCTTGCGCGTAAACACGAAGGTTTTCTTAGCTTTCGAGAAGTTCCTCGATTACCTCTTCAAGTGCTCCAATCCGACCATACACCTCCAGTACTTTATTGAATAATTCGGTCTCTTTGCACGCTAGCTCACCGGCAAGAGATGGAAATTCGATTGCTAAAGCCCGAGTCTCATCAAGCGAACCGTTGAGCATGAAGGCAGTTCGCCAGTAGACCCTTATTTTATATTTCAGATCGTCCACACGTTTTTGGTCTAGATCATGGGAGGTATCGGTAAAAAAGGGCTCAGTAGTCTTCTCTATGGATTGTTCGCCAAAGTCTGGTGTAACGCTGTACGCTTTCCCGCAACTGCTAAATGACCGTCTTGTGCTGCTGACTACTCCCATCGACCTCAGCTTTTCCATCTCAGAATAGACGTAACGCCATAAATTCCTCTTGGGTGGTCGAGCGCACTCAGGCACCTGATTTGTGTACTCATCACGGATTTGAGCGAGGTCTAGCTCTTTCCCTGACGCTTCTCGGAGGATCGCGTGAAGGATCCTGTCCAAAGTTAGCGAATTCGTAGGCATAACACCCCTCATGAAATGGGCAATTACATATTTGAAAATGGGTATTATATGCCGTGGCCTCAAAAGCACAAATAGCTGACAGTCGGTCAGTAGCTTGAGGCGTGTATGGAAAAAATTAGAGTAGAATTTGGTAAAAATTTGCGGTCAATTAGGCGTGCCAGAGGACTCTCCCAGGAGCAGTTGGCCTATTCTGCGGGAGTTGATAGAAGCTATCTCGGGAAAGTTGAGCGAGGAAAAGTGAATTTGACCATCGAGAAACTATACGCCCTCGCCGATACTCTGGGTTGTTCACCTAAAGACTTGATCCCGGAGCTGGTCAACGGTTCCCGAGAATGAGATACATTTATCTTAGTCGGTCAAAACGCATTAAGCGTTCGGCCATCACACTCCGCCAAGCATAGAGACAGCCAGTAAGTCGTCGGAAGACTGGTCCCTGGCAGACGGTATTAAAGTCGTCATGTCAAAAGCCTGAAAGACAAAACCGACCAAACTTCCCTTATCTCGTTTGCAGCTTTACCAGTCGCTGATCTCAAGCCAAGCGAGCATAACCGCTTTTCGGTCGTCCGGTATCATCTCGCAGGTTTCGATCCAGTGAGCCACTTGTTTAAAATCGACCTCGTGATCAATGTCCTTTGCCTGGATATTTGGCACGGGCTCGCCTTTAGCTGCAAAGTGGTAGAGCATATCAAAAACAGCCCGCTCATAGCCTGCCGCCGTGGTCGTTGGCGGGCTTTCGACACCGCTCTTTCTGAGGAACTCACTTACATCATGGATATCTGTATCTCCCAGGATGTGTTCCGTCATCGAGAAATTTAAGCCAGCGATTAGCCAAGCGTTTGTATTTGCTCCAGGTTTGAAAGTTGAAGTGGTGTGCCAGTCTGCCTGATCTCTGTCTGGCCAGCTGATGTTGAGGGCGGTGTAGCCTGTGATGTAGTGCGTCATTAAGATTGGTCTTGCCTGTTTGCTTATGGTCTTCCGGAGTTTTTCAGGGATATCTCCGGGTGTCACAAGATCAACTCGGAAACCCAGCGGCTCCTGCAATTCACTCTGGCGTAAAGATCGTCGTTTCCTGGTTATCAGACACCTCGCTTATGGCGGACACGTTACCACCTACGTTGGTGTCCGGAATCACTGAACTACTACACAGATCCTTCGATTAATCGAGGTTGTTCGCTAGGGCGGGAATTACCCTAGCCCTTAATTTTTGCAGCTTTCTAAAAAAGACTGCGTCCACGCTGTTTCCGAGGGCGTGGGTTCGAGTTTGTATTTTCTGACGATCCGTGTGAATCGGGCGACATAAGCGCACTTGCCAGCAGGCGGCAGCCAGTCGCTTGGACCATGAGCCCCCTTACTCCGGTTCAATGAAACTTATATGACTCTGAATTATACGAAAATCATTGCCGCGTGAGTGAGAAAGTCAGTAGTACCAACGATCTCAGATGTGAAGAGTACAACAAGTAACATGCAACGCATTTCGATTAGAGATCGTTCCGCTCACTCGTATAGTAAAAGCAACACTTTTTAGGCTGTGGTGAAAACTTCCTCACCTTTGTTGCACTGTCAATAAGAGTTCTCTGACCGTGGCTTATCGGAATGTGCAGTGTACGGATTCGATAGATGATGGGGCACTCTGCCCCATCAACGTGAGCTTATCCTCAGGTATTTAATAGCTTGATCCAGTAGTTTAATCCCTCTGGGAGGACCGGCAACCGTTAACCAACGGTTTTCTCGCAAATCTGAGGGCCTGCTTCTTATGCTTCGAGGTGATGAACGTTTGTGTGCCCAGCACCTCAAAAACGTTATCTCCGCGTTCACGGCTATTGGCTTTAACCTGACGGTAGCTAAACAAATGGGTGCGCCGAATCACCAGAATGATTCAGGAGTTCCCCTGAGCGAGAGCGATGAGATCCTGGCTAATCTTCTCTGACCCTTGGTCTGGTCTGATCAGCAACCTGGCCTGTCCCTGACGGTCAAATATATAAACCGCGCTGCTGTGAGAAACGTCGTAGTCGCCCTTTTCGTTCGGTTCGCCATAACCGAAGGTCGTCCGGTATCGTTTGGCCAGCTCCCGAAGTTGTGGTTCCGTTCCTGTCAGGCCAACAATATTCTCACCGAAAAAACTGACGTATTTATCCAGACGCTCAGGCGTATCCCGTTCAGGGTCAACGCTCACAAATAACATCAACACGTCGTCCTGAAGTCCGGGTGGCAGGCCACTTTTTGCCCGGTTTAATGTCTGCATAGCGGTCGGGCAAATGTCCGGGCAAGAGGTAAAGCCGAAAAACATCATCCTCACTTTGCCGCTGTAATCCTCTGCGGTTACCTGGTCACCGTCGCTGTTGATCAGGTTGAATTCAAGCTCTGGCATCAGGCCGCTGATATCCTTGCCGTTGTAGCTAATCTCGTTGTCAGAGCAACCAGCTAGAAACGCAGCCAGCATGATCGTGAAAATTGCCAAAGGCCTGGAGGCCTGTTTTTTGATAAAACCAAAACTCATTGGGCGGTTTCCTTGGATTGTCTGGAAGGTTTAGGGTATTTCCCGTCTTCGTGCATGGCACGCCGGAGGATAAGAAGAATGCCGAGGATGCTCATCATGGCCGGTGGTATGTAGGTCAGCATACCCCCCAGAAGCTGATCGACGTCCGGATCAATGGGCCAGGCGCGGCCACAGACTTCGTAAACGTCGTAAACCATGTCTCTGGAAAACACGATCCACGCGCCCAGAAACATCTGGAGAACGCCTGCGGCCGCCAAAACCAGCATGCGTCTGCCGTAACCCAGTGATGAAGTGATCGCGGGTGGGCGGGGATCAAAAACCAGCCACCAAAAAAGCAGGCCATCTAGCAGCATGCTCCAGTTCATGATCCAGTACAGGTCCCGGCTGAGCATGGCGTCGAAATGGATCGACGGCCAGAGCCAGAAATAGATTAGGCCCACAAACAGGATCAGAGCGATCAAGGGGTATTGAAGCACTTGATACATCCATCCCACTGGCCTGAGAGCGTTCTTCAGGCCGGGGCTCATTTTGGCGTACCAGAACCGCATGATCGGCAAGGGGTTCGAAATGGCGATCAGGATCGGGCCGATATGATGAAGAATCAGGTGCTGGCCGCGATGGACGAAGAACATGTACTGAGCGTAGTAGTCGAAGCGGGTTTGCATGACGCCATAACAGATCATCACGCCCAGAACGAAGGCGAAAATTCTCAGGGCACCGGGGCGATCCTCATCGGGCATTCGCAGAAGACCGACGCCGTAGAATCCGAGCACAAGCAAGTAACTCAGCACGGTCAGTGGCGAGAAGTCGTAAGGTAAAAGGTAATCTAGCAGCGTCATGGCATTACCGGATAAGTAGTGTTGTTTAGTTCAGCGCATCAACTTCTGATTTCACCAGGTCGTAAAGTTCCTGTGGTCCTAGCTTACTCAGCTCTTGGCCATTCACATAGAACGTCGGTGTGCCCTTTATTTTGACGCTCTGAACATCGCTCATATCCTGCTCGATGATTTGATCAATGCCAGAGGAGGTGACCTGGTTGCGAGCGGCTTTCAGGTCCAACCCAGCGGACTCTGCGGCTGTCCAGGCCGCCTTTACTTCCGGGTCATCATGCCATTGGGGTTGCGATTCCATGACGGCATCAAGCACGGGTTCGTAAACGTTCTGTATGCGTGCGGCCTCAAGAATTCTCACGGCCTCTTCAGAGCCACCGTGAAAGAGCACGTAGCGCAATACCAGGCGCACGTTATCAGGGTATTGGGCGAGAATCTCTTTCACGTAGGGGTACATGGCCCGACAGCCCTCGCAGGAAGGATCAAAGAACTCAACGATCGTGACCGGGGCATCTTCAGGGCCAATAACCGGCGAATAGTCTCTCACCAGAGTGGGCTTATCGGCCGTGACGTTCTGCGAGGTGGTATCCCTGGCATCCTGGGGACGTTCATAGAACATAAAGGCAGCGCTAAATGGAATCAGGCTCAAAGCAATGAGGCCCAGAGCGAGGGTGCGGTTTTGCATGTGAGAACTCCGATGGTTTTATGTGTAACTGCGTTTTGAGCATTAAATGGTTGAACGAAGTGGCAGTAATTTACTGGGCACCCACTTGAGATAGAGCATCATCCCAAACAGCTCTACCAGTGACTGCACCACAATGACCATCACTGCCGCGCTCCAGACTTCGGGCAGCGACAGTGCCAGTGGCAGAACCACGAAGGAATTCCGCGTGCCGAGGCTGAAAATGACGGTACGTCCGGTTTCCACTGGCAACCTGAAAAGCCGACTCAAACCTTTGCCAACCAGAGCCGCCGCTAGCAGATAAGCCGGGAACAAGATCATCAATATCCAGACAATCTGACCTGTGGTGGAAATCTGGCTGACCTGTGTAATCGAAATCAGGAACAGTACAACTGTCAGCAAGGGAACGGGCATCAAGCCCATCGCATCAATGAACCCGCTGGCGTGCGGGGAGAGATCGGCCCATTTCTGGGTCAGTAATGACAGGATGAGTGGGACGATGATCAGACCGATGAACGCCGGTAGTATGTGTCGCCCCAGATCCAGGTTTACATCGAATTGTTCGCCCAGGAAAAGCCAGAGATAGAGTGGCAATAAAGCCAACTGGGCAATCAGCAGAACTGGCGTTGCTGCGATGGCACGGGTGCCGTCCCCCTTGCCCAGGTGAGTGAAGGTGACAAACCAGTCTGTGCAGGGCATCAGTAGCACAAGCAGCACGCCCAGCCGCAATGCATCGTTGTCTGGCAGAACCAGTAACATAAGGCCGATGATTGCGGGCATCACTAGAAAGTTCCCTGTGAGCAGGGCACCCATGAAACGGCGATCCCGGAATACTTCAGACAGATGGATCAAAGGTGTCTGGGTGAAAGTCGCATAAAGCAGAACGCCCAGCAAAGCCCAGGTCAGGTATTCAGGTATCGTTACTTCGGAGAAGCTCCAGCCAATGATTAGGCCGAGGACCACAGCCATGAGGTAGGCCCAGACCTGGTAGCGTTCAATCATGTCTCGCATGGGTTTTATGTGCTTTGTTGATTCAAAGGGCGCTTTTAGCGATGCTGATCGACTATTTGGGTGCGCCCCTCCAAATAAGGTCAATGTGTAACAGTGGGTCGGGACGTTGAGATTGCTAAGCTTGATGCGGAAATCTCCGCAGCAAGGCACGCCAACGGAGCTGGCGATACCTGTAAAAGATATGAGCATATAGCCACACCAATAAGGTAAAAACTCCTGCTCTGATTTCCACGTCATCAATGTAGGTACAAGTCTGCTTTTCGCCAGGGCTAACCTGCATGAAGTGTTTCCAGATTGGCACCAATCCGCCGCCCTCTTTGGTATAGAGCACCCGCTTTCTGTCGCTCACCTCTTGAAAAGTCAGGGTATGTTGCCACGCGGGTATAAAGCCGAAAAACAATAGACGTGTGACCACTGTTTCCCCTTCACTCCATTCCTCTGGAAAACGCTCTGCGCCTGCAAAGCCCAAAAGACCTTTGCAAACAAATAATAACGTGCCGCTCCTCTTGACCAACGCCCAGACATGACCAGCTGGGGCTTGGTAGGTTGTTGATATTTTTACTCGCAACTCACGCTCCTTGTTAGTTTTAGTGCACTACACAGTGGGCTTTATTCGGGCATGGGTCACCACCACGCTCCCACTGGATCGTCGTATGCTGGATGTTAAATTCGTCTGCCAGCATCGCCGAAGCTTCGTTGATGACTTGGTCATCACTTTCCGGGTCAGGTTTAACCAAGTGAACGGTCAGCGCATTCTCTGTTGTGCTCAATGCCCAGATATGAAGGTGATGGGCTGATTGCACGCCGGGGAGACTCTCAAGTCGCTCGTGGACAGCCGAGGGGTCAATACCTTTGGGGACCGCATCTACCGCAAGGTTGACGGAATCCTTCAGAAGTTGCCAGGTGCCCAGGAAAATCACGGCGGCAATGATAAGACTGACCACTGGATCAATCCAGGTCAGGCTGGTAAACATCAGTATCGTGCCAGAGATCACTACCCCCACCGATACGGCAGTATCTGCGGCCATGTGCAGAAACGCGCCACGGATATTGATGTCGCCTTTTTGTCCTTTGAGAAACAGCATCATGGTTGCCCCGTTGATCAGGACACCGATGCCAGCAACCACCACCACAGTCAGGCCCGCTACGTCGGCAGGATCTGTCAGGCGCTGAATAGCCTCCCAGGTGATCCCGCCAACCGCCGCGATCAGAATCAGTGCGTTGAAAAGCGCAGCCAGAATGGTGGTTTTTTTCAGGCCATAGGTTTTACTGTAGGTTGCTGCCTTGCTGGCCAGCCAGCTGGCCACCCACGCCATGATCAATCCCATGACATCACTGAGGTTGTGTCCGGCATCCGCTATAAGCGCGAGAGAGCCCGATAGCACGCCGTAAACCGCTTCAATAACCACAAACAGCGTGTTGAGAATCACTGCAATGGCAAATGAGCGATTATGGGTGTCGAAATGATCGCTATGGTCGTGGCCGTGATCGTGCATCTTTACCTCTATCACCGAAATGTCGGTCTGTATTTATCAACCCTGTAGCTACTATAGAGTCAACCGGTTGAATTCCGCAGTGGACACCTTTGTTGCTACGGAGCAGAATTTACTGTTGGTTAAATCTTTTCAACACCTGAGCCAGATCTTCAGGCACCGGCATTGGCGCAAACGCACTGACGTTCGCACGCCCCGTATTACCAACCGGAACCCAGATGCGAGAGAACACCAGTGCTGCAACCGCTCGGGTTAGCTGCCCCAGAACCTCGCGACTGTTTCTTGTGCGCCAGCCGAGCTTTAGCATGCGCAGATGGGTTGCCGAATGTGCCAGTGAAAAACGCTGGCTCAGGATGTGGGCGCGTTCAAGATGGATGAACGCTTGCGGAAAATCGCCCAGTGCCTCCGCCTCACGCGCTGCATCGAGTTCAGCCCGATAGAGCTGCTTCAGTTCGTTGTTCATTCGCCGCTGCTCCTAGTCACCTTTCTTCTCAATCGTGCTTGTGTCGCAACACCTTTCGCTCTTGTCGCCTGTGGTATGCGGCGTGGGGCTGGCTCCAAAGCTCGCGACGGACTGTAAATCGTGACCACGCCACTGAGGCCAGGCATCTTTCGCTACCTTTACCGAGGAGTGCAGGTACAAAAACGCCAGACCCACACCGACGACCAGATCCGGCCACAGTGATTCAGTAAGCATAACCAGCCCTGCTGCGACGAGAACACTGAGGTTGGCAATGACATCATTGCGCGAACAGAGCCAGGTGGAACTCATGTTGATGTCGTCGCTACGGTGGCTGTAAAGCAGCACCAGGCAGCTAAGGTTAGCGATTAGCGCAACCCCGCCAATCAAGCCCATCCATCCAGCATCGGGCACCACGCCGATGATGCTTTTGCGTACTGCCTCGGCGATGATCAGCACACTGAATAGAAGTAGGAATCCGCTCTTGAAAAGGGCAGCTCCCGCCCGGGCGCGAACACCCCGGTGTAATACAAAGATCGAGATGGCATACACCAGGGAGTCGCCAAACATGTCCAGCGAGTCACCAAGTAGCGCAGTTGAGTTAAAGATCCAACCGGCCGTGAATTCGACGATGAACATCACTGCATTGATCGCAAGAACGATATAGAGCACGCGGCCCTGACGTTCGCGCAATTGGGCGAGTTCGTTGCCCTTGCTGTTACAACAATCATCCATCGTCCGACCCTCTTGTGGATTAACTCCAGATGCTATGCTGAAGGTTATAGTTACTATAAGGTCAAGCAAATTTACTCAAATCGGAGTGTTCGATGCACTACACCGTAGGCAAACTGGCCAGGGCTACTGACACGAAGGCGGTTACGATCCGTTATTACGAAAGCCTGGGGTTATTGCTTTCGGCAGACCGCACAGCCGCTGGTTACCGCCTCTACACAGACAAGGAGCGTGACCGCCTGCTCTTCATCCGGCGAAGTCGTGCTCTCGGCTTCACTCTGGATGATATCCGGGGGCTTCTGAGTCATGCCGACCACCAAAAAGCGTCATGTGCTTCCGTGGATGCCAAGGTCAAGGATCAGCTCGAACAGGTTCGGTTGCGGCTGGCAGACCTGCGCGCCATGGAGCTTGAGCTTGAGCGTTTAAGCGCATCTTGCAAAGGTGGCGTCATCGGCGAGTGCAGGATTGTCGAATCACTGTCTGGGCGGAGCTGATGACCAACGGTGGCTAGCCCTCAGCCGAGCCTCACAATGCGGAGAATGTTGCCAGCATCATCTGCCCGGTTAGCACCATTACGCCCATGATAATCATGCCAACCCCGCCAAAGCCCTTAACACCCGGGTCCAGCGACTGAACCCACCCACACGCTAACGAAAGTATTCGACAAACAGCGCAGCTTCAATGTGAGACCCGGAGGGAGGACCTCTAAAACTTGACCCTATAGTTGGTATAGGGCTGAGGCTTGGTGTGTCAGAACATCAAAGGAGGTTCATCAAAGGATGGGTCATCAAATGAGACGAACTATTCAAATCCTTATGGCTCTTTTACTTTTTATTGCTGTTTCCACGATTTTTGCGGGACTGAATCCACGCCAAGTTGATACTACGGAGAGTGTGGTCATAAATGCTCCCCGAGAAGCCATCTGGAGAGCTGTGACCGACTTTGAGGGCACTTTTCATGAGTCAAATGATGCGCACATTTCGACCACGGTGACATCACGGCCCAATGGAGACTTTGACGACGGGCTCACCTTTCTTCAAGTGGAAACTGTTGGAGGGATTCGAGGTGTACTGGATGGTCATGTTTACGATGTGTTTCCGCCGGAACGATATAGGTGGTCCGCTAATACTTCTTACAGCGTGTGGGGATTTGAGATCGTTGAGATTTCTGAGGGAGGAGATCTTCGAATTGAAAAGACACGCCAGGGCGAAGGCTGGCGTGTCTCACATCGAGTCTTTGGAGTCTTTCCAGATTCGGTCAAAGGACGGGTACTCAGTTGGTTCATCTCTGCCTATTTCGGCATTGAAGCAGATGCATCGCAACACACGCTGACAGAACTCGAATACGTTAAACGTGAGGTGGAAAGCCAATGACCCAGAATGGAAACAATGTGATTATCCTCGGTGGCTACGGAGCCGCCGGTAAGGCCATTGCATCTCTTCTCGGCAAAAGCCTGTCTGGAACAATAACTCTGGCCGGAAGATCCATAGTAAAAGCCCAGCAAATGGTAATTCGACTGGAAAGCGACGCTGGTTTCCAGGCGAACCTGAGAGCTGAGTTAGTTGACGTGTCTGACGAAGCGCAAGCCAGGCAGTGCTCAGAAGGTCAGGATGTGGTCGTTGTTGCCTGCGACATTTCGTCGGCTTCAATCGAGAATTTGGCGAAAGGGTGCTTAACGAATAAAGCTGATTACATCGATATAACCCCACACCCCTACAAGCTCCCAGTCTTTAAAAAAATGCGGGATTTGATTGAAGCCAGTGAGAGCCGGTTCGTACTGGACGCCGGTGCGGATCCTGGTTTGCCCGGATGGCTGGCTCGATGGCTTGATGAAAGAGCTGCTGGGAACCTGCGGGAGGTAGTTATGTATGGGCGTTATCGCTCAACCGATATAGGCTTGGGCGGTGTTGCAGACATCATCCGCGCATCTGACAGGCAGGGTTGGATCTACGACCGAAGCTGGCGTAAAAGTCAATTCTGGAATTTGCGCTTTAAACGATTCGAAGGTGGTTTGGGAACCAGTCTTTGTGTTCCGGTTCTGTTGGATGAACTGGAGTTCATTCCACACGAGCTTTTACTGGAAAAACTCAGGTTCTATCACGCAGGCCTCAACCCTATTACCAACACCTTGATGATGCTTGAGAAGGCAGGGGTGCTTGACAGAATACCTTTCGGATTTCGTCAGAATGCCTTTTATAAGGCCCTGATGACGTTTACAGGCAGGCCTTTTGGTTTGTCTTTGTCAGCGGAGAGCCTTGGGTCGGAACCTAATCGCCAGGTTTGGATTGGGCATCCCGATCTTTATTTGGCAACAGCAATACCCGCAGCAATCATGTGTAAGCTTCTTGTTGCAAAAACGAATCTGGTTCCAGGCTATGGATACTTGGGGCAATGGGCAATTCAACATAAGGAATTCCTTGCAGAGTTACAAAATGAAGGCTATTGGTACATGGAACTTTAATCTGGATGACCCTGACTCAGATTTCTCAACCCGTTTAAAGCTTGAAACCCATGCATACATGACAAAGCCTGAGCAAACCATCATCAGGCGATCCCCAACTTCTTTTTTATTGGCAGAGGTAAACCGTCGTAGATTTCGTCCAATGGTTCTGCGGCCAACGCCCTCAATTCTTCATTTTTCATCCGCAATTCCTTGACCAGACCGACCAGGTCGTCTTTCCGGCTTTTCCTGACCCCTGTGGCAGTGGGGTGTTCGGCCCGCTTCAGTTTCGCGCTCTTGGCTTCTTCTAGATCCACGTTTATTGCATTGAGGTACTGTTTGAAATTGGGCGAATAGCTCGACGTGTGCATGAGCGTTGCGCGATTCATGCCGAGTGCCGCAGCGACTTCGGAGCCCTTGATTCGATAGTTTTTCTTCACGAGAAAATCCGTAGGCGTGCGGTGACGCCGAATGTAGAGCGCCTTCTCTCTTTTCATATCCTCCACACACTGCCAGGCGGCGGCACTGGCGTTTCTGTCGGAAACCCAGTCTGGACGATCTTCGAGCCCTTTGTTGGCCCCGGCCTCCGCACGTTTTTTTAGATACTCCATCACCATTACGCAGCCCTCGACTTGTAACTGGTTAACACGGATTCAAGCTCAGATAGTGCCTCATGGCGGGCGTTCAGCGTCCGGACGTGACGAGTGACATTGCGCACCAACTCGAACGAAGGCTGTTTGAAAATGTCCGGGACGACCGGGTTCTTCAGAACCTCAACATGTGACGCAATTTGAAAAAGCATCCACTCGACATTGGTCGTCTGCATCAGATTATGGACGCACCCCAGGCACAACTCCGGGGACGCATTGTGACGCATCGGTTCACCCTGTTCGGCACATCTGGCCCTATACCTGGTCCGCCGCATCAGCAAACAATACCCCCAGGGATTCGCCTTGATGTTTTCAACCTCTATGGTTGCCAGTTGCTCGGCCAATTCTGTCTGTTGCTCCGGGCTCTGGACGCGCGTTTGCCGGAGGAGGCGGCGCAGTAATTTGTTCATTTCACCGGCGTAGCCTTCGCCGTGATTTTTAATGTAGTTGTGGACAAGCGAATTAATGACGCGGATCTTAACCAGTTGGTGGCCTGCGCGGTTGTCTTTATCGCGGATGTAAGCCAGCCACATGGTTCGACTGATGTGTTTAAACTGGCTGCGGATCATCCAGCCTGCATCACCATCAAACCGTCGGTAAATCGCCTCTGCCCACATGTGGCGGAACGCGTGGGGGCTTGGATACAGTGCCTCACCCAGCACCTCGCTGTGGATAGTTTTGGATGTTTCCCCCGATCGGCACTCGACTTCACTGAGTGAGAAAAGCCAATCCCGTGTTTCGTCGGACAGGTGAGTGTCAAGCAGAGCCCGCCAGTCTGGCCGCAGGGTACCGTTACGGTATTGGTTCACCCAGTCTTTCTTGTCGCCGACAGATTTCTGGAAAAAGAAAGCCAGCCGAGGCCACTCTTCACGGGTTCGACGATGCGCCTCTCGTAAATTCCCGTCTAGTGTGAGTTCGTTCCATTCGTTGGTGGAGCGCAATACCAAAAGCCGTTCCTTTTCCCGGTACTGGTCCATCGTCAGCAAATCGCCGGATGCTTCAGCTTGCGCCAAACTTTGCCACGACTTCCAGTTATCGATCAGTTCAAAACCGGCATAATGCTGGACGTAGTGGGGCCAAAGGCCACCGACGGCTCTGAGCACTGATTCTTCAGACTGGGAGGGGATTTTTTTATTGAATGTTCCATACAAACATGGCCGGTTATCGTCAGAGCCATGCATACGCCCCAGGCGCTCAGCGATAGCAACAGCACTGAACGTGACTTCCCGTAACTGTCGGAATCGCCCGGATGTCTTATAGACGTACCAATCTACCTGATAGCGATACGGGAAGGCATACTGATCCAGCTTGTCCATGTTTTGGTTGCGCTGGATGTCAGAATAGGAAAACCCGAACTCACTTGCTCGCCATCCGGTCAACGCCACCACACCGACTAAGCCAGCTGACGCGACCAGTTCAATGAATTGGCGAGGCAGACTGTAGCCACCTTTCGTCTTTTTTCCGCCCTCGTAGGCCGTTCCTTCAAGGCCAAAAGATTTAAAGAATGCCACCGTGGGCACAAAAGAGCCACTTTGGTCACAGCGTTGTTTCATGGCATCGAGATTTTGCAGGAACAAGTGCCAGGGCACCGGCCTCTGACATTCCCCCAGAAGGTACTGCGTTTCCTCGATATCCTCCCGGCGCAGCCAGTTCCAGATGATAACCCGCAGGCGGTCTACGGTCTCTGGTGACGGGATAAGGCCGAAAGCCTCGCCAATCTGCTCTAACACATTTTCTTTCAGGACGTGATGTTCGAAGCGTGCCTGACGGTGAGCTTCCAGGAAGTAATCCACAACAGCCGTCTGCACCCGCTGCCCCAATGCTGGCCTACTTGGCCATATCTCGGTGACCGGTCGCCCCTCAAGGGTCCGGGAGATATGAGCCCTAACAGATGTCTGGCTTATGCCCAGATCCGTGGCAATCGTTGCACAGGCTTGCAGTGTTTGACTGAGGGCGCAGGCAAGCGGGGCGTGCTCCTCAAAAAAATTGAGACAGTGCTCCACATAATATCTACCGTGATCCAGAGTAAGCAGGTTAAAGGATTGGCCTTTTTTCCAATCCTGATAGGTCAGGTTATTATCCGTCAGTTCAGGAATCAGCACCTTGAACTGCCTCCTGACATGAGCTTCCGTCACATCCCGAGAGATCCAGTCGAGACCCAACTCCGAAGTGGCGTCTTTCAGCGCTTGAAGGGGCATGAGAAACGTCATGTCCATTTGACTGCGTAAGGCTTTCAGCGGCGAGGGGCGTCCCCCTCTCCAATTGTTCGTTAGCATAAACGTCAACACAGCTCGGCTGTTTTCGCGGGTGAGTTGGCGCAGGTTTCTTCGCGCCAAGGCGACCATCCATAGCCTCAGTCCTTTCAGTCTTCTTGTGTAGCTGTTGACGGTCGTCGATTCGGCGAGGGACAGCCAGATCTCTTTGGAGAGCGAGACGGAATCAATGCCCTGTTCCCGCACCCAGTCTGGATAGACCTTAGAGAGTTCCAAAACAGAGTCAAAGTCGACCGTGTAACGTTTTCCCCTCAGGTTGATGAATTGCCATACGTTCTCCGTGAATTGATTACTCTGGTTACCAGGCAAAGCACTGAGACGTGCCTGCAATTCATTGAGATCCCCTAGGTTCCGATGCCGACGTGCTAACGTTGCGGTCATTCCACAGTCTCCAGGAGGTAATCAAACAAATTGGGTAGATGGGGCTTGAGGTTGGCATATTGTTTTTGGGCCTCAGCAGCAGAACGCATACGGGCCAGATTGCGCGTCATCCATTCAACGCGGATCAACAGCGTGCGCTCGACCCAATCGGGCCGGACTGCGAGCATTTGCGGTAGCCGAGCCTCGGCTTCAGCGATCGTATGAATAAATAGCAGCGCCTGCCCCACTGTGTCAGGAACGAGGATGACATCGTCGTTTTGGACCCGTTCGATCGACTGATCGATCGAATGAACTCGAACGTCCTCTGAACCGGTGGCCTCCACCACGCGAGTGCTCAACTCCAGATCGTTCACCGCTGCCGCCATCGCGGAGACGGATGGTTGGTAGACAACATTCTGAAGATCGTTCAGAACCAGGCGAGTGACCCGACCTGCACGGTTGACGAAATCCTTATTGGCGTCGGTCAGATAAGCATGCTTTTCGGTTGCCGAAGTGTGCGAGTGGTGGTTGATCAGGTCACCGTCACGGTAGCGGTCCGACCCCGCATGGACGGCAGTGGTCTTCACATGCGTGAGAGAAAATATGTGCTGAGGAAGCGGGCGCGCGACCGACTCGCGGTACGCCCCGATATTATTTCCGGGTATCTTTGCGAAAATGCCCACGGGCTCGCTGCCTTGAGTCAGCGCCAACGCGGCGTCCAGAAAAATCGAACTGGCACCGGAACGCCTTAAAGCTGCGTCAATTCGCCGCTGGACGCGAGGTAATTGCCAGATTCGCCACAAGAAAGAGATATCTCCTTTCTGCGCGAAACCTTCTCTAATGTCCGGCATCGCTTTTTCTGACATAACGTTGAATTGGAAAACAGGGCTAGGGACCGGCAAACCTGTTAAGTAGCGATATTGGGCTTTTGTCCAGCAATCGGACGCCATCAGAATCGCTGGTTGCCGAGTCGAGCTGGCGCGGCCCTTATAGTAACAACACTCCATCGCAATCAGGCGACCGGATTGATTGAATTCGAGTGCGTAGTCCGTTGTTTTCAGTTTGGGAATATCGGTTGGCTGCACCGCTTCACAGGCAACCAGCCAAGCCATCAGGCGCTCCTCAAGAGGGGAGTAAGCGTGTTGATAATCCGGATGACAAATGGTGGGAGAGCGAGCCCAGGACCGAATACGTTGGCCACAGACCCGAGGCATAGAGGCCAAGCTTTCAATGCCGCTCTGAGATAACAGCGTTTTGATAGACTCTCGGTCAGAAGGACGAACCAAATCCAGCCACAGCAGTTCTGTCCATGCGTCTCGCGGCTGCCCTGCGGAATCAAACGAACCAAAACGCCTTAATATCTTGTAGTTCCATTTACGAAACCAGTTCTTCCCGCAAGCAGGTTCTTCAAACGTTGTGATGGGGTGTTGCTGCCATTCTGCCCGGACGTCCAGTAGATGAAGTAGTGTCTCGGCAATCGTCACCCGAAAGCTCAAAAACAATCTGCTCGGGCTTTCCAGTTGAAGGTATTTTTGCTCACCGAGAACAGATCGCAGCCAGGGCAGATTGAACCAGTCCGTAAGGGTATATGGCTTAGCATCCCCTCCTTTTGAAGGCTTTGACACCTTCAGTAGTGCCTTTAGATAGTTGAAATCCTCGTCAGTCAGGCCGGGGCTAGCCAGGGCCCTGTTCATAACTGCGGTTAAAAATTCTAACGGGCTGCGCTTCTGGCCCTGCTGATTCATGCAATACGCTTCGTAGGCCTTCAGGCAATCGTAACGATTGATATCCCTGCTTTCGTAACCCGTTTCATTCACCCAATCTATGAATCGTCGTATGGCGTCCGAATAAGCTCGTCGCGATGTCTCTGTAAGGCCATGAAACCAGTCTGATTGAAATGTGGCGGAGGCCCCCTGGAAAATGGTTTCGTGAAATTTGTTTTCCCGGGCCAATGCTATGATCTGAGTGGTACCAGCCTGAGTGTTGTATGTGATTCGAGTGGGCTTAATCGATGTATATGTGGGTTGTTCCGGCAGCGTTTGATCGAATGCTTTAGCCATATCGTCCGCTGCATGCGCCAGCTCAGCCACTCCGTCCAACTTTTCACTCACCTCCCACCCTCCAGTTCTAACATTTGGAGTCTCATGCGGATGTACCGAGTTGTGACCGATGAGGCATGACCGTTTCGCCCGATGGTGTACCGGAGTCGCTGGGCAACAACAATAAGCGCTGCCGATTCCGAGCGTGTTTCCCGGCCGTCAGGCCCCGTGAGTTCTTCATGAAACAGTTCAGTTGCGAAAGTATGGCGCAGATCGTGAAAACTCAGACTTGGGTGCAAACCAGCCTCACCAGCCCTCTGTCGAAAGCGTCGGGAGGCGTGCCACTCGCTGATGCCCGTACCGAGAAATCGCGGATCCGTTCTGAGAAAAAAGCTTTCATCCGCACCTCCGCTTTCGTCAATCAGCCACTGGCGTTCGGTACTAAAGTACCGCTTCATATCGGAAAGCAACTCTCTGTCAAAATACACCCAACCACTCTTGCTGTTTTTGGCATAGCGACCCTCCAGCCAGTAGCCAAACTGCTCGACGTGGTCGTATGCTCGGTCGTCCAACTGTTTGAATAGAGGACTCAAGGCGGGTGTGCGCAGACCCTGTAACTCCGCCGTCCTGAGGCCCACCTCGAACCCCATTCTCATCATGAGTTTTTCAGCCAACGTTTCACAATGATTCAGCAATGTGAGACGCGCGTGTCTCGGAACGTACTGGATGTAATGTTGTTTGGTGTTCCGTTCCGCCATGGCCTGCCGGGTCCGTCGATAAACGCGCAGCGCCAGGCGTGGGGAAAATTCCATGTAATGCAGGAAGTTATAATAAGCGGTGAGTGCTGATAGATGGGTCTGGAGGGATTGCGCCGATTCAAGAAGGTTTGAAAGCACTTCATTGAGGTAATGATTCACGAATCGCTCACTACAGGACGAAGAGGCATGCAGTCCCGCCGTTTGATGATTCAGCCGACATTCTTCCAGGTAGCCCAGAAACTGAGCCAAAGCGTAGACATAGGCTCGCATCGTCGCATCAGAGACTTCTCTCTCGACCAGTTCGTAGAGCTTACTGGTGCGCCCTTGCAACGTTCCATCGGATAATTCTTTGATCTCAAAGACAGCGCTGAATCGAGCTAGAAACGTAGTGAACATAAGCGGGAGAAGCGGTGGTTTACGTCTCTCATTGAGGATTAGCCAAAACGGCTCAAAACGGTGACCGTTAAACTGATAATCGACTTGCCTCTCTACGCAAACTGTCACATTGCCACCGGCACTTGAAGGGTCTTCGTATACTTTGCCGATCTGACTACAATAGCAATGCTTTTCTTATTCGATGTTGGTCTTTCGAAAAGCTTGCCTCGACCGGCCAAAGATTTATCTGGTCATTAGCAAATCTTTGGCGCTTATTATCTGGCCATTGCTGTGCTCCTCTCTCCCATGACCATGCGAGGGGTACAATGTGGTCAATATCAATCTGCGATGCGTTCTGTATTACCTTATTGGTGAAGGGGCTGATCCATCGGCCAGTGATTACTCGACAACGTTTATCCGATGCAAACCGCACAGGGGTGGAGGAAGTGGCGATCAATGCTTCTGCTCGACTATCCTGACAATCCCCATCGGAGTCGTCCCAACCATAACCAAACGCAGACCGCTCATATCCTTGAATCTCTCCTGACGGCTTTTGATCCGCTTTGAGCGATGCTAGGGTCATTCCTTTCGGAAGCTCTCCGCCGCTCTTCAGGCAGGCATTAAGAGAATCATAGGCTTGGTAGTTCTTGGTTCTCTCGTACCAGCTGCTTTCTGGAGGATGACACAGGCCGGTATTCGATTTTTTTACGACGTTGGCATTGGTCGTATAGCTAAATAAGAATCCAGCTATGAGAACAGCGAACGCCAAGGCCTTGGAGCTTTGAAGCATGAGGAATAAGTGTCCTGGTGAGTTTGAACTGGATATTGGGTACAAGCGTATTTTCGATTACTTTCGGCTGCATAATTCTAAGGAAAAAGATCTCATCCACGGAAGTGAATGTGACAATCTTTCAGTCGCGGCTCCGAAGCCTGTGAGCAATGATAGGCGAGAGGAGTGTATGTATTGAAGGTAGCGCCCGCAACAGTAACCGGTCGATGATCCACGCTGTTGTATGTGCCCTACTGCAATGAGTCTCGAACCTTACATATACAGAAGAAGATCAACGATTCATGACTATTAGCTTTTTTGATAAATACGAGTTGTCGTCCGGCTTTCATGGATGGCGTGTTGTCGCTACCATCCGAGGCAAGCGTTATCAGAAATACTTTTCAATGAAGCGACCAAACACCCGAATTACTCAAGACTTCTGGTTCAAATATCAAGAGACCCGAGCCCGTTATTACGAGGCTCGATATCAGGCCCGTTCCGCCGCCATCCAGTACATTGACTTTATCAGCAAAGATCATGCGGCAACCCGCCCCTGTCGTGGTGTTGGTTTTCATGGAATTACGCTTGGTATTGGGACTGGAAGAAGTGCCCAGGAAACCTGTTATTTCTCCGTCAACAAACGAGGAGCCGCCACGAAATTCTATATCGCTGAAGGGGCATCCTTGTCCAAAGCCTGGAAGCAGGCTGTATGTCGGTGGGGAGAGGTATTCGATGTCCGGCCAAAGGACATTGCAAAGAAACTCATCCAGGTCCCCAGCCCCGATCATTTCAAATACCTTCGCAAGCAGTTAAACGAACGGGAAGGCTATGATTACCCGGTCAGCGTCCTCCACCATGTTTACGCTGAGCAGCGAAGCTATCTGGAAAGACAAAAAGCCCGGAAGAGCACAAAAGGGGAGGTTGGTCAGGACGATCTTTTGAGCATGTACGCGAATTTGGAGCGCCAAGTGTCGGAGTTTCGGAAGTGAGCCTATTTCTGCTGCGGCTGTCATAGGATGATCCCAGGGCGACTGGCCTCGCGGGGCCAACTACAGCGGTCAACTGCCGGATCATAGGATGTCGCCCTTTCATGACACCAACAACTCCGAAATCACCGTTGTTGACAACAAATCCGATTCTGATCTGGGCACCACGTGAAGAGTTCGCTGGTCCGTGACACCAAGCCAGCGATTATGCTCATTACCCACTTTCGTAACGATGCCAACGGTATTGATAGGGGTAAGGACTTGGCTCGACAGCCAGCCGAAGATCTCGCAGTATGGTACTTTTCCGAGAACTACCATCTGTGTACCGAGGACATGCTGGAAACTTGGGCTGGTGAAAAGGAGTAAATACAGCGATGCAGGCTAGAGACGTATACTTATCGCAGCTGATGCAAGGACCGAAGCAATTCCTCATACCGATTTTTCAACGCACCTACAGCTGGCAAGAGCCCCATTGCGCGCAGCTGTACGATGACATCTTTAAAGCAGGAGCTGGCCCAACCGTTGACAGTCATTTCACAGGGTCAGTTGTGCTCATTGCCAATCACCAGACCAGTGCAAGTATTCCTCAGTGGTTAATCATTGATGGCCAGCAGCGACTCACGACTGTCACGCTTCTTATGGCCGCAGTAATGACGCGTGCGGCAGAGCTGGGGCTAGAACAAGTCTCGATGACCCCGTTGGGAGCAATCCGAGGCTACTACTTAATAAACGAGTACGGACAAGGTGACGCTGCTTATAAGTTGCTTCTAACGAAGGCAGACAGAAGCACTCTCTGTGCATTATTGGATAACAAAGAGTTTTCCGACGATGTCAGTAACAGTGTTCGGAATAATTATGAATTATTCTGCGATTGGCTGGTAGACACAGAGACCGTCGAGCGAATTTACACTGGTTTCCAGAAACTAAAGGTTGTCGAAGTGGTTCTGCAACAGAACCATGATGATCCCCAGGCTATCTTTGAAAGCCTTAACTCAACAGGGGTCGATCTTAGCCAAGCCGATCTCATACGAAACTATGTTTTGATGCGTCAGGACTACGAGACGCAGAGCCAGCTCTACCTTGATTACTGGTATCCAATGGAGCGCTTGTTTGGCCGGGAAGACAGTCAGCGTTTCGACCGATTCATGCAGGACTTCCTCACGCTTGAAACCGGTAGCAACACGCTGCTCAGGTCCGTCGATGTCTACAGTACTTTCAAGGACTGGTTTTCAGGCCAGACTTCGCAAGAATCAGTACAGTATGCTCTTGAACGAATGCTGCTGCTTGCTCGGTTTCATGCTGCGTACATGTTTGGTTCAGAGGCAGACCAGAAGCTGGCAGCAGGCTTCAAGCGCCTACGTACTCTAGCTGAAGTGGTTTCCCCAACAGTCATGCGGCTATACGAGAGCTATCGTCCTCATGGCAAGGATGAAGAGCCCACTTTGACCCTTGCTGATTTTTCGACTGCATTGGCGCACTTGGAAAGTTACCTACTGCGAAGGCAGGTTTGCGGAATGCAGACACGGTCTCTCGGCAACGTGTTTGCTAACCTCGCACAGCAGATCTCCTCGGATAACCCATTGGAAACTCTTGAAGTCAGCTTGGCGCGTTTCAAACGAAATAATCGTTTCCCGTCAAATGTGGAATTTCGGGAGGCACTGGTCACGCATGAGATTTATGGCCTGCGTATCCAGAAGTTTTTGCTGGATTCTCTGGAGAATGACAGTAAGGAGATGATTGATACCAGCTCATTCAGCATCGAGCATGTTATGCCGCAGAACGAAAATCTGCGACCGGAGTGGAAAAAAATGTTGGGGGAGAGCTGGCAGGAAATTCATCAGACCTGGTTGCACCGACTCGGGAATCTCACTCTCACTGGCTACAACAGTGAGTACAGTGATATCAGCTTTGAAGACAAGAAAAAAATTAAAAACGGTTTCGGCGATAGCCCTTTGAGGCTAAACCGATTCATCGCAGAGCAATCTGAGTGGTCGGAAAAACAAATCAGGGAGCGCGGTGAATTACTGGCTGACAAAGCTCTGAAAATCTGGAAGCCGCTCAAGGTAGACGAGAAACTAGTGGCGAAATATGCCCTACAGGAACGGTGGGAAAAGTCGCAAGGTTATGCTCTCTCAGAAGTGTTCAGTAAGAAAAATCTAGAAATTCTCGATGCCTTGAAACAGCGAGTAATGCAGATGGGCACCGATATTTCTCCAATTGTTTCCAGCAAGAACCTAACGTTCTACACCTTGAGTCCCTTTTTGCAGGTGGTCCCTCGTGCCGGTCACCTAGGAGTAATACTTACAATAGAGATGGACGATGTAGATCCGGAACTGTCTGACCTAGTTCAGACTACCAATGACTGGAGCTATATTCGCAATGGCTCACTTGCCGGAGTTTATGGTTGGCTCTACTCCGAGTCTGACATCGATCATTTGATGCCGGCTATTCAGCAGGCTTACGAGCAAGCGTTGTCGTAGCAGGTAGCAGGACTGCTGAGAGTAGGGCTGCTGCTATTGAAGACGCTTCCTGGCGACAGAAAGCGGGCTGTGATAAAAGTTGACGGTGTAGACTGGTCTCGTAATTCTGTTCGTGTTGACAGGCATTAACGTCAAAGAGGCGGCTAAAGCCGTTCTTTATTACGGGTTCTACTGTGCGGTTTTTCGATGAATTCATGTGGTCCGGTATTCTATTGTCCACATGAATCACGCGACTCCAAAAGAGATATAAGTTCGGTCCTTAACATTTTTTATTGGCAGAGTCAATGGTTTTTCTTGACAGGTCAGTTAATCTTTCTTACAATGCTGTAGCCTCAAAACATGCTAATGAGGTGCTGCTTGACCCAATCCATGATTTCTATCTCGTCTCTAACTCCGATTCACCCGTATTACGTTCGTTCTCGACTTCGATCTGGCTTGGCCCCATCGAGCCGATCAGCTTTGATCGTGTCACTTGATGGGATAACGCGTGATTTCTCGACTTTCAATGATGACCCATGGGCTATTACTTGGGACCATTTGTTGCTCGCGGTGCATGCCAAGCAGAAGCTTAACGATTTGCCAATGCTGGCGATTGTAAGCGCTTTTCGGGATCAGATCTTAGGTCGGCTCGACCACCTTTGGACAGTTTGCTTGGATCAGACTCCGCTGACCACTACAGCAACAATGGGTATTGCCTGGAGCTTATTCGCCGATCCAGAGGGATACAGTAGGAAAAGTTGTTTCTCAGGCATCATGGAGCAGGTCAAGCGCTTCATTGCAAGAGAACACGAGAAGGCGGTTAGCAAGCTGAGCCTGAGCGTTACACAAGAGGCTGCCCGCGATTGTGTTCATCAAATGATGATGTCGGTTAGGCGGGATGGATCGGCTACCCCTGAAGTGACGGTTGCAAAGAGACTGGGAGTTCCTTATCTGCGCGTGGTTCAGTTGCTTTCATTGGCTGGACCGAGGCTGTAAACCAAATTGTGTAACTGCCCACGACTGAGTAATCTCTTCAAAAGG
>CBIHLH010000053.1:0-23576 GCA_966210405.1 uncultured Marinobacter sp.
AAAACCTGTGCGTCGCCAGGGTTGGGGGAGCCCATGCGCCACAGGTAGGTGCCGCAAGTTGGTTTTTTTGTAAAGCCCTTCCTGACCGGCTCTACCTCAGAGCCGGCGCTTATCCACCGCCGCCGACATTTTCTCAACTATGGGGTTAATACGCTCATGTTTCATCTTCATGGAGGCGCGATTCACCACCAAGCGGCTGCTGATGTGCTCAATCAGTTCGCGGGCTTCCAGACCATTCGCCTTCAGGGTGTTACCGGTATCCACAATATCCACGATTTCATCAGCCAGCCCCAGAATCGGCGCCAGCTCCATGGCGCCGTAAAGCTTGATGATATCTGCCTGGCGACCCTGCGCCGAATAATAGCGGCGAGCCAGATTCACAAACTTGGTGGCTACCTTGATACGACCGGATGGCGGCGTCTGCCCTTTCGGGCCCGCCGTCATCAGGCGACAACGGGAAATATTCAGGTCCAGGGGCTCATAGAGGCCTTCACCACCATGCTCCATCAGCACATCCTTGCCAGTCACCCCGAGATCCGCGCCACCATACTGAACATAGGTCGGCACATCGGTTGCCCTGAGAATGAGCACCCGGACATTCGGATCGGTGGTTGGAAACACCAGCTTGCGGGACTTCTTTACATCGTCCACCAGCTCAATGCCGGCTTCCGCCAGCAGCGGCAGGGTTTCCTCGAGGATTCGTCCCTTCGACAAGGCGATGGTGATGGAATCGGTCATGGATTCTTCCGGTTTCCCGTTGATGTCTTTCACGCTGGCAGGCGGCGAATGGTGGCACCCAACAACTGCAGCTTCTCTTCAATGCACTCGTACCCGCGGTCAATATGATAAATGCGGTCTACGATGGTATCGCCATCGGCCATCAGGCCGGCGATCACCAGGCTGGCGGAGGCCCTGAGATCCGTGGCCATCACCGGTGCACCGGTCAGGTGATCGACACCCTTGATAATAGCGGCGTTGCCTTCCAGGGTGATGTCCGCGCCCATGCGGATCAGTTCCTGCAAATGCATGAACCGGTTCTCAAACACGGTCTCCACGATGGTGCCCGTGCCCTCGGCGACCGCGTTCATGGCGGCAAACTGGGCCTGCATGTCCGTCGGAAACGCCGGGTAGGGCGCGGTACGCAGGCTGACCGCTTTCGGCCGGTTGCCTTTCATGTCCAGCTCGATCCAGTCGGCGCCGGTGCTGATGTGGGCACCGGCTTCCTCCAGCTTGAGCAGAACCGCTTCCAGCAGCTCTTCGCGGGTATCCTTGAGCTTTACCCGACCACCGGTGGCCGCTGCGGCCACCAGGTAAGTGCCGGTTTCCACCCGGTCTGGCAGCACGTTGTAATGGCAGCCGTGCAGCCGCTCAACGCCATTGATCTCGATGGTCGCCGTGCCGTGGCCCTTGATATCCGCGCCCATGGCGATCAGGCACTCAGCCAGGTCCACCACTTCCGGTTCACGGGCGGCGTTTTCCAGGATGGTTTTACCGTCCGCCAGCGCAGCGGCCATCATCAGGTTTTCGGTGCCGGTGACCGTCACCGTGTCCAGGAAAATGTGCGCACCCTTTAGGCGGCCATTGGTTTTCGCCTTGATGTAGCCATTCTCAACCTTGATCTCCGCACCCATCATTTCCAGGCCATGGATGTGCAGGTTGACCGGGCGGCTACCTATGGCACAGCCGCCGGGCAGGGACACTTCCGCTTCCCCGAAATGGGCAACCAGCGGGCCCAGCACGAGAATGGACGCCCGCATGGTTTTCACCAGTTCGTAGGGCGCGTGGAAGTGTTTGATGGTGTTGGCGTGGATTTCCACACTCATCTTTTCATCAATGATCACCTCAACACCCATGCGACCGAGCAGCTCGATCATGGTGGTCACGTCGTGCAGGTGCGGCAGGTTGCCGACGGTCACCGGCTCATCCGCCAGCAGCGTGGCCGCCAGAATTGGCAGGGCGGCGTTCTTGGCGCCGGAAATCCGGATTTCGCCGTCCAGGGGCTTGCGGCCCCGGATTAATAGTTTGTCCACGATAGTTATCCTGTTGTGTGCGGGCCACTCAGCCTTGGCGCGCGGCCCATTCCGACGGCGTGAAGGCTTTGGGGTGGAGGGCGTGGATGGTGCCGTCCATGATCTGCTGGAACAGCGCCTTGTTAATCAGTTGCTGCCGCTTAATGGTCGGCAGGCCTTCGAAGACATCACCCACGACAACCACCATATAATGGGTACCGTCTACCTGGACCTGCACGTCGCAGTCCGGCAGTGCCTGTTTAACCAGTTCGGTAACTTCGGTGGCGTCCATAAAACTTCCTCGGGTGTTTTTAAATCAGGGGCGAGATTGTAACCAATCCTCGAGGTTGCTCAAAGCGGCAAGGGACAAGAGACCTTCATTTGCCCCCCGAAACGACAGAGAAAAACCGCGTTCGCTGGCCAGGCGATGCCAGCACAGAAGCATGGAGAGCACCACGCTGTGGGCGCTTTCCAGACCCTGGAGATCCACCACCAGATCACCCTTGGCGGAAGCAATCAGCGCTTCCCCCTGCGACCGGAGCGGCAGTACGTTGGTGGCGGAGACTTCGCCCTGCACGATCAGTACCTGTTCCCGGAGCTCCGCCCCGGGCTCACCGCCGATCATGATTTGCCAACATCTTTTTCAAGGTTCATGGACTTGGTCGTATCGCTCCATCCGTCGATAACAGCCTGAATCTGACCCCGCTTGGCTTCCATTTCCTGACTGAACCGGTCGCGGAACGCCAGCCCGATGTTCACACCCTCCACAATCACGTTTTCCATCATCCACTGGCCGCTGTCGTTAAGGTACATGGAGTAGGTAACCGGATACCGGTTGCCGGAGGCACTGATGACCTCCATCTGTACCGATGCCCGGCTATCGTCCTGAGGGTTAATGACCGCCTCTTCCACTTCAATACTGAAGTCATCGGCGTTGACCAGGGCCTGGGCATAGCTGTCAAACAGGCTGCGCTTGAACTTGACCACGAATTCGTCGCGCTGTTCCGGCGTGGTCTGGCGGGCATAGCGGCCCATCACCCGGGCAGCAATGCGACGAAAATCCACAAACCCCGACAGGGCCTTGTCCATGCTGGAGTAGAAGGCCTCCGGATCGCGCTCGTAAAGGCCGCGCTCTTCGTTAAGCTTGTCCACCAGCCGCTGAGTATTCTTATCGACATACTCGAGGAGGTCTTCTTCCGGCCCGGCCTGGACCGGCGCCGACACGAACACCAGAGCGGCAAGGATAAGAAAAAACTGTTTTGCAAACACAACCATCAGAGGTCTCCCGTTGAATGTCCCAGGCGGTTCCACAGCTCACCGACCAGATGCAAAATTGCTGATCAGCCGCTCCAGGTTCATGGCGGACTGAGTGGAATAGAAGGTGTCGCCCGGTTTCAGGGACGCCATTTCACCACCAACCGATATATCAATGTACTGTTCACCGAGCAGGCCGGATGTACGTATTACTGCGGAACTGTCCGCCGGGACATTGTCCACATCCCCATGGATCGCCAGGGCAACCCGGGCCTGGAAGGTCTCCTTGTTGAGGGTGATGGACTCAATGGTGCCGATCGTAACCCCCGCCATGGAAACCCGGCCCCGGGGGGTCAGGCCACCGGTGTCGTTGAAGTTCGCATACACGGTGTAGGTGCTCTGTGCGGCTTTCGGCGACAGGCCGCTGACCTGAAGTGCGAGTACCAGCAGCGCCGCAAGGCCGGCAATCATGAACAGGCCTACGATGATTTCCGTGGTTCGTTGTGTCATTTCCGGCTCCCGGAGTTATCCCGTCAATCGTTCAATCAGAAATCGCCAAACATCACGGCGGTCAGTACAAAATCCAGTCCCAGCACTGCCAGCGACGAGTACACCACGGTCTTGGTGGTGGCCGAGCTGATCCCCGCAGACGTCGGTACGCAATCATAGCCCTGGTACACGGCGATCCAGGCACACACAAAGCCAAATACCACGCTTTTGAGAACGCCGTTGAGTACATCGTCGACAAAATCAACAGACGACTGCATGTTGCCCCAGAAGGACCCTTCGAATACGCCGAGCCACTCCACGCCAACCAGCATGCCGCCCCAAATGCCCACCACCGAGAAGATCACCGCCAGCACTGGCATCGCCAGAAAGCCCGCCCATAGCCGGGGTGCAATAACCCGCCGCAGGGGATCTACGCCCATCATCTCCATGCTGGAGAGCTGTTCGGTGGCCTTCATCAGGCCAATCTCGGCGGTCAGCGCCGAACCGGCACGGCCAGCGAACAAAAGTGCGGTAACCACCGGGCCTAGCTCCCGGACCAGCGTGAGCGCAATCATCTGACCGATGGCCGCCTCGGACCCGTAGTCACTGAGGATGGTGTAGCCCTGCAACCCCAGCACCATGCCAATGAACAACCCCGACACAATCACGATGGCCAGGGACAGCACCCCAACCGCATAGAGCTGCTTCATCAACAGGGGGAACCCGGTGGCCGGCCTGGGAACACCGGCCAGCACGCCCGCCAGGAACTGGCCCGAGCGGCCAAGGGACGACAGCACGTCCAGCCCCAGGCGCCCCAGCGATGCAATCCGCTCAATCATGACGTACGTCCTTCAAGCCATAATCCTCTCCGGCCCCAGCGGACGGATAGTGAAACGGAACCGGCCCGTCCGGCTGTCCCTGCAGAAACTGCTGGACCTGTTCCGACGGGTGCTGGCGCAATTCATCCGGGGTGCCCTCACCAATGACCTTGCCGTCTGCAACAATGCAGGCGAAATGGCAGATACTGAGGGATTCCGGGACATCGTGGGACACCAGCACGCTGGTCAGACCCATCGACCGGTTCAGGTCACGGATGAGCTTCACCAGCACGCCCATGGCGATTGGGTCCTGGCCCGCGAAGGGCTCATCGTACATGATCAGTTCCGGGTCCAGAGCGATGCTGCGGGCCAGGGCAACGCGGCGCGTCATCCCGCCGGAGAGCTCTGAAGGCATCAGGGAACGGGCTCCCCGCAGGCCCACGGCCTCGAGCTTCATCAGTACGATATCGTGAATCATATCGTCTGGCAGGCCGGTGTGCACCCGTAACGGGAACGCCACGTTCTCGAAGACACTGAGATCGGTGAACAGCGCCCCGCTCTGGAACAGCATGCCCATCTTCTCACGCAGGGCGTACAGTGCCTTGCGCTTCAGCGTTGGCACCTCGTGCCCGTCCACCAGAATGCGCCCCGAATCCGGCCGTAACTGGCCGCCAATCAGGCGCAGTAATGTCGTCTTGCCGGTGCCGCTGGGGCCCATGATGGCCGTAATCCGGCCACGGGGAATCGCCAGGCTGACACCATCGAAAATGCGGCGCCCGGAACGGGAAAAAACAACGTCCTCTAACGATATGTAAGCCGGTGAGCCCATAATCCTTCCCTTTGAAAGTGGGGCTACATTATGCCAAGGCGACGGCAACCTCAATCCGGAAACCGCAAAATGTACGGATCGCAATGCCCGGTCCCGTGGAACTTTCTGTAACCGGGCCGCTCCGAACCCTGAAAATGGTATACTCCCGAAACATTTCCACGGTTGCGGATTTGCCAGGCGAATACTGCAGCCCACGCACATGCTGAACAGTTAGGCCAGACGCCCGATGACCGAACAGAACCCAGACGATTTCCGGACCTCCGCCGTGCGCGCCATTCGCATTGAGCGGGAAGCCATCGAAGCCCTGGAGGGGCGTATTGACGATCAGTTCACCCGGGCCTGTGAGGTTATCATGGGCTGCCAGGGCCGTGTGGTGGTAACCGGCATGGGCAAATCCGGCCATATCGGCAACAAGATTGCCGCTACCCTCGCCAGCACCGGCACCCCCTCCTTCTTTGTGCACCCGGGCGAGGCCAGCCACGGCGACATGGGCATGATCACCAGCCAGGACGTGGTCATCGCCATCTCCAACAGCGGCAATACCAGCGAAGTGGTCACCATCCTGCCGCTGATCAAACGCATGGGCGCGCCGTTGATCAGTATGACTGGCAACGCCAATTCCACCCTGGCCAGGGAAGCCGTTGCCAATCTCGATGTCAGCGTTGCGGTGGAAGCCTGCCCGCTCGGGCTGGCCCCCACGTCCAGCACAACCGCTACCCTGGTGATGGGCGATGCCCTGGCCGTGGCGCTGCTGGAGGCCCGGGGCTTCAGCGCCGAGGATTTTGCCTTCTCCCACCCGGGCGGCAGCCTGGGTCGACGCCTGCTGCTGCGGGTTTCCGACATCATGCATGCCGGGGATCGCATCCCCAGGGTAACCGAAGGCACCACCCTGAGCGGTGCCTTGCTGGAGATTTCCATGAAGGGCCTGGGCATGACCACGGTGGTCGATGCCGATGGCGCCATGACCGGAATTTTCACCGATGGCGACCTGCGACGCACCCTCGACAAGCCCATTGATGTCCACACCACCCTCATCGAGGACGTGATGACCCGGAACGGCAAGACCATCCGGGCGGATCACCTGGCCGCCGAAGCCCTGAACATCATGGAAGAGCTCAAGATCAATGCCCTGCCGGTGATCGGCGAACACGGCGAACTGGTGGGCGCCATCAATATGCACGACCTGTTGCGCGCGGGGGTGATCTGATGGCCGTGCCGGTCAGCCCTGTGCATAGCCAGTGGCCCGATACCCTGCTGCAGAAAGCCGCCGGTATCCGACTGATCGCGCTCGATGTGGATGGCGTGATGAGTGACGGCACACTCTACTTCAGCGCCAGCGGTGATGAGCTCAAGGGCTTCAACATCCTGGACGGCCTGGGCCTGAAACAGTTAATGGCCGCCGGTATCGAGGTGGCTGTCATTACTGGCCGCCGCTCTCCCCTCACCGAGAAGCGTATGACCGATCTGGGCATCCCGCACCTGATGCAGGGCCGGGAAGACAAAAAGGTTGCGCTCCTGGAACTGGCGGAGACTCTCGGGCTACCCGCCAACGCCCTGGCCTACATGGGCGATGACCTGCCCGATTTGCCCGCCATCCGTTGTGCGGGCCTCGGCATCACCGTTCCCAATGGTTACTGGCTGGTTCGTGAACACGCCGATTACTGTACCCGCGCCGCGGGTGGCTCGGGCGCCGTTCGCGAGGCCTGCGACCTGTTGCTGAGCGCCCAGGGCAAGCTGGCACCGGCCCTGGCCCCCTACTTGTTGGAGCCGGGCCAGTGAAAGCCAGCCTGCTGTCCCTGCTTACCCTTTCGGACCGGCCGCGCCTGCGCACCCTGGCCCTGGGCGGCACCCTCGCAGCCACCGTGTTCCTGCTCTGGCAGAGCGACGAGCCGGTGGTCACCCGGGACCAGGCGGCGGAAACCCTGCGAGGCGAGGGGGAGCCCGATGGCTTTGTGGTGAATGGCCAGTACACCGCCTTCGACGAATCCGGCAACCTCAAGATCATGTTCAGCAGTCCCCGGATCGAGCAGTTTGACGAAAGCAACCTCGCCACCATAGAGTCGCCCAAGGCCAGGCTGTTCAGTAGCCTGGACGCCCAGCCCTGGATCCTCAAGGCGGAGCGCGGCAGCCTGCTGCAGAATGAGAACCTGCTGCACCTGACTGGCAACGTCCGCGTTATCAGAATGGTCGGCGAGCGCAAAGCAACGCTCACCACCAGCGCGCTAACGCTGGACAACGATCAGGGCACCGTGTACACCGACCAACCGGTGGAAATCACCGACAACGTGGGCGTTACCCGGGCAACGGGTATGAAGGCGTGGGTTGATGAACGCATTCTGGAACTGGAATCCCAGGTGGAAGGACGCTATGAAACCGGCAAGTAAACGACGAATTATCCTGGCAGGGGCCCTCTTGGCCGTGACTCTGGCAACCCCGGCCCTGGCCTTTGACCGGAATTCCGATGCCCCGATTACCGTCCGCGCCGACCACGCCCGCCTGGACGATGCCCAGGGTATCGCTACCTACACTGGCGCCGTTGAGCTGGTTCAGGGCCAGACACGGCTGACCGCCGAGCGCGTGGTTCTGTACCGTAACGAAGACGGCCTGAGCCGCATCGAAGCCTCGGGCACACCGGCACACTACCAGCAGCCCACCCGCAATGGCGGCGAAACCGATGCCCGCGCGCTCAACATCACCTGGTCGGCAGCCAAGCGGCAACTGACCTTTGAACGAGAGGCGGTGATCGAACAGAATGGCAACCTTTTCCGGGGCGACGTGATTCATTACGATACCGCCGAGCGGGTTGTGACCGCCGAGGGCGGCGAGGATACCGGCCCCGGCACCGGGCGCGTCGAGATGATCATCCAGCCACGCAGCACCAGCAGCACACAGGGATCCAATGGCAGTTCTCAGAGCGAGTAATCTGGCGAAAAGCTACAAGAAGAAAAAAGTGGTGCTCGACGTCTCCCTGGAAATCCGCAGTGGCGAAATCGTCGGATTGCTCGGCCCCAACGGCGCCGGCAAAACCACCTGTTTCTACATGATCGTGGGCCTGGTGCCCTCGGATCACGGGCGGGTTACCATCGACAGTCAGGACATCACCCCCCTGCCCATGCATGGCCGGGCCCGCAAGGGCATCGGTTACCTGCCGCAGGAAGCCTCGGTGTTTCGCAAGCTGTCGGTGCGGGACAACATCATGGCCATCCTGGAGACGCGGCGCGACCTGAGCCGGGCCGATCGCGACCACAAGCTTGAAGAACTGCTGGAAGAGTTTCACATCACCCACATCCGTGACAGCGTGGGCATGGCCCTGTCTGGCGGCGAGCGGCGGCGGGTGGAGATCGCCCGCGCCCTGGCCATGGAGCCGGCCTTCATTCTGCTGGATGAACCCTTTGCCGGTGTCGACCCGATCTCGGTAAGCGATATCAAGCAGATCATCCGCCACCTCCGGGACAAGGGCATCGGGGTGCTGATCACCGACCACAACGTCCGGGAAACCCTGGATATCTGTGAGAACGCCTACATTGTCTCCGGCGGCCATATCATTGCCTCCGGCGATGCTGAGGCCATCCTGGCCAACCAGCAGGTCAAGGAAGTATACCTGGGCAATGAGTTCCGGCTGTGACGGCCTTGCTGATTGTGTTGATGATCGCGAGCAAGTAAACTCGGCAAAGAACTTGCAGGGGATTTGAAAAACCACGGCAAGTATCCGGCTTACAAAGCTTTTTCCCAGAACAAGCGCCGTGGAGCTGCTACGAATGCGTATCGATGAGTGACGGATCCTGAATCATGGTGATGAAAGCCTCCCTACAGTTAAAGCTGGGTCAAAGCCTGACCATGACGCCCCAGCTGCAACAGGCGATCCGGCTCTTGCAGCTTTCCACCCTCGATCTCCAGCAGGAAATCCAGCAGGCCCTGGAATCCAACCCCATGCTGGAAACCTCCGAAGACGACGACCACATCGAGGCGTCAGCCGCGGAAGAGAACAACCACCAGGATGAACCCGCCACCGACCCAGTGGCCGACAGTGCGCCCGATACCAGCCCCGACTGGGATGAGAACGAAAACGGGCCGGACTGGTCGTCCGAGAACGAGATTCCCGACGCCATCCCGGACGACCTCCCGGTCGATACCGCCTGGGACGACATCTACCAGTCCGCACCGGCGCCGGCCGGACGTAACGACGACGAAAGCGATCACGATTTCGAAACCCGTAACTCCCCCACCGAAACCCTTCGGGATCACCTGGAATGGCAGCTTAACCTGACGCCGCTGAGCGAGCGCGACCAGGCCATCGCCCACGCCCTGATGGATGCGGTGGACGAGAGGGGCTACCTCACCAGTTCGCTGGACGAGATCCATGCCGGCCTGCTGGACGATACCGACGAAGACCCCCTGGAACTGGACGAAGTGGAGGCTGTGCTGCACCGCCTGCAGCACTTCGATCCGCCCGGAGTGTTTGCCCGGAATCTCCAGGAGTGCCTGCTGATCCAGCTCAACCAGTTACCACCAGACACCCCGTGGCTGGCCCAGGCCCGGCTCGTGATCACCCATTACATCAACCTGCTCGGCAACCGCGACTACGCCCAGCTTCTGCGTCGCAGCCGTCTCAAGGAAGATCAGCTACGGGACGTGCTGACGTTGATCACCGCCCTGAATCCACGCCCAGGCGACGTTATTGACCGGGCCGAACCGGATTACGTGATTCCGGATGTCATCGTGCGCAAACACAACGGTCGCTGGCGGGTGGAGCTGAATCCGGAAATTGCACCGCGCATCCGCGTGAATGCCAGCTATGCTTCTCTTATACGGCGAGCGGACAGCAGTGCCGATAACACCTACCTCCGGGACCAGCTCCAGGAAGCGAAATGGTTTATCAAGAGCCTGCAGAGTCGCAACGAAACCCTGCTGAAGGTCGCCACGCGCATCGTCGAGCACCAGCAGGGCTTTCTGGACCAGGGCGAGGAGGCCATGAAGCCGCTGATACTCTCAGACATCGCCCAGGCCGTGGAGATGCATGAGTCAACCATCTCGCGGGTGACCACGCAGAAATACATGCACACGCCACGGGGTATTTTCGAGCTGAAGTATTTTTTCTCCAGCCATGTCAGTACCGATGAAGGAGGAGAGTGCTCGTCAACAGCCATCCGCGCCATGATCAAGAAGCTGGTTGCGGCGGAAACGCCCAAAAAGCCGTTGAGCGACAGCAAAATTGCGGCCATGCTAGGGGAACAGGGAATCAAGGTTGCGCGACGTACCGTTGCCAAGTATCGGGAGGCGATGCACATTCCGCCCTCCAACGAGCGCAAGCGACTGGTCTGACGGCTGCGACCGTTGTACACATGCATTCGCCGGCGCACCATGCGCCTGCACTCAGGCCGGCCTTCCGGGGCTGGCACGATGACAACAGGAGACGCCTATGCAACTCAACATTTCAGGCCATCACGTAGAACTGACTCCCGCACTGAAGGATTATGTTTCCGAAAAATTTGAAAAGTTGGAGCGTCATTTCGACCATATCAGCAATTGTCAGGTGACCCTGGAAGTCGAAAAAGTACGCCAGCGAGCGGAAGCGACGCTGCACGTGATCGGTGGTGAGATTCACGCAAAGGCTGAAAACGAGGATATGTACGCCGCCATCGACGGCCTGATCGATAAGCTCGACCGGCAGATCCTCAAGCACAAGGAAAAGAATGTCGACCGGATGCACGGAAACGGCGCCCGCTAGCGGCCTGTTTCCATGCGTATCAACTAATCGCGCTGCGACACAGAGTGACGTGTCGCAGCCTTTTTTTTACGGAAATGCAGTCGAGTCATGAGCGAGACACCCCTGACCATAGACAACATTCTTGTTCCGGAACTGGCTCTTTGCCGGGTACCGGCCTCAAGCAAGAAGCGGGTTCTGGAGTACATTGCCGAGCAGATTCATCACCGCGATGAAACCCTCAGCGAAACCCAGATCTTCAACAACCTCATCGGGCGGGAGCGGCTGGGCAGCACCGGCATCGGCCAGGGCATTGCCATTCCGCACTGCCGCCTCGAGGGGCTCGACCACGTGGTGGGCGTGCTGCTGACGCTGGAAGAGAGCGTCGAGTTTGATGCCATTGATAACCAGCCGGTGGATCTGGTGTTCGCCCTGGTCGTCCCCAAGGAAGCCACCAGCGAGCATCTTGAACTACTCAGCCAGCTCGCGGAAAAATTCAATGAGCGGAGTTTCTGCGACCGGCTCAGGCAGAGTGAAGACGCCAACACGCTCTATGGGCGCATGACAGCCCAGAAAGGCTGAGACTCATTCCGATAAAAGGCACGTTGTCCATGAAGCTGATCATTGTCAGTGGCAGATCCGGTTCCGGTAAGAGTACGGCGCTTCATGTGCTGGAGGACCTCGGGTTTTACTGCATCGACAACCTTCCTATCGGACTGCTGTTCCCGCTCACCCGCGAGGCGGCCAAGCAGACGGCGCCAACGCGCCTGGGCAAGATGGCGGTAAGTATAGATGCCCGCAACCTGTCCGCGGAACTGGCCAACTTCGAAGAGATTTACCGCAGCCTGCGGGATGAACACGTCACCGTGGAAATCATTTTTCTGGACGCCGACGAGCAATCGTTGCTGCAGCGCTTTCATGCCACCCGGCGCAAGCACCCGCTCAGCAACGACACCACGTCGCTGCGGGAGGCCATCAGTAACGAAAAAATGCTGCTGGAACCCCTGTCCAAGTTGTCCGATCTCTATATCAACACCACCGGCATGTCCATGTACGAACTGCGCGACATGGTCAAACAGCGGGTGGTGGGCCGCAAGGACCAGGAACTGGCCCTGCTGTTCCAGTCGTTCGGTTTCAAGCACGGCGTCCCCCTGGATTCAGACTATGTATTCGATGTCCGTTGCCTGCCAAACCCATACTGGGACAATAGCCTCAGGCAGTTCGTGGGCACCGACCAGCCGGTCATAGACTTCCTGGAGAAGGAGCCGGCCAGCCGCAAGATGGTGGAGGACCTGACCGCCTTTCTGGAGAGCTGGCTGCCCGCGTTCGCCGACAGCAACCGCAGCTACATGACCATCTCCATCGGCTGTACCGGCGGCCAGCACCGGTCAGTGTACGTCTGTGAACAACTGGGCCAGCACTTCCGGACCAAGTACAGCAACGTTCAGGTGCGACACACGGAGCTTCCGCACCTGCAGAACCGCGACGAGACCTGAACGGACATGATTCGCCGCCCTATTACCATCATTAACAAACTGGGCCTGCACGCCCGGGCAACCGCAAAGCTGGTGGCCACCGCGTCGGAGTTTGACAGCACCGTCAGGGTCTGTGGCAAAGGCCGCGAGGTGGATGCCAAGAACATCATGCAGGTGATGATGCTGGCTGCCAGCAAAGGCACAGACGTGGAACTGATGGCCGACGGTCCGGATGAACAGGAAGCCATTGACGCCCTGGTCGCACTGATCGACGACTACTTCGGCGAAGGCGAGTAGGCCTCCATGACCGACATTCTGGAAAAAAGCCAGGCCCGCCAGCGCCTTCGGTCCCTGAGCGAGGCACTCGACAGTGGCGCCCTGAAGCAGGTGGCCCGCATCCTCAACGGCGGCCTGAGCCCCAGCGATATTGCTCACCTGCTCGAATCGTCTCCGCCCCGGCAGCGGGCCCTGCTCTGGAACCTGGTCGACAAGCAACTGGAGGGGGAGGTCCTACAGTACCTGAATGATGATATCCGCGGCTATTTCCTGAGCCAGTTGAACGCCCAGGAACTGGCGGACATCATTGAGGACTTCGAATCAGACGACCTGGCCGACCTGCTGCAGCAACTGCCGGATACCGTGATCCAGGAAGTCCTGGACACCATGGACGAGCAGGACCGGCAGCGGGTGGAGGAAGTGCTGTCCTACCCCGAGGACACCGCCGGTGGCCTGATGAACACGGACACCATCACGGTGCGCCCGGACATCAGCATTGACGTGGTACTGCGCTACCTGCGCCGGCACCGCAACCTGCCGCCAATGACCGACAGCCTGATTGTTGTCAGCCGGCGAGACGAATTCATCGGCATGCTGCCGATTACCAAAATGCTGGTATCCAATCCCGCGGCCACCGTACGGGAAGTGATGGACACGGATATCGAGCCGATCCATGTGACCCTGTCTGATACCAAGGTGGCGACACTGTTCGAGCGTTACGACCTGATTTCCGCGCCGGTGGTGAACGAAGACGGTCGGCTACTGGGTCGTATTACCATCGATGACGTGGTGGACGTTATCCGGGAGGACGCCGATCACTCCCTGATGAGTATGGCGGGCCTGGATGAAGACGAAGACACCTTCGCCCCGATCTGGAAAACCACCCGCCGCCGGGCGGTCTGGCTGGGCATTAACCTGCTCACGGCCTTTCTCGCGTCAGCAGTGATCGGCTTGTTTGAGGAAACCATTACCAAGGTCGTCGCCCTGGCGGTCCTGATGCCCATAGTCGCCAGCATGGGCGGCATCGCCGGCAGCCAGACCCTGACCCTGGTCATCCGGGGCATGGCCGTGGGCCAGATCAGCGGGGCGAATGTCGGCTGGCTGCTGAACCGGGAATTCCTGTCCGGCATCCTGAACGGCCTGCTTTGGGCCGTGGTGGTGGCCACCGCCGCCATGGCCTGGTTCCAGGACCTGCTGATTGGCGGCCTGATCGCCGCGGCCCTGATCATCAACCTGGTGGCGGCCGCCCTGGTGGGCACGGTCCTGCCCCTGTTCCTGAAATCCAGGAACATCGACCCGGCCCTGGCCGGCAGCGTTATACTGACCACCGTGACGGATGTGATTGGCTTCATGGCCTTCCTTGGCCTGGCAACTATTTTCTATGCCTGAACCGGATGTCGGATTACGCGTCGCTAAGCCGACATCCGGCCATGGGTATTCAGTTTCACGTAGGTCGGGTTAGCGACGCGTAACCCGACATCCGGCGGTAAATATTCAACTTCATGTAGGTCAGGTTAGCGACGCGTAACCCGACAAGCGGGCAACATTATGAGTAATCAACGAGACGACAACGAAGCGCCGGAATACGACGGCCCCAGCAAATCCCAACTCAAGCGGGAAATGCACGCCCTTCAGGGTCTCGGCAAGCGCATGCTGGACCTAAGCAACGATCAGTTGGAAACCCTGGCGATCAGCGACACACTGCGGGCCGCCATCGGGGAATCCCGGCGCATTCGTCAGAACGAGGCCAAGCGCCGCCATCTGCAGTACATTGGCAAGATCATCCGTCAGGAAACCGATCCGGAAGCCCTGGAAAAAGCCATCGACGCCTTTGACGCTGGCAGTGAAGAACACACGCGCCGTCATCACCTGGCGGAACGCTGGCGGGACCGGATGATTTCCGAAGGCGATTCCGTGGTTGGAGAATTCTTCGGCTACTGCCCGAGTGCGGATATGCAGCACCTGCGCAACCTGGCACGAAATGCCCGGAAAGACGTGGAAAAACAGAACAATACCGGGCAAGCCCGAAAACTGTTCCGGTATCTTCGCGAGTGCATCGACGACGTCGAAGCCATGGGCTGACGCAGACGCCTACAACCGTCGGTGGGACCATACCGGCATGCGCTCGCGCAGCGTCCGGAGTTGCTCCCCATCCAGTTCCGCGGCCACCACGCCCGGGCCCTCTTGTTCCTGCTCGGCGACCACTCTGCCCCAGGGATCACAGATCAGGCTGTGGCCGTAGGTTTTCCGGCGCTTGCTGTTCTGGCCTCCCTGCCCGGCGGCCACCACCCACACCTGGTTTTCAATGGCCCGCGCCCGGATCAGGGGATGCCAGTGAGCCTCGCCGGTTTGCCAGGTAAACGCGCTCGGCAGACACACCCATTCCGCACCCTGCTGCCGCAAGGCCCGGAACAACTCGGGGAACCGCAAATCGTAGCAGATGGCCAGCCCCAGCCGGCCCGCCGGAGTGTCTATACAAATCACCTGGTCGCCCGGTTCAAAGGTATCCGACTCCCGGTACTGGCCGTGGGCATCCTCAACCATGGCATCGAACAGGTGGATCTTGTCGTACCGGGCCACCTCACACCCCTCGCTGTCAAACACCAGGCAACTGGCCCGGACCCGGTCACTGATCGCGGAGCCGTCCGACCGGGCGGCCAGGGGCATGGAGCCACCGACAATCCACAGGCCCAGCTGTCTGGCCTGCTCGGCCAGAAACGACCGGATCACCGGCGCACCGCCGCTCTCCCCTCGCCCACGGTCCAGCATCTGGTGAGTCGCCAGGATCGCAAAGTTCTCCGGCAGTACCGCCACCCGGGCGCCGTCACTGGTCGCCCGGGCCAGGAGCCGGCGTGCTTCCGACAGGTTATGGTCGATATCGTGGGTGCTGACCATCTGAATGGCCGCCACCCGATTGCCTGTAACGTGATTCATGCCAGGGGTCTCCTGTTATTCACCGGTGTCGAACACCCGCTGCAGATCCACCTTCGGATCGTCCCAGGTGCCGGTCACATGGTAGGTCGCACTGGTCAGCTTACTGAGAGGATCGCCCAGCACCTTGTCCAGCACAAACAGCGCACCGCCAATGGGCGCTCCCGCCCCCAGCAACAGTGCCGCCAGTGGCAGGTTCTGGGTCAGCGGCAGCACCACCACCAGGCGCATGTCCAGCGTTTCATCGGGCATGTCGGTACTGCCACTGAGTTTGAACGCGCCGGACGGCCCCACCACCTGCAGTTCCGGGTCCAGCGTGATCAGGCCGTCCACGATCTGGGCCTTTCCGGAAATGGCATCGAAGGCGACACCACGCTCATAGAGGTCGGAAAAATCCAGCTTCAGCCGGCGCCAGAGCGTATCCGAGTTCAGCAAATTGAACACCCGGAACACCTGGGCGGTGTTGTTCTGTTCCAGAATCACGCCGTTATCAAGCCGCAGGCTGACCGAACCACTCAGCCCCTTGAGAGCGAACTCATCCGGCCGGCCCGGCCAGTCCAGGTCCAGCTCCAGACTGGTCTGCTCATTGGTGAGCGGGATATCGGTCGCAAACAGACCGTCCAGATCCGCCAACTGCCCGCCGGAGATGGTACCTTCAAACCGGCTGTTCTCTCGCTCATTGACGACACTCCAGGTCATATTTCCCAATAATGTCAGAGACTTGAGCCGCCCCTCGATACCATTGACCCTGAGCAGATAGGGCTCCGGCCGAAGCCGGAACGACCAGCGACCGAGATGATCATCGTTGAGCTGGAGATCGGCGATGGTGACATCCACATCGGGCCACGCCCCCATGTCCAGGGACCGGAACGCCTCCAGTTGCTCCTCAAGCGTCAACAGTTCGGCCTCCTGCGGAGCCTCCGTATCGCTGCGCAACAATCTTACGGTCTCGAAGTCGGCGTTGATCAGGCCACCGTCATCCGGCAGCACCACACGGCCCACCGCTCGCTCCGAGCGTGTGCTCACCACCCACCGGTCACCCAGGTCCAGGGCGTTGATCCTGATGTCGGTGAGGGTATGCGGGCCCAGATAGAGCCGGTCGAGACTGAGGTCAAACCCGGTGTCCTGCCACTGCAGATCAAAACTCATCCGGTTTTCCCAGGTTCCGGTGATCGCCAGCCCACTCGGCGCCGACGGATCGATCCGGGCCTCCAGCGGGGCCACCTCGCCTGCGGCCTTGGCCAAAGGTTCCGGCCAGTTGACCGCAAGCCCCTCCAGGTTTGAGCGGACCCGGATCACTGACGTGGTGTCCGCTCCCACATCGAGCATCGCGCTATAGTCCAGCCTGCCCTGCAAACCGTAGGTGCGGTCCGGATCCGCCCCTGCCCTTTCCAGCGCCTCCCGGATATTCAACGTGCCACTCTGGCGCACGGTCAGCGCACTGGCCTTCCGGTTCTGGCTCAGGGCAATAGTGACCGGCCGGTCAAAGAAACGCGCAGACAGGGGGTTACCGGAGAATCCGTCGTTGCTGTGGTACGTCAGTTCACCGGAGACGTTCTGCCAGCTCAGCCCTGCGGGTACGTAGGTGATGGTGCCATCGGTGCTTGCCACGGCCAGTTCCACCACCGGATCGCCCCCGGTTCCCAGCCGCAGATCCATCCCCAGGTCAAGCTGGTACGCCCCCTCAACCCGGAGATTGCGGGCCTCCGCGCCGGCCATGTCGCCGACCGGGCTGTTGGTCAGCCAGAAGTCCAGGGCACTGCCTGGAACATCCGCAGCCGCGTCTACCCGCAGTTGCGTGCCGGATTCACCGGGCGTCGCCGTCACCGTGGCCTGCGTCACCGTCAGGCCGCCGGTCAGACCGGACGCCAGAGTGACCCGGGTATCGCCGTTGTGGACTTCAACCCGGCCCCGGGCCTCGGTGACCGCAGGCCAGCGCTCATCGTACCGGACCGTGGCATTGTCGAACTCATACCACATGGAGGAGACAAATGAACCATCGGGCGCATCCGATCCGATCTGGCCATGGCCGTAAAAAACACCGGAACGGACGTCTGCCTCCGGTATTGCCGTGGTCAGCCAGTCAACCAGCCCGGGGTTCACCACTTTCGCCGGCACAAACGCTGACAGCATGTCTGCCGTGCCGTTCTCAACGCCAATTCGTAGCCCGAGATTATCCTCGCCACCACGCTCCAGGCGCAGGTCAAAGGCTCCCTTGATTCGGGTGTTCTCCCCATACTGCATCCGGATACCGTCGCCAAACACGCGAGTCACCGGCCCCTCCAGTTGCCAGGCAACCGTCCCGTCGAAACGGGGAAACGACCAGGCGGATGTATACAGCTCCGGGAATCCGAGGGACACCGGTTCATCGCCGGCATGAATCTCAGTGTAGCCCGCCTCCCGGTTGAGATAGAGAAATCCGTTCAGGCCCGCCGCGCCGGGTGCGCCGTCATAAGCCTCCACGCTGACCTGGCGAAGCTGGCCAGACAACTCAAAGCCTTTGTCCGGCACCGGGAATCGCAGGGACATACGATCCAGGTAGCCCCCGGGCCGGTAGTTCCCCAGCGCGTCGGTGGCGTACTCTGGCAATACCCCGAGGCTGACTACCAGGCGCCGAAGAGGAGCCAGCGGCAGGGCATCGGCCGTCACCGAGGTGGTCCCGCCGCGCGTCGCCAGTCGCACACTGAAGGGCGGCACCTGGTCGCCATTCCAGGTCCATTGCAATTGCTTCAGGTGCAACTCGCCAATGGTGCCGGCCGTGCGGTCGGCATCCCCCTGTCCGGCCATGACCTGACTGTGACGGCGCCAGCCAAAACGGGCCTGAATGCCCTCCAGGGGCGCCAGGGACTGCTGCCCCACCCCCAGTTGCAGATACGGTGTCTGCACCCGGCCATTGACCTGTTGCAACGTGCCGTCCCGGAAGGTCAGCCAGGCCTCGCCGCCCAGATCAAACCCCTCCACCCGGATGTTACGCCATGGGTATTCATCAATCAGCCCGTCGAACAAACGTCCGGAATCAACATCGAGATAGACCTGCCCGGTAAAGCCACCCTGGAAAAAATGCCGCCCCACCAGGGCAAAGCTGGCCAGTTGCTGGGTGGTGCCGGAGCGCATGGCGCGACCAGACGCCCGAAACAGGCCCCGCCGGTACACCAGGTCCAGTTGCGGGATATCGAGATGGCGCAGGTTGCCCTGGTTGTCGCGGATTCCCAGGTTGACCCGGGTCACCTTGACATAGGGTTCTGACAACCAGTCCCCCGCCAGCTTCAGCCAGGCCTGCAACTGGTTGCTGACCGGCGCCTGCAGGTCCGCGCCGCGCACCGACAGATCGCCGCCCGGGGTCTGGGCCAGCACGATGTCCAGCCCATCGGCTTCAAAATCCTCGAAGACCACACGCAGGCGCATGAGCGAAGCCAGGGCATCAAACCGGATCCTCAGATGCTGAAGCCTGGCCACGGTCACGCCGGATTCCGGGTTGGTAATCCGGATATCCCGGGCGGTAAACGAGGGGTCAAGCCAGAACCAGCGGGAGGACAGACTGCCGATGCGGACCTCATGATCCAGGCGTTGGGACAGTTCCCGGGTGAGGTCGTCGCGGAAGGCGTCGATATTCTGGGTCAGTTGACGGCCGACGCCGGCAAACAGGGCAGACAGCACCAGCACAACCAACAGAAACCACCAGATAACCGTGGAGACCCGGGCGGCCGCCCGGACCGGTGGGGTATCGGGCAGGTTGTCGGGGGCGTGCGGTTCGCGACCAGTGGGCGACATCGGTGATTACTCCGGGCGCTGGCGGATTGCCCCTGGGTCAGAGCAGAACAACATCGTACTGTTCCTGGCTGTAGAATGGCTCAACCTGAAACCGGATGGTCTTGCTGATAAAGGTTTCCAGGTCCGCAACGTTGTCGGATTCTTCGTCCAGCAACCGGTCCACCACACTCTGGGACGCCATGACCAGGTAACTTTCGGCATCGTAGGCGCGATTGACCCGGAGAATCTCCCGGAACACTTCATAGCAGACAGTTTCGCTGGTTTTCAGGAAGCCCCGGCCGTCACAGATCGGGCAGGGTTCGCACAGCACCTGCCCGAGGCTTTCCGTGGTGCGTTTCCGGGTCATTTCCACCAGGCCCAGTTCCGATACCCCGGTAATCTTGGTCTTGGCGTGATCCCGCTCCAGCATTTTCTCAAGCATGCGATGCACCTGGCGCTGGTGCTCAGGGTCTTCCATATCGATAAAGTCGATAATGATGATACCGCCGAGATTGCGCAACCTCAGTTGACGGCTGATGGCCCGGGCCGCCTCCAGGTTGGTCTTGAAGATAGTTTCTTCAAGATTGCGATGGCCGACAAAGGCGCCAGTGTTGATATCGATGGTGGTCATCGCCTCGGTCTGGTCGATAATCACATAGCCACCGGATTTGAGCTGCACCTTGCGACTGAGCGCTTTCTGTATTTCGTCTTCCACGGAGTACAGGTCGAAGATCGGGCGCTCGCCAGGGTAGTACTCCACCTTGTCGGCAAATTCCGTGACAAACTCTTCCACGAACTCCATCACCCGTTGGTGACTCTCGCGGCTGTCAATGCGGACCTTCTCGGTCTGGGGCCGGACCAGGTCGCGGATGGTCCGGATGAACAGGGGCAGGTCCTGATACACGGCCGCAGGCGCCTGCACCCGCCCGATCCGCTCGTGGATGGAGTGGCTGAGGCGGTGCAGGTAATTCATATCACCGATCAGATCCGCAGCCGGCGCGGCCTCCGCCGCCGTGCGGATGATATAGCCGCCCTGGATGTCCGGCTGCTGCGCGGCGGCTTCCTCAATCAGTGTTTTCAGGCGACCGCGCTCGGTGTCGTCCTCGATGCGCTGGGAAATACCCACATGGCTCACCCCCGGCATGAACACCAGGTACCGGGAGGGAATCGACAGCTGGGTGGTCAGCCGGGCACCCTTGGTGCCGATCGGATCCTTGGTGACCTGAACCACCAGCGACTGGCCTTCCCGCAACAGGGTACGAATGTCCGGCACTGTTTTCGGGGCATCCGCCAACTGGTCCGACGTCGACTCACTGGTGATCACGTCCGATGCATGTATAAACGCCGCCCGTTCCAGGCCGATATCCACAAACGCCGCTTCCATGCCGGGCAGAACCCGAACCACCTTGCCCTTGTAGATATTGCCGACGATGCCTTTGCGGCTGGTGCGCTCGATGTAGGCTTCCTGAAGCATACCGTTCTCGACGAGGGCAACCCGGGTCTCCACCGGTGTGACGTTGATCAGGATTTCTTCACTCATGCTTGGCTCCCCGGGCGGTGCGACCAGTGTTTCCAGACAGGGCAACCGGCATCCGCCAGCAATGTCGCGGTTTCCTGCAACGGCAGTCCGACCACGGCACTGTAGCTCCCCTTCAGTTCCCTCACAAAAATACCACCAAGTCCCTGGATGCCATAACTTCCGGCCTTGTCCATGGGTTCGCCGGTGGCAAGATAGGCGTCGATTTCATCCGGCTCAAGCGTCCGGAAACTCACATCGGTGATCACCAGGGTAGCCCGGCATTCCGCATCCCGGATCAGGGCGACAGCGGTCAGCACCTGATGCGTCCGGCCAGACAACCGCATCAGGGTGGCCCTGGCATCAGCCTCGTCCGAGGGCTTGCCAAGGATGGCACCCTCAAGCACCACCGAGGTGTCGGAACCCAGAACCAGTTGCCCGGGAGCCTTCTGTCCCACGATCCGTGCCTTGTCGTGGGCCATACGCCCGACATAGGCGTCCGGAGCCTCCCCAGGCAGTGGCGTTTCGTCAATGTCCGCCGGGCAGGTGGTAAACGGAACGCCAATCTGTGCCAGCAACTCCGCGCGGCGCGGTGACGCAGACGCGAGAATCATGGATGCCATCGCTAACCCAGTTTTCGATTGATGTTGTCGAGCAGGATACTGAACACTGGCCACACCAGAGCGCTGGTCAGTGCTGGCCAGAGATAACTGAAGCCGGCATCCTCACCCCCGAATATCTGTTTGATGAAGTGCACCAGCATCTGGTTGATCCCCAGCAGCAGGAACACCATCAGGCACTGCTGGGGCATCGGATTCATACGCAGCCGTTGATGGATGGTGAGCACCAGGAACGCAATCAGACCCATGGCCAGGGCGTTGACCCCAAGCGGCGTGGCCTCCAGCACATCCAGCAGCAGCCCCAGGCACCAGGCCAGAAGAATGCCGAACTGGGCTGGCGCCCGGAAGGTCCAGTAGAATACCACCAGACCAAGCCACTCCGGCCGGAATTCAAACCAGCCCACAGGAAACAGGGAAATACTCAGTACCAGCGCAACCACGACGGACAGGGCAAAAACGGGATAACTGATTACCGACAGCATCAGCTCTGCTCCTCAGCGGTCGGGGACGGGCCTGGACTGTCCGGGTTGCCCGGTGAGAGCTCATCGGGCTCCCGTGGGGTTTCCGGCGGGAACACCACCAACACCAGCCGGCTCTGGTTCAGCTCGGCCTTGGGTGTCGCCTGGATGGACATAAAAGGCTCACCGGGCTCCTTGGTGATGCTGGTCACCGTCGCCACCGGATAGCCTCTGGGGAAACGTCCACCCAAACCAGAGCTGACCAGTAAGTCGCCCTCCCGGATATCGGCGGTATCCGGTACGTGCACCAGTTCAAGGGCATCGGTATCACCGGTACCCAGCAAGACCGCCCGCAGCCCGTTACGCACCACTTCCACTGGTACCGCATGGCTGCTGTCGGAGACCAGTAACACGCGGGAGGTCAGTTGGCTGGCCTGGACGACCTGGCCCATCAGGCCATGGGCATCAAGAATGGCCTGGCCATTATCGAGGCCGTCACGGCGGCCCTTGTTGATGATAATTTCGTGGGAAAACGGATCCGGGGATACCCCAACGACCTCTCCCACAATAACCCGGTCGTCGAGCACTTCGGAGGAGTTCATCAGACGGCGGAGTTCGTTGTTTTCGGACGCCAGGGCGGCGTACTTCAGGGCCCGACGCTCGAGGATCAGCAGGCGGGCCCGGAGGGCTTCGTTTTCCTGCCGCAGGTCTTCGCGGGTGGTAAACAGGCCAGCCACCCAATCGCTGAACTGGTAGGGTGCGTTACCCAGCCAGTAAACCGGCGCCAGGCCGGTTCCGAGTGTACTGCGCACCTGGTCAACCCGATCAAGTTTCTGGTCGGCGACAATCAGGGCCAACGAGATAATCACGACCAGCAGCAACCTGAAACCGGGTACCGGGCCCTGGACAAAGATGGTTTTAATGGCGAGCCCTCCCCACAGGATTATCCCTCCTGGGAGAACATTCCGATGCCACCCCGGTCAATCACTTCCAGCGCCTTGCCGCCACCCCGGGCGACACAGGTCAGCGGGTCTTCAGCGATGATCACCGGCAGGCCGGTTTCTTCGCTGATCAGTTTGTCCAGCCCACGCAGCAGGGCCCCGCCACCGGTCAGGACGATACCGCGCTCGGCGATATCGGAGGCCAGTTCCGGCGGCGACTGTTCCAGTGCGCTTTTCACGGTCTGGACGATCTGCGCCAGGGACTCCTGCAGTGCGTCGAGAATTTCTTCACTGTTCAGGGTAAAGGCCCGGGGTACGCCTTCCGCCAGGTTGCGGCCGCGAACGTCGATCTCGCGGATTTCGAGGCCTTCATAGGCGCAACCGATTTCGTGTTTGATGCGTTCGGCGGTGGAGTCACCGATGAGGCTGCCGTAGTTGCGGCGCACGTAGGTCACGATGGCTTCGTCGAACTTGTCGCCACCGACCCGGACGGACTCGGCGTAGAC
>CBIHLH010000054.1:0-22337 GCA_966210405.1 uncultured Marinobacter sp.
CTGTAAATACATCCCTGTACGCTCGGCTCCACCATCCCTGGCTCCGCACGGTTTCAGAACGCCCTGCCCGCCAGCTCCCCCGAACTTCTGCCAGAAACCCTGAGACTAGTCCCAGGGTTTTTTTGTGCCTGTCATTTAATTGATGGTTGAAACCTGCCGAAAACTTCTATTAAATCGTACTTATGTTTCGCTTGTTAAAACTACATTCCATAGAAAGCGAGGAGGAATTATGTCCGAGGTCGTAACTTACAACCGGGAAGGCGCCATTGGCGTGATTACCGTGAACTATCCGCCGGTGAACGCCCTCGGCCACGCGGTTCGCTCCGGCCTGGTGGCCGCGCTTGAGCAGGGTCAGAAAGACGCAGACGCCAAGGTGCTGTTGCTGGTGTGCGAAGGCCGCACCTTTATTGCCGGTGCCGATATCCGCGAATTTGGCAAACCCATGCAGGAGCCAAGTCTGCCTTCCGTTATTAATCAGTACGAGAACAGTGACAAGCCGGTTGTCGCTGCTATCCATGGTACCGCCCTCGGTGGCGGTCTGGAAACCGCCCTGGGCTGCCATTACCGGGTGGCCCTGAGCAGTGCCAAGGTGGGTCTGCCGGAAGTGAAGCTGGGCCTGCTGCCCGGTGCCGGCGGTACCCAGCGCCTGCCGCGACTGGCCGGCGCCCGGAAAGCCCTGGAGATGATCACGTCCGGTGAATTCGTTGGCGCCAAAGAGGCCCTGGCCCTGGGCATTGTGGATGCCGTTGACGACGGCAGTGATATCAGGGCTGTCGGTCTAGCATACGCCCGGAAAGTGGCCGAGGAAGGCCGGCCGGTGCGCCGGGTGCGCGATCTCACCGACAAGCTGGAGGCCGACAGGAGCAGTGATGTGTTCGCGCAGTTCCGCGCCGGTCTGGAAAAGAAAGCCCGTGGCCTGTTCTCACCGTTCAAGTGTGTGGATGCGGTGGAAGCAGCCTTCAGCCTGCCGTTCGAGGAAGGCATGAAGCGTGAGCGGGAACTGTTCATGGAGTGCATGGAATCCCCGCAGCGTGGCGGCCTGGTTCACTCTTTCTTTGCTGAGCGGGAAGCGTCCAAGGTCAAGGGGCTGTCAAAAGACACACCGGTGCGCGATGTGAACAGCGTGGGCATTATTGGCGCGGGCACCATGGGTGGTGGTATCGCCATGAACTTCGCCAATGTCGGCATCCCCGTGACGATTGTGGAAGTGAAGCAGGAAGCCCTGGACAAGGGGCTGGGTATTATCCGCAAAAACTACGAAAACTCTGCGAAGAAAGGCCGCATCAGCCAGCAGCAGGTGGAAGAGCGTATGGCGCTGATCACCGGCAGTCTGACGTATGACGACTTCCGGGATGTGGACCTGGTGATTGAAGCTGTGTTCGAGAATATGGCCATCAAGAAAGAGATCTTTGGCAAGCTGGATGCGGTCTGCAAGCCGGGGGCGATCCTGGCCTCCAACACCTCCACGCTGGATATCGACGAAATTGCCTCCGCCACAAAACGTCCGGAAGACGTGGTCGGAATGCACTTTTTCAGCCCGGCGAACGTGATGAAGCTGCTGGAGAACGTGCGCGGCAGCAAGACCTCCGATGAGGTGAAGGCCACCGTGATGGCCGTTGCCAAGAGGATTAAAAAGGTGGGCGTTATGGTGGGCAACTGCCATGGCTTTGTGGGCAACCGCATGCTGCACAAGCGGGGTGGCGAAGCCATGTCGCTGGTGAACGAGGGGGCCACGCCGCAACAGGTGGACAAGGTACTGACGGACCTCGGTTACCCCATGGGGCAGTTCGCCATGTCGGACCTGGCCGGTATTGATGTCGGGTACCGCATCCGGGAAGAGCGCCGTAACGCCGGCGAGGCCGTGGAGCCGAGCTGGATGGACAAGCTGGCGGAGCAGAACCGCCTGGGCCAGAAGACCATGGCGGGGGTGTACCGTTATGAGGAAGGCAGCCGCGCGCCGATTCCGGACCCGGAGGTGGATCAGATCATCGCGGATTTCCGGAAAGAGCAGGGCATCACGCCCCGGGAGATTACCGACCAGGAAATCCTCGAGCGCTGCATGTACGTGATGATCAACGAAGGCGCCAAGATTCTGGAAGAAGGCATTGCCGACCGTGCCCTGGATATTGATGTGGTCTGGATTTATGGCTATGGCTTCCCGGCCTACCGGGGTGGTCCCATGTTCTGGGCGGATCAGATCGGCCTGGAGAACATCCTCGGCACCGTGGAGCAGTTTTACGATGACCTTGGTGGCGAGCAGTGGAAGCCGTCTGCGCTGCTGCAAAAGCTGGTGAGCGAAGGGCGCACATTCGGTGATCTTTAAGGAGTTTCTTTATGTCTGATGCTGTTATTGTTTCAACCGCCCGCACCGGCCTGGGTAAATCCTACCGGGGCGCACTGAACAACACCCATTCGGTGGATCTCGCCGGCCACGTTATCCAGCACGCAGTGCAGCGCGCGGGGATTGATCCGGCCATTGTCGAAGACGTGATCCTGGGCGCCACCTTCCATGAAGGCGCCCAGGGCAAGAACATGGCTCGCCTGGCAGCGATTCGTGCCGGTCTGCCGGTGACCACTGCAGGCCTGTCGATCAATCGTTTCTGCAGCTCAGGCCTGCAGTCCATCGCCATCGCCGCCCAGCGGGTGGTTTCCGAGAAGGTGCCTGCCATGGTCGCCGGCGGTGTGGAGTCCATTTCCCTGGTGCAGAACGACAAGCTCAACAGCTTTCACGCCACCAACGAGTGGCTGATGAAGCACAAGCCCGAGCTGTACCTGGCGATGATTGAAACCGCCGACATTGTGGCCCAGCGCTATGGTGTCAGCCGGGAATCCCAGGATGAGTACGCACTGATCTCCCAGCAGCGTACCGCTGCCGCCCAGGAAGCCGGCAAGTTCGACGATGAAATCGTGCCCTTCGACACCACCATGATGGTGAAGGACAAAGAGACCGGCGAGGTCAGCTACAAGGACGTTACCCTCACAAAGGACGAGTGCAATCGCCCCAATACCACTCTGGAAGGCCTGCAGGGCCTGAATCCGGTGCGCGGGGATGACCAGTTCGTCACCGCCGGTAACGCGTCTCAGCTGTCGGACGGCGCGTCCGTGTGCACGGTGATGAACGCCACCTACGCGGAGAAGCACAACATTGAGCCCATGGGGATCTTCCGGGGCTTTGCCGTGGCCGGCTGCGAGCCGGATGAGATGGGTATTGGCCCGGTGTTCGCCATTCCGCGCCTGCTGGAACGGGCCGGCCTCAAAATGGACGACATTGACCTGTGGGAACTGAATGAGGCCTTCGCCTCCCAGGTAGTCTACTGCCGCGATCATCTGGGTATTCCCATGGAGAAGCTGAACGTCAACGGCGGTTCCATCGCCGTGGGTCACCCGTACGGTGTCACCGGCTCCCGTCTGACTGGTCATGCGTTGATTGAAGGCAAGCGCCGGGGCGCGAAGTATGTGGTGGTGACCATGTGCATTGGCGGCGGGCAGGGTGCTGCTGGCCTGTTTGAAGTCGTCTGAGGCTTTGTGCTTGTCGGATTACGGCTGCGCCTAATCCGACCTACATGGAAAACCGCAACCGTAGGTCGGATTAGCGACGCGTAATCCGACAAACCCGCTGACAGGTACCAAGAGTGTGCGGCCATGCAGCAAAAGATCATTAACACCCAGGACCTTGCGTTCCAGCTGTTCGAGCTCCATGAAGTCGAGCAGGTATTGGGTTACGCACGTTATACCGAACACAATCGGGAAACGTTTCAGGCGGCTCTGGATCTGGCCCTGAAGGTGGCCGCTGAAGAGTTTGCCCCCCACGCCCGCCTGGTGGATGAGGAAGAACCCCGGTTCGAGAACGGCCGGGTGGTCATGCGCCCGGAAGTTAAAAAAGCCCTGGATGTGCTGCGGGACACCGGCCTGATGGCCGCCGGCCAGGACTTTGAGCGTGGTGGCATGCAGTTGCCCGCTGCCGTCGCTCAGATGTGCGTGGGTATGCTTAAAGGCGCCAACGTGGGCACTCAGGGGTACGCCGGGCTGACCATTGCCGCGGCCAACCTGATCATGGCCCAGGGCAGTGAGCATCAGCAGACAACGTACGCCGAGCCGATGATGGCGGGCCGGTTTTTCGGCACCATGTGCCTGACCGAGCCCCACGCCGGCTCCTCCCTCGGGGACCTGCGTACCCGCGCGGAGCCGCAGCAGGACGGCAGCTATCGCCTGTTTGGCAACAAGATTTTCATATCCGCCGGCGACCATGAGTTGAGCGATAACATCATCCACATGGTGCTCGCCCGCTTGCCGGACGCGCCGCCGGGGGTGAAAGGCATTTCGCTGTTTATCGTCCCCAAGGTCCTGGTCAACGAGGACGGCAGTCTGGGTGATCGCAATGACGTTGCGCTGGCAGGCCTGATCCACAAGATGGGCTACCGGGGTACCACCTCGACCATGCTCAACTTTGGTGAGCAGGAAGGCGCCGTGGGTTACCTGGTGGGGGAGCCCAATAACGGCCTGGCGGCGATGTTCCACATGATGAACGAAGCCCGCATTGGCGTGGGCCTGGGCTCGGTGATGTTGGGTTACACCGGCTACCTCCACGCCCTGGACTACGCCCGTGACCGCAAACAGGGTCGACCCGTTGGCGAGAAAGACCCCAATACGCCACAAGTCCCGCTGATCCGCCACGCCGACATCCGCCGTATGCTGCTGACCCAGAAAGCCTACGTGGAAGGGGGCCTGGCCCTGTGCCTGCAGGGTGCCATGCTGGTGGACGAGAAAAAACACGGGGCGACTGAAGATCAGCGCAAACTGGCCGCCGGCTTGCTCGACCTGCTGACGCCGGTCATCAAGTCCTGGCCGTCCCAGTTCTGCCTGGAGGCCAACAGCCTGGCGATCCAGGTACACGGCGGTTACGGCTACACACGGGAATACCCGGTGGAACAGTTCTACCGCGACAACCGACTGAACCCTATCCATGAAGGCACCCACGGCATCCAGGGCACCGACTTGCTGGGCCGCAAAGTCTCCATGGCCGGCGGTACGTTCTATCAGGCGCTGATGAGCCGAATCCAGGCCACCATCGGCGAAGCTCGTGGCAATGAACGCCTGGCGACCTGCGCCGACCAACTGGATCGGGCAGTGAAAGCCCTGTCTGTGGCAACGGATACCCTCAACGCTGAAAAAGCCAACGGCAACACGGAAAAAGCACTGGCCAACGCTTCGCTCTATCTGGAAGCCTTCGGCCAGACCGTCGTCGGCTGGCTCTGGATGCGACAGGCCATCAGGGCCATTGCCGGGTTGCAGGGTAACGGTGAGCAGACAGCGGCATTTTACGAGGGTAAGGTGAAGGCCTGTGACTATTTTGCCCGGTATGAATTGCCGAAGGTCGTTGGCCTGGCTGAGTTGTTGAATGCCGTGGATACCACGGCGTTGGGTATGCAGGATTCGGAGTTTTAGCGGAGACCATGTTTGTCGGATTACGCCTTCGGCTAATCCGACCTACGGTGGCGGCGTCGGCCATGTATCCATGTAGGTCGGATTAGGCGCAGCCGTAATCCGACAGATACAAATTAAAGGAGCCAACAACAATGGACAGAAAGGCAAAGGCCGTTGTCTGCCGCGAATGGGGCCAACCCGTTCAGGTGGAAACCATCACCGTGGAAGGCCCAAAGCGGGACGAAATCACCATCAAGGTCGGCGCCTGCGGCGTCTGCCACAGTGACCACTCCGCCACCACCGGCAAAATCCCCTACCCGGCGCCCCTGGTCCTCGGCCACGAAGCCGCCGGCGTGGTGATTGAAGTCGGCGAGGGCGTTACCGCTTTCAAAGAAGGCGATCACGTGGTCAGTTCCTTTATCTCCATGTGCGGCAAATGCCGCCAGTGCGTTCGTGGCCGCCCGGTACTCTGCGAAAACGCCCGCAAAGCCATGTTCACCCTGCCCGATGGCAGCGTGCGCACCAAAGGCGCGGACGGCGAAGATCTCAACGTATTTGGTGCCTGCGGCGTGATGGCCGAATACGCCACCATGCACGTGGACAACTGCGTCAAGGTTGACGAGAGCATCCCCATGCAGAACGCCGCTCTGGTCGGCTGCGCGGTAATGACCGGCGTCGGTGCCGTGTTCAACACCGCGAAAGTCGAACCCGGCTCCCGCACCGCCGTGTTCGGCATTGGCGGCGTCGGCCTGAACGCCATTCAGGGGTGTGTCACCGCTGGCGCGGAAATGATCGTCGCCGTGGACAACAACGAGAAAAAACTCCAGATGGCCCGGGATTTTGGCGCTACCCACACCGTCAACCTCAGTGAAGTGGAAGACGCCGCCAGGGCCGTCAAAAAACTTACCGGCGGCGTGGATTACGCCTTCGAATGCGTTGGTGCCGGCGCCGTGGTGGAGCAGGCCTATAAATGCCTGGGCCGAGGCGGTACCGCCGTTGTGGTGGGCGTCTCCGACCCGAAAGACAAAACCTCCATCACCACCCTGACCCTGCCGGCGGACGAGCGCGTGCTCAAGGGCAGTTGGCTGGGCTCTGCCCGCCCGCAGCATGATTTCCCCCGTATACTTGGCCTGTACAAGGCCGGCAAACTCAAACTCGATGAACTGGTCACCCGCACCTACGCCATTGATGACGCCGCCCAGGCGTTTGAAGACATGCTGGCGGGCAAGAACGCCCGAGGCGTGATCGTTTTCGAATAAAGGGCGACTTGATCGTTCGAGACAGACCAAGGAGTGACGCAATGAACAACCTGAGCAAGAACTACATCAACGGCCAGTGGGTTACCTGGGCCGGCGACACCATCGATGTGCACGAAGCCGGCACCGGCGACGTGATCGCCAGGGTGCCCGCCTCCGATCGCGAGCAAATGGAACAGGCCATTGCAGCGGCGGATGCGGCGTTCGGGATTTGGTCTGAAAGCACCCTCGATCAGCGCATCAAGGTGCTGGAGCAGTTGCACGCCGGCCTGAAAGAGCGCGCCGGTGAGATCGCCGAAACCGTGTGCCGCGAAGTGGGTATGCCCATCAAGCTGGCCACCGGCATCCAGGCCGGGCTGCCGGCCACCGTCACCAAAAGTTATCTGACCATGCTGCCGGACTTCCCCTTTGCCGAGCAGTCGGGCAACTCGGAAGTGCAAAAGGCGCCGGTTGGCGTGGTGGGCTGCATCACCCCGTGGAACTACCCGCTGCACCAGGTGATTCTGAAAATCGTCCCGGCCATCGCCGCAGGTTGCACGGTGGTACTGAAGCCTTCGGAAATCGCGCCTCAGAGTGCCTACATTCTGGCAGATATCCTCGACGGCACCGATCTGCCCAAGGGTGTGTTCAACCTGGTGTGTGGCGAAGGCCAGACCGTGGGTGACACTCTGATCAAGCATTCGGACGTGCGCATGGTGTCTTTCACCGGCTCGCCCCGCACCGGCCACCTGATTGCCCACGCCGCCGCCGACGACTTCAAGCGCATTGCCCTGGAAATGGGCGGCAAATCCGCCTCGGTGATCCTGCCGGATGCCGACCTGGGCGCGGCGGTGAAAGGCACTGTCAACAACTGCCTGCTCAACTCCGGCCAGACCTGCACCGCCCTGACCCGCATGCTGGTGCCAGCGGACCGCCACGACGAGGCCTGCGAACTGGCCGCCGCCGCCGTCGCCAAAATGACCCCGGGCAACCCGCTGGAAGAAACCACCCGCCTCGGCCCGCTGGCCTCCGCGCAGCAGCGTGACAAGGTGATCGACTACATCAGGCTCGGCATTGAGGAAGGTCACACCCTGGTGGCTGGCGGCCCGGAAGCGCCGGAAGGCTGTGACAAAGGCTACTTCGTCAAAGCCACCGTGTTCGGTAATGTCAAACCCGACAGCCGCCTGGCCCAGGAAGAAATCTTCGGCCCGGTCCTGTGCGTGATTCCCTACAACGATGAGGCGGAAGCCATTCGCATCGCCAACGGCACTCCGTATGGCTTATCTGGCGCGGTCTGGTCCGGCGATGCCGACAAGGCGAAGAAGGTCGCCAGCAAACTGCGCACTGGCCAGGTCTTCGTCAACGGCGGCGCGTTCAACCCCGCCGCCCCGTTTGGCGGCTTCGGCCACTCCGGCATCGGCCGGGAGTTTGGCAAGTGGGGGCTGGAGGAATTTCTGGAGGTTCGGTCGTTGCAGTTGTAAGGGCGGATTGTCGGTAGCCGGGTGTCGGATTACGGCTTGTGCCTAATCCGACCTACAGTACTGCTGTACCACCTCATCGTAGGTCGGATTAGCCAACGGCGTAATCCGACAAAAAGCCCTCAGTTCAGATCGGTCACGGGGCGGGAGCATCCCCGCCTCGGGACCAGCCCCGAGAGAGGCCAGCCTCAAACCTTCCCACCAAGCAGAATCCGCACCGCCGTACAGGCATCTTCCAGCTCCTCATCCCGAGGCTCGCGCCCACCAAGAATGTCGCTGTACAGGCAGGCCTCGGCCAGGCGCACCATGAAGTAAGACAGACTCTCGATGTTCATGGGCGGCGTAATATGGCCCTGGGCCACCTGGTCCCGCAGCATGCGGGTATTGGCCTCCACCGTGCGGCTGCGAAGGGTGGACTGCGAAGAGGTGAGGATTTTCAGCGCATACTCGGGGTCCTGATGGATAAACCGCCGCAGGGGGCCGAAATGCAACACCGTTGAGTTGATGTGCCGGTACACACCAACCACGTAATCGACCCCCACTCCCGGAGTCATCGCAAGGGCCTCCTGGCGCAGCGGATCATACAGCGACCAGAGTACCTCGCCGATCAGCAGATCCTTGTTGCCGACCCAGCGAAACAGCGTGGCCCGGCCGATGTTGAGCTCGTCCGACAGGGACGCCAGGTGGATGCGCTCACCCTTGAGCCATAGCCGCCTGGCCCGCTTGAAGGCATCCGCAGGCGTTGCCCTTATGGTTATTTTTTCCGCCACTGAAACCTCTTGCCGGTGTTTGAACTCATTCTAACGGCTAAACACCCACGCGGCTATGCAGCAGGGTCTGTGATGGTTTTGTGAACATTCCGGCATACACTCATTAACGAGCCGTGATGAGAGTGGCATGAAGGTCAAGACATGATATGGAAAAGGACGAAGGTTTGAAGCACGATGATGGAGTAGCGGCGCCCGCCCGGAGTCCGGAAGCCATGACAAGAACGGTACTGATCATTGAGGATAACCCCGGCATCGGCGAGCTGGTGCGCATGCAGGTGTCCGACCTGGGCATGCAGGCGGTCCTGGTGGACCGGGGCGATACCGGCCTCGAGCGCTTCCGCGAGGGAGGCGTTGACCTGGTGATCCTGGACCTGATGCTGCCCGGGCTGGATGGCCTGGCGGTGTGCCGGGAGATTCGGGCCGGCGCCGGTTACGTGCCGGTGCTGATGTTGACCGCCAAGAGCGCCGAGCTGGACCGGGTGCTGGGGCTCGAGATGGGGGCGGACGACTACCTCACCAAACCCTTCAGCGTGGCTGAGCTGGCTGCCCGGATCAAGGCCCTGTTCCGGCGTGTTGATGCGCTGTCCCGCCGCCGCTCGGTGGAAGAGGATGCCCCGGAAGTCGAGGTTGACGGGTTGCGGATCGACCCCGTCCGGCGCCGGGTGTTTGTGCAGGAGGCGGAAGTGGAACTCACGGCCCGGGAATTCGAACTGTTGTGGCACTTTGCCAGCCACCGGGGCCGGGTGTTCAGCCGGGCGCAGTTGCTGGATGCGGTCTGGGGCTACAATCATGAGGGTTACGAGCACACCGTGAACACGCACATTAACCGCCTGCGCAACAAGATTGAAGCCGACCCCGCCGCCCCTCGCTACGTGCAGACCGTCTGGGGCGTCGGCTACCGGTTCATGGATTAACCATGGCGCTGTCGGTATTCCGGACCCTCTATGCCCGGCTGGCGCTGGGCCTGTTCCTGCTGTTACTGGTGGTGGGTGGTCTGTTCACCTTCCTGAGCCTGGCGTCTGTGCGGGAGTACTCCGCGGCGGTGAGCCATCAGCTCAACCGGGATCTGGCCCGTCACCTGGTGTCGGACCGCAACCTGGTCACCGATGGCAAGCTCAACCGCGATGCCCTCAAGGCGTTGTTCGAACTGTACATGACCATTAACCCCAGCATTGAAATCTATCTGCTGGATCAGGAAGGCCGCATACTTTCCTATTCCGCTGACCCGAACAAGATCAAGCGCAACCGGGTCTCACTGGCGCCGATCAGAACCCTGCTGAACAACCCCGACGCCTACCCACTGCCGGGCGATGACCCCCGTAGCCACGACCGTCGCAAGGTCTTTTCCGTGACCCCGGTGCCCTCCGTCGACAACCCCAACGGTTACCTGTATGTGGTGTTGCGCGGAGAGGAATACGATCTGGCCGAAAGCATGGTGCACAGCGACCGGTTGTTGCGGCTGGGGGCGGGTGCCCTGGCGGTGAGCCTGCTGGTTGGCCTGCTGGCGGGCCTGGTGTTTTTCCGGCTGCTGACCCGCCGGTTGTCCAGGCTGACTGAGCGGGTGGAGGCCTTTGAGAGCGGCATGTCTGCTGAGCGCACACCTGCGGTGGATGGCAAGGGCGACGATATTGACTACCTCACGGCCCGGTTTGACCAGATGGCAAAGCGCATTGCCGCCCAGTTGGACCTGCTGAAAGACAAGGACGCCCAGCGTCGCCAGTTGGTCGCCCAGGTGTCCCACGACCTGCGCACGCCCCTGGCGTCGATCCAGGGCTATATTGAGGCGGTTCGCATGAAGCAGGGCGCCCTCAGCGCCGAGGAACGCGACCGCTTCCTGGCCGTGGCGCTGTCGGAATCCCACCGGCTCGGGCACCTGGTGGATGAGCTGTTCGAACTGGCGGCTCTGGATGCCCGGGAAAAGCAGCCGGCCCCCGAGCCGTTCGTGATTGCCGAACTGTTACACGACGTGGTGCAGAAGCACCGCCCCGAAGCTGAGCGGGCGGGTGTTTTCCTGGCCATACGCGAGCTGGCCCCGGTGCGGGTGCTGGCTGATATCGCCATGACCGAACGGGTGCTGGACAATCTGATCAGTAATGCCATCGACCACTCGCCCGAGGCCAGTGCGGTCACCCTGAGTGTGATCCTCCGGGATGGCGGCGCGGAGGTCACCATAGCGGATGCCGGCCCTGGCATTGATGCAGCCGATATGGAGCACCTGTTCGAGCCCTTCTATCAGGCTCCCGGTGCTTCGCGCACCGGCCATGTCGGGCTTGGTCTGGCCATTGCCCAGCGGATGGTGTTTCTGCAGCAGGGGCGGCTAACAGTCCACAACGACGCCGGCGCCGTATTCTCTGTCTGGCTACCGGTGGTTAATGAGCTGGATGGTGCATCCGGACAATCATCCACAGCGTTATAGATTCGTAAGAATCACTGAACGTTTTCGTGAATCCGGGACGGTACGCTGTCAGCATGGAATCACGTAGAGGAGACTCCTTATGAAACGCAAGATAACAGGCATGCTTAGCGCGCTGACGCTCATCGTCGTGGGTGGTTTTTACACGGCTTACGCCACCGCCGACAAGCACGAAACGAACGATACGGAATTTGCGCCCGACGATCCCGGGCTGGCTGTGGCCACCTTTGCAGGCGGTTGCTTCTGGTGTGTGGAGGCCGGCTACGAAAAGATTCCCGGTGTGGTTGAAGCGGTCTCCGGTTACGCCGGTGGCGATGAGCCGGACCCCACCTATCAGCAGGTGTCGTCTGGCCGTACCGGCCATACCGAAGCGGTGCAGGTATACTACGATCCCGACAAGATGACCTATGAAGGGCTGCTGGCTGGCTTGTGGCGGATGATGAACCCGACTGACATCAAGGGCCAGTTCGTGGACCGGGGCCAGCAGTATCGCCCGGCGATCTTCTACCACAATGCCGAGCAGAAGCGCCTGGCGGAGGCGGCCAAGCAGGCGCTTGAGGCCTCCGGTGTCTACGACCACCCGGTACTGATCGAAATCGTGCCGCTGAAAAATTTCTATCCGGCGGAGCAGTACCACCAGGACTATTACAAGAAAAACCCGGTTCGCTACAACGTGTACACCTTCAATTCCGGCCGTTACCAGTTCATCGAGAAGGTGTATGGCGAGGACTACGAACTGGACTTTTCCCGGTTCAGGCCGGCGGCGATGAACACCGGTGAAACCGACCGGGGCTTCGATCCCCAGGCGTTCGTCAAGCCGGACCCGCAGGCCCTGAAACAGCAACTGACGGACATGCAGTATGAGGTGACCCAGGAAGACGGCACCGAGCCTGCGTATGACAACCGCTACTGGGACAACAAGCGCCCGGGCCTGTACGTGGATATTGTCTCCGGTGAGCCCCTGTTCTCCTCCCGGGACAAATACAAATCCGGCACCGGCTGGCCCAGCTTTACCCGCCCGATCACGCCGGATGCGGTGGTTGAGCGGGAAGACAACTCGTTCTTCATGAGCCGCACGGAGATTCGCAGCCGCTACGCGGACTCCCATCTGGGCCACGTATTCAACGACGGCCCGGCGCCCACGGGGCTGCGCTACTGCATGAACTCCGCCGCCATGAAGTTCATCCCCCTGGAGGAGATGAAAGCGGCGGGCTATGGCGAGTGGATAGACGAGGTCCAAGCCTCCAAGTAGGTCGGATTGGCAAAGCGTGATCCGACACCAAAGCTACAACCACAAATCCCCAATCGGTGTCTGTGGGTTGAAGTGATGCAACACCTGAGCCTGCAGTAACTCCGCCGTGGCCATGGCATCGATCAGCGCGTTATGGGCGGCGTAGTGAGGCAACCCATAACGCGCCCGGCTATCGGCCAATCGAATGGAGACCGGTGTTTTCCCCGTCAGCTTTTGCCAGCGGGACGGTTGGCGGTTCGGGTGCAGGTGGGCTTCAATGGCCATGGTGTCCAGCACCGGAAACCGGATGCCCTCGCCCAGCCGCCATTTCAGGGCGACATCCAGAAACGGGCGCTCAATGGCCCGGTAATGCACCACCGTAACCCGCCCGTTCAACTCCGCAAACAGATCCCCCAACACCTCTTGCAGATCCGGTGCCTTGTCGATATCGCTGTGGGTAATACCGTGGATTTCAATTGATGTCTGATGCAGGGGCAGTTGTGGCCGGACAATCCAGTGTCTGGCCCGGCCCAGTTGGATGCCATCCAGCGTAAAGGGCACCAGACCGATGCTGACAATGGAGTGCTGGTTGGGATCCAGCCCCGTGGTCTCGAAATCCAGCGCGACCATGGGGATCTCCGACATCGGCGTTTCCGGCGCCGGGCAACCGGCCCGGTAAAAGGCCACCAGTAATGGGTTGGTGGCAGCGTCTGCCAGGGCCTGGTACTGCTCGGGCCAGGGCTGCTCGGGCACGGATGGCGCTGGCCCGGACCGGTCACGGGACATGGCGGGCCGCCTGTGGTTGGTAACGGAAACGGAGGAATTTCTGGGCATTACTGACCACCTGGAAGGCATCCTTGAGGTGGCTGCGCTCGAACGGAGAGAGGTCTTCGGGGCGCACGTTGTTGTCCGGTTCACGGCCCGCTTCAATGGCCAGGGCCTGGTGCCGGATGCGGACGATGGAAATAAACTCCAGGGCATCTCTCAGGTTGCCGAGGTCGTCGTCCAATAGCAGTTTGGTCTGGCCGATGGCTTTCAGTCGCTCAAACGAATTCTGGGCCCGGGAGCCGCAAGCCAGCGCATGCACCCGGATCAGGTCAGACAGCGGCCCGGTGCCGCGGCGCTTGAGGTTGAACGTTTTCTGTTGCTTGCCGCCTTCCTCAAGGACAAAGGAGCGGAAAAACCCGATGGGTGGTGTCCGGTTCAGGGCGTTGCGGGCAAGGAACGCCAGAAACCGCTTGTTGTTGGCGGCTTTTTCCGCCACCAGGGTCTTGAGTTGTTCGGTAAACTCCGTCTGGCCGTAGATGCCGTCCAGATCAAAGAAAATGTTGCTGTTGAGCAGGGCTTCGGCCTTCGGATTATCAATCCAGTCGGTGAAGTACGCCTTCCAGGCCCGCAGCGGCTGCCGCCACTTCGGGTTGGTGGCCATGATGTCGCCGGTGCAGTAGGTGTAGCCGCACTCGGCCAGGCCATCGCTGACAAATTTCGCCAGTGCCAGGAAATACGCATCATGCTCTTCGGGGACAAAACTGTCATCCAGAATCATGGCGTTGTCCTGGTCGGTCACCACCAGTTGCTCGTCCCGGGCCATGGAGCCCAGCGCCATAAAACAGTACGGTACCGGAGGCGGTCCCAGTTTTTCCTCGCCCAGCTCCAGCAGCCGCTGGGTAAAGCTGCGCCCGATACCGGCCATGGCGCTACCGATCATGTGTGAGTTGGCGTCTTCATTGACCATTCGCACGAAGCTGTCGCGCACATCCCGGCTGACCTTCTTCAGCCCCCGCACATGCTGCTGGTGGTAAATGTTGCTGACCAGGTACAGACTGCTCTGGCTTTCGTACTTGACGATGTCGGACAGGGCAATCACTCCACGCACCTCTTCGCCCTCCATCACCGGCAGGTGATGCACATTGTTGTGCAGCATGGTGAGCATGGCCTCGAAAATGAAGACACTGGAACGGATGGTGATCGGATCTTCGGACATGATCTCGCTGATCGGTGTCTCCGAGGGCAGGGCTTCGCACAGGGCGCGAGTACGCAGGTCACGGTCGGTGATGATGCCCTGCAGCCGGGGGCGCTCGCCCGTCTCGTCCATCAGCAGGAGGGCCGAGACACCCTGGTCGGTCATGATTCTGGCGGCTTCCTGCAACCTGACGGTGCTGGGGGCCGAGACCGGTTTGCGCGAGATCAGGCGGGTGACCCGCGAGGTCATCAGCTCGTTCGACTTTTCCCGCCGCGACAGCGCCGAACGCAGGCGGCTGCGATCCTCGATTTCCACGAAATCGGCGAAGTTCTCATCATGCTCCCACAGGTACTGGAAGGTGCTGCCGGGAATTTTGTAGACCAGCGTGTCTTCCAGCGCCTTGGCCGGAAACCGCACCCGCTTGTTCATCAACAGGCCGAACTGGCCGAACACTTCGCCTTCGCCGACCCGGTTGTAGAGTTCGCCTGATCGCCGGTAAATCTCAACGGCCCCGCTGCGGATGTAATACAGCCAGTCATTCTGCTCACCGAGTTCCAGAATGGGCGAGCCCGCGCGAAAGTAAACCACCTCGATACCGCCGACCACCCGGTCGAGCAGTTCCTCGGCCAATTCATCGAAGGGCGGGTACTGGGCCATGTGGTTGCGGATGTCGATGAGCTCGGCCTGCATAAAACTCCCTGTGTGGTAAAGGAAAGCCATTGTCCCGTAAGGAATATAGCAGTGGCCGGCACCGGTAGTCACGACGGGTTCGTGACGGATCTCATTGACCACCCTGCGGACTGTTGCTAGCCTTGCCCGACTTTTCCAGGTGTCCGTCGCAAAGCGCGACGGGTGAAACGGGAAGTCGGTGAGCCTGGTTCCGCCAGAGCAAGCCCGACGCTGCCCCCGCAACGGTAAGCAGGTTAACGACAATCGGATGCGCCACTGTGCCCCGGCATGGGAAGGTGATTGTCGCCAGACGGATGGGTCCGGAAACTGGACGCCCGACGTTTGCCCTGTGAGCCCGGAGACCGGCCTGGAAAAACACCCGATGTTGCGGTGGGCGACCTGGGTGGGCGAATGTCCGGCTCTGATCCCTTCGATGCCCGCCTGCCGCCTGCCCCCTGTTCGCGCTCCGCAATTCAATCAGAAACTCCCGTGCGGGTGCGCACGGTGTGCGGAGCAAGATAGCGATGTCCAGATACCCATTTTCCGTCATGTTGGCCGGCGTGTCTTTGGCGGCCCTGCCGCTGGCCGTGTCGGCGCAGTCTGATAGCCAGGCCCAGGCCGATAGCCAGACAGAAGCCCTTGACCCGATTGTCGTCACGGCGACCCTTGGCCCGAAAACCGTGGGTGAAAGCCTGTCCTCCGTGACGGTGATCGAAAAAGACGACATACGCCGCCAGCAACCGGCCGAGTTCCGGGACCTGCTGCAGGCGCAGCCTGGCGTCAATGTGGTTTCCGATGGCAGCTATGGTAAAACCACCAGTGTCTTCCTGCGCGGTGCCGGCAGCTCCGGCACGGTGCTGCTGCTGGACGGCATCCGCCTGCGCTCGGCCACCGCCGGTATTCCACCCTGGCAATTCCTGCCGCCGGAGCTGATGGAGCGGGTGGAGCTGGTGCGCGGCGCGAAAAGCTCGCTTTACGGGGCAGACGCCGTGGGCGGCGTGATCCAGGCGTTTACCCTGGACCCGGAAGCGGGCCGTCAGGGCTGGGTGGAGCTGGCGGGCGGCTCCCATGAAACCCTCGAAACCACCGCCGGCGTGGCCGGGCGGGAAGGCCGGTCGGCGTTCCTGGCCGGCGGGGTCTATTCCGATACCGAGGGCACGAACCTGCGGGCCGGGGGTGAGGACAAAGGACTTCGTAACGCCGGCGGCCTGGCCAAAGTGAGCCACCAGTTCGACCAGGGCGGCGGTGCCGGTATAACGGTGTTCCAGTCTGAGGGCAACACCGAATTCGAAGGTGGTGATACCGATTTCCTGATCCGGGCCATGGGGCTCTATGTTGAGGCCGTCGCCAGCGACTACTGGCGCACCCGCATCCAGTTCTCCGAATCCCGGGACGAGCAGGAAACCTTCGGTTCCTTCCCCAGCGTATTCAATACCCTGCACCGGTCAGCCCGATGGGAAAACACCCTGACCGCCGGGGTGCATGAGTTTGTCATCGGCTCGGAAGTGTCGGTGGACGAGGTGGAGGGCACCAGCCAGTTCACCGAGGACAGCCGCACCAACAGCGCGGTGTTTGGCCAGGCCCGCCTTAATTTCGACGCCACTGACCTGATGGTCAGCGCCCGCCTGGACGACAACGAGGCCTACGGCAAGGAAGAAACCGGTGGCATTGCCCTGGGGCACCAGTTCGACCGCGCCCATCGTGTGCGCCTGAGTTACGCGACGTCTTTCCGGGCGCCGACCTTCAACGACCTGTATCTGACCGTGCCTTTCTATACTGGCAACCCGAACCTCGAACCGGAAGAAGGCCAGATGGTGGAAGCCGGCGTGTCTGGCCGCTACGATCGATGGTTCTGGGATGTTGCGGTCTACCAGAACGACGTGGAGGATCTGATCACCTTCGTGTCTGACCCGATGACCTTCGAGGGCACGGTGGAGAACGTCGAATCCGCCCGGATTCGCGGCATCGAGCTGTCATCCGGTTTCGAAGCCGGCAACTGGGATGTGAACGCCGCGCTGACCTGGGCCGACAGTGAGAACCGCGACACCGGCAAGCGCCTGCCGCGCCGGGCCGAGAAGAATCTGCGCCTGGACGTTGATCGCCTGTTTGACCAGTGGTCCGTCGGGGCCAGCTTCATCGCCGAGAGCGATCGCTATAACGACGCCGCCAACAACAGCCTGTTGCCCGGCTACGGGACCGTGGATCTGCGGGCGGCGTGGAATTTCCTGCCGGGGTGGTCCGCCAGCTTCAAGGTGGATAATGTGCTGGATCGTCGTTATACCACGAGCCAGGGTTTCGGCACTGAACCGTTTGACTACCTGGCGGCTGGCCGTACCTACATGGCGTCGGTACGCTATGATTTCCGCCAGTAGTCCCACTTACCAACCGGTGTTCTGAGCCTATGATCCACCGAGGGCTGGCCCTTTTTCTGGCGTTTTGTGCCCTGATGCCAATCCCGGCTTCGGCCCAGCCGCTGTGCGCCCGGGATGCCCTGGAGCGTGAAGTGTGCCTGGATGGGGCAGCCCGGCGGATCGTCTCGCTCTCCCCGGGCGCCACCGAACTGCTGTTTTCCGCCAGCGCCGGGAACCGCGTGGTTGCGGTAAGCGCCTGGAGCGATTTTCCGCCGGAAGCGACGGAGTTGCCTCAGGTGGGGGACGCCAACCGGCTGGATCTGGAGGCCATCGTCTCGCTGGCGCCGGACCTGGTGGTGGCTTGGGTGGATGGCAACTCACGCAGCCAGCTGGAACGGCTTTCGGATCTTGGCATCCCGGTGTTCTGGCTGGCCCCGCGCACGTTCGGGGATATCGCCCGGGCGGTGGAGAACCTGGCACTGTTAACAGGCCAGTCCGCGGTGGGGAAGGCAAGGGCGGAATCGTTCCGTGAGGGTGTCGCCCGTTTGGAGGCCCGTTACGCCGGTGCGCCGCCGGTGCGGGTGTTTTATCAGATCTGGGACCGGCCACTGATGACCGTGAACCGTGAGGAACTGATCAGCAAGGCGATCGCCCTGTGCGGTGGCATCAACGTATTTGGAGAGCTACCAAGGCTGGTACCCCGTATCAGCACCGAGGCGGTGCTGGCGGCCAATCCGGAGGCAATCATTACGGCCGGACAATCCGGGAATAGCCAGTGGCTGGAAGGCTGGAAGCAATTTCCCGAGCTGACCGCGGTGGCCGCCGGGAACCTGTTCCTGGAACCCCCCGACCTGCTGGCGCGGCCAACCTTGCGCATGCTGGACGGAACCAGGCACCTGTGCCAGACCCTGGAGCAGGCCCGTGCCAATCTCTAGCCCGGTAAAGCCCCTGCTGCTCCTGTTGTTGGCCAGCCTGACGGCAGCGGTACTGTCGGTCAGCATCGGCAGCAGTGCCATGGGCCTTGAAGAGACCTTGCGGGTGCTCACCGGCAGTGGCAGCGAGTTGCAGCAAACCCTTATCCTCGACCTGCGATTGCCCCGCACCCTGAGCGCGTTCGCCACGGGCGGCTTGCTGGCAGTGGCCGGCGCCTTGATGCAGGTACTACTGCGCAACCCACTGGCCGACCCCTATGTGCTGGGTCTGTCCGGTGGTGCCGCCGTTGGTGCCTTACTGGCCATGCTGGGCGGAGCCGCCGGTTTTCTGGTGTCTGGTTCGGCCTTTGCCGGCGCCATGCTGGCGACCCTGATGGTGTTCGGCCTCGCCCATGGCAGTGGCAGCTGGACGCCTTCCCGCCTGCTGCTCACCGGCGTGGTGGTGGCTGCCGGGTGGGGTGCCGTCATCACCCTGATTCTGTCGATGACCCCGGCTCGCCAGTTACCCGGCATGCTGTACTGGCTGATGGGTGACCTTTCCCACGCCGCCACCCCCTGGCCGGGCCTGATCGTTCTGGTTCTTGTCTGCCTGCTGGTGTTCCCCCTGGGCCGGGCGCTGAATGTACTGGCCCGGGGCTCATTGCAGGCGGCTGCGCTGGGTGTATCGGTTCGGCCCCTGGAATGGTCTATCTACCTGATGGCCAGCCTGCTCACCGCGACCGCCGTCACCATGGCCGGTTCCGTCGGGTTTGTGGGCCTGGTGGTGCCGCACATGCTGCGGCTGGTGCTGGGCAATGACCAGCGGCTGATCCTGCCGGCCTGTGCGCTGGCTGGTGGCACCCTGCTGGTGCTGGCAGACACGCTGGCGCGGGTGGTGATCGCGCCGGAACAGTTGCCGGTGGGCGTGATCACCGCGCTGATCGGCGTTCCGACGTTCCTGTACCTGCTCTACAGGAGCCGATGATGACCTCACTGACCACCGAACAGCTCATCATCGATATTCCCGGGCGCGCCCCGGGCGCGCCCTTGAATTTGTCCCTGCAGCCGGGCCAGGTCTGGGGCGTGCTTGGCCCCAACGGCGTGGGTAAAACCACACTGCTGCATACCCTGGCGGGCCTGCGAGAGCCCCGCAACGGCCGACTCCTGCTGGATGGCCGGCCACTCTTGGAAATCCGGCGTAAACGCATCTCGCAACAAATGGGCCTGGTGTTCCAGGACCGACAGGACGGCTTCCCGGCCACCGCGCTGGAAACCGCCCTCATCGGTCGCCATCCCTGGTTGTCGCCCTGGCAGATGGAGACTGGCGAAGACCTGGCCATTGCCGAGCAGGCGCTGGACGCGCTGGATGTGATGCATCTTCGGGATCGACTGGTCAGCACCCTCTCCGGGGGCGAGCGGCAGCGGGTGGCCATCGCCACCCTGATGACCCAGGCACCAAAAATCTGGCTGCTGGACGTGCCCACCCACCACCTGGATTTGCGACATCAGACGGCCGTCATGAAGCTGTTACGGAGCCAGGCCGCATCCAACCGGGCCGTTTTCATGTGCCTGCACGACCTGAACCTGGCCGCCCGCTGGTGCGACCAGATCCTGCTCATGTTCCCCGATGGCCAGGCCTGCTGGGGCCCGGCCAGCGACATGCTTGTTATTACTGCCCTCGAAAAGCTGTTCGGCCAGCGCCTGCTGTCTACCGAGCTGGATGGCTTTCCGGTGTTTGTGCCGGGTTAGTGGCGAGCTCAAATATCCAGGGGGCTGCTGATGCCCCGCTGGCAAAATTGTCCGCCAGATGGCTTAGCCACGCATTCACTTCCTCTGCCCCCATCGACTCCGGATGACGCTTGTTGTGGAACCGGATGAATTCGCGGACCCAGTTGCAGTAGGTTTTTTTCGTGCGGTAAGCCAGGTGGCGAGCTCGAATGAATGCCCGGAAGCGATCCATAAAACGTACAGGAACGGCAGGTAACGGGACTGGGATAGTAGTCTTTATGATCATTCTTGTTTGAATGGCCAGAAAGGGGAGTGACGGGAAGTTGTTGACCTTATGGGATTTTTTGCCTAGTTTTTGAGTATTATTGGATTGAGATATGGGTCGTTGGAAAAGTGGTCGCGGGGACTCATATACAACTGTTATAAATCGAGAGGAGACAGATGTGGAATTTCTAGCCATTTTATTCGGTGTAGGCTCTATTTTGTTCCTGGTTGCCGCAATAATTGGTGCAATCAAACCGAAAATCGTGAAGCAGGAGAGCCGGGGAAAGGCTTTTGGCATTAATGCAATTACTGCGTGCATTCTGTTTTTTCTATTGATTTTGGTTTTGCCGCCAGCATTCGATTATGAAAAGAGCCTTTCTGAAATAAAAGAACTTAACGAGGAAGATAGAAAAGAAATTCTTGCCGAATATTTGGAGTCAAATGAAATTGGCGAAAAGCATGCAAGTGAATTTTATAATTGTATGTCTGACATGGTTTACAATAAGTCGGGTACATTATCCTTAGGTGAAGTTTTGGGTTGGTGTAAAGACGAGTTTTTACGTAACGGTAACTCGTCGAAAATGTATATGTAAACTACGAAAGTCTTGAAAATCAGTTCAGTCAATGGAATGGCGCACACAATGAATTAGAGAGAATTATTCTTGAATCTATGAATGACCCGGATTCATATGAGCATATTGAAACACGATACAGAGTAATTAAAGATGGTGAAAAATCCCATTTACTTTTGATAACTGAGTTCAGAGGTAAAAACTCTTTTGGGGGAGTTGTAAAGCAGAAAGTTGTTGCAAAAGCAAATCTCGAAAATGGGTCAATTATAGAAATTTTAGAGCAGTAACTTTTCGGAACTTATTGGCATAGGCTTGTTGCTTTTTTGCTCAAGCCTAAATCATCCAGTTTCGAGTTTATAACAAGTCGCATCAGTGCGCGGCCGATGGCCGCCGGACGCCCTTTACGTGGCTCCTTCGTCGCCACTCCAAGGGCTCGGCGTTAGAGTAAAAGTATGAACTACGAATTTCACGAAATTATGGAATGGTCAGCTTGGGCTAACCTCGATGCAAAAAAGGACATTGAGCTTATCTTGCTTAAAGGTCATTTGATTCTTGAAAATCTAATTGATGTTGCTCTAGTAACTAACGGTTTTGAAAACAAACTTAGCTCTTCTTTTCATGGAAAGGCTAAAATTTTAAAGAAAATAGAGAAAAGCAGTTCAAGTGAACTCGGAAAGCTCTCTGAGCTTTTACTTGAGTTAAATGGAATCAGAAACAAAATTGCCCATGAATTTTTATACGATATAAATGACGGTGAAGTTGAAGCGTGGTCTTTGAGTGTATTAAGTTCGTTCGAAGGGATTAAGTTTTCAAAATTCACATATAGAACAAAAATCGTCCATGCTTTTTCTGCTTTAGCGAGTGCATTAGCTAAAATTTAGATTTAAGTTCTAACACATATGAGCCTTCTCGGAATCAATAGGCAATAGTCATTTTTTTTGGCCGCGCCAGCGGCCAATCTAAACCCATGAGCAAGAACGCCTGCTTCGTCAGTCTCGCAGAGCTGTCAGGCACTTACAGCAAACACATATAGGGGCTCTCTTACGTGGCTTTAGACCACCGCCTGACCCGTTGTTCCTTCGGTCGGTCAGGGGCACCAGACATTCATCGGTTAACCGGTCACTGGCACTATTCAAAGATCTGGCTGCATAGCTCCAGTTAGGGTCAGGCTCAGGACCGGTGTAAGCGCACTGGCTCATGGTATTAAGGCCCGCCCACGGGGTGGCTAATCAAAGCGACTGGCTTCCCCCTCTGTCAGCCTAGTTGTCCAGTAGGCGATTTCGCCTGAATTTCACTAGTCGGGGGCGGCATGGGAGCATTCATGCCAC
>CBIHLH010000055.1:0-22115 GCA_966210405.1 uncultured Marinobacter sp.
GGTAGCCCATGTCGGAGCCGCCGTATTCTTCTTTTACGGTAATACCCAGCAGGCCCATGTCGCCCATTTTCCGCCACATGTCCATGGGGAACTCGTTGTTGCGGTAGATGTCCTCGGCGCTGTGTTAGATTTCGTCGGCGTCAAAGCCGTTGACCTGTTCGCGCAGCATGTCGAGGGTTTCACCGAGGCCGAAGTTGAGCTCTGAGTATTGTGATTTCATTGTTGGCTACCTTTTTGATCTTTGCTCTTTACAGAGATATGCTCTTTACAGAGAGTTGCCTGGTCATTCCCGTTATTTCTGTTCAACGGATTCGGGTTCTTCTGTCTTCGCCTTGTTTTGCTGGCGTTTTTTAGCCTGAAGTTCTGCCAGGGCTTCCCGGCAGCGGGCTTCGGCGGTGTCCATTTCCATTTCCGCCTGGGCGATGTCGTTTTTCTGCTGTTCCAGCTGGCCCCGTTTGTTCTCCAGGATGGTCAGCATTTTCAGGAGCTGTTTTTCGTTGCCGGTGAGGGTTTCGTCCCACAGGTCAAACAGTTCCTTGGTTTCCGCCAGGGAAAAGCCCATGCGCTTGCCTCGCAGGATCAGTTTCAGGCGTACCCGGTCTTTGGAGCTGAAGATTCGGGTTTGGCCACGTCGTGACGGTTTCAGGAGCTCCTGATCCTCGTAGAATCGGATGCTCCGGGTGGTCACGTCGAACTCTTTGGCGAGTTCGCTGATGCTGTAAGTCTTTTTTATTTCCATGGCGATTTCCTTTTTAGACTTAGGTTAGATAAAGTTTACGTAAACGTAAAGTAGTTTTAGAGTCCGATTTTAACAAACAGAATGTCACGAGGAGGGTCAAACGATGGAATTTCAACATGTGGCTGCCATTGTAACAGGCGGGGCTTCCGGCTTGGGCGAGGGCGCAGCGCGTGCTCTGGCGGCAGCGGGTTGCAAGGTCGCGATTCTGGATGTCCAGCAGGCTCTGGGTGAACGGGTGGCGACGGAGATTGGCGGTATGTTCGTGCATTGTGATGTGACTTCCGCAGACAGCGCGGAAGCGGCGATCAATGCGGCCCGAGAGGCCCATGGTCCCTGTGGCATCGCGGTGAATTGTGCCGGCATCGCCACAGCCTCGAAGATTCTGGGGCGTGACGGTGTGATGCCGCTGGAGAACTTCAGCAAGGTGATTCAGGTCAACCTGATTGGTACGTTCAATATTCTGCGCCTGGCGGCGGCGGATATGGCCCGGCGTGAGCCCAATGCCGACGGCGAGCGGGGGGTGATTATCAATACCGCATCGGTGGCCGCTTATGAAGGCCAGATTGGCCAGGCGGCCTACAGTGCCTCCAAGGGCGGGGTGGTGGCGCTGACCCTGCAGTCGGCCCGTGAGCTGGCTCGTGAGGGGATTCGTGTCAATACGATTGCCCCGGGTCTGTTCATGACACCCATGATGGCGGGTATGCCCGAGGAAGTGCAGGAAAGCCTGGCCGCCACGCTGCCGTTTCCCAAACGTCTCGGCAAGCCGGAGGAGTTTGGCATGATGGTGGATCAGATGTTGCGCAACCCGATTCTCAACGGTGAAGTGATTCGCCTCGACTGTGCGCTTCGCATGGCCCCCAAGTGACGCATTCAATTGCAGGAGACATTCATGACCATGCCTGTTGATAAAGAAGAGTTGGCGATGTTCCGGGACTCTGTGATCAAGGTCCTGGAAAAGGAAGTGACGCCGCACTACGAAGCCTGGGAAAAGTCCGGCATTGTGCCCCGCGAGCTCTGGAACACCCTCGGCAACGCCGGCATGCTGTGTGTCGATGTGCCGGAAGACTGCGGCGGTATCGGTGCACCGTTCCAGTTCTCGGTGGTGGTGGGCGAAGAGCTTGCCCGCATGGGGTTTGGCGCGCTGTCCACCAACGTCATGGTGCACTCGGATATTGTGGCCCCTTACCTCAGCCATATGGGCAACGAGGAGCAGCGCCAGCAATGGTTGCCCAGGCTGGTTTCCGGTGAGGCGGTCGGCGCCATCGCCATGACTGAGCCGGGTGCGGGCAGTGATCTGCAGGCCATCCGCACCAGCGCGGTGAAGGATGGCGATGAGTATGTCCTCAACGGTTCCAAAACCTTCATCACCAACGGCCAGCATGCAGACATGGTGATCGTGGCCGCCAAAACCGACCCCAGGGCCGGTGCCCGTGGCATCAGCCTGTTCCTGGTCGACACCTCTCTGCCCGGATACAGCAAGGGCCGGAATCTGGACAAGATCGGCCAGCATTCCGGCGACACCTCCGAGATGTTTTTCTCCGATATGCGCATTCCGGCGTCTGCCCGCCTCGGCGGTGAGGGCCAGGGCTTTGCCTACCTGATGGGCGAACTGCCCCGGGAGCGACTGGTGATCGGCGCGCTGGGTGTGGCGGCCGCACGGGGTGCCCTGGACCTGACCATCGCGTACGCCCAGGAACGGGAACTGTTTGGCCAGAAACTGGCCCAACTGCAGAACACCCGTTTCGAGATCGCCCGTATGGAAACCGACTATCGGATCAACAAGGCGTTCGTGGACCAGTGCATTGGCGAATACGAGGCCGGCACCCTCGACACCGCGACCGCCTCGATGGCCAAGTACAGCGCCACGGAGATGCAGTGCCGCGTGGCGGATGGCTGCCTGCAACTGTTTGGCGGCTACGGCTACACCACCGAATACCCCATCTCCCGGGCATTTATGGATGCCCGTGTACAGCGGATTTATGGCGGTACTTCGGAAGTGATGAAAGAAATCATTGCCCGATCAGTACTGGGTAAAGCCTGATTAAGTGAGGAAGACCATGAGCAACAACGACGTAGTTATTGCAGGATCAGCAAGAACCCCCATGGGCGGCATGATGGGCGCCCTGAGCTCCGTGCGCTCCCCGGAACTGGGCGCGGTCTCTATTAAAGCGGCCATCGAGCGCTCCGGCCTGCAGCCGGCGGACATCCAGGAAGTCATCATGGGCTGCGTGCTGCCCGCCGGCCTCGGCCAGGCCCCGGCCCGGCAGGCGTCCCGCGCCTCCGGCATCCCCGACAGCTCTGGCTGCACCACCATTAACAAAATGTGCGGCTCTGGCATGCAGGCGGTGATCATGGCTCACGACCAGATCAAGGCCGGCACCAACAACATCATGATTGCCGGCGGCATGGAAAACATGAGCCAGGCACCGTACCTGCTTCCCAAAGCCCGCGCCGGCATGCGCATGGGCCATGGCCAGGTGATGGACAGCATGTTCCTGGACGGCCTGGAAGACGCCTACGAAGGCGGTCTGATGGGCGTATTCGCCCAGCGCACCGCCGACAAGTACGACATCAGCCGGCAAGCGATGGATGAATTTGCCATCGGCTCCCTGCAGAAATCCTTGGCAGCCATCGAGAACGGCTGGTTCCGGGATGAAATCGTGCCGGTGACCGTCTCTGGCCGAGGCGGCGACACCGAGGTGGACGTTGACGAACAGCCGGGCAACGCCAAACCGGAGAAAATCCCGCATCTGAAGCCGGCCTTCGCCAAAGACGGTTCAGTCACCGCCGCCAACTCCAGCTCCATCAGTGATGGCGCCTCTGCGCTGGTACTGGCTTCCGCCGCCGAGGCAGACGCCCGTGGCCTGATTCCCCAGGCCCGCATCGTGGCCCATTCAACCCATGCCCGGTTGCCTTCGGAGTTCACCCTGGCGCCTATCGGTGCTATCGAAAAAGTGCTGAAGAAAGCGGGCTGGCGCGTGGCCGACGTGGATCTGTTCGAGATCAACGAAGCCTTTGCCGTGGTCACCCTGGCGGCGATCAACGAATTGAAGCTGCCGGTAGAGAAGGTGAATGTGCACGGTGGCGCCTGCGCCCTGGGCCATCCCATCGGCTCCTCCGGCTCGCGGATTATTATCACCCTGATCAACGCCCTGAAGCAGCGTGGCCTCACGCGTGGGGTTGCGTCGCTGTGCATCGGTGGAGGTGAGGGGACTGCAGTGGCTATTGAGCTGATCTGACCTGCCTGACCGGGCTCGCTTCGCCATGGAGCGAGCCCTTCCGACGGCCCCCCGGAAATGGTCAATCCGCACCCATCCGGCGCCTGAAACCGCTGTTTTTTGGAGTGGCAGCCTAATGCCACGACCGCAACAACGTTTTCGTTCCATCCGGAAAAATGGGCCTGAGACGAATAACGAATATCTGCCCGCCCTGTTTGTTCGATTACGAAATATAAAACTGTAAATCTCCCCTGAAAATGCATGTTCGACGGCGACACTCTCTGTTCCTGAAATTTTAATAACCATCATAAATCAGTCAGTTGGTTAGTCTCTGTAGGGGAATCATGCACGCCCTGAATAATTACATGTATTTGATTTGGATAATAAAAATTATCTTTTCGTAAGCGGAGTTTAACGTTTCGTTACGATAGGTTTCTGGCTGTCGGAATGCGGTGGTGAAGCAAAGCCATGTCCGGGTGGTCGCCCGCCATCGTGTTCTCCCAATTCGACCCGAAGGTTCCGGCGATGGTTTCGCCAACGAACCTGATCGGGCTCTGCAAGGTTCATTTTTCGTGGGCCATTGAGACGACAGTCAGGGAGTAGGGAAATGCGAATCAGTATTTTTGGTCTGGGGTACGTCGGTGCGGTCTGCACCGCCAGCCTTGCCCAGCGTGGGCATCACGTGGTGGGAGTGGATGTCTCTCCGGTCAAGATTGACCTGATCAACAACGGCAAGTCGCCGATTGTCGAACCAGGGCTGGAGGAACTGCTTCAGAGCGGGCGCAAGCATGGTTATATCACCGGTGTGACAGACGGCCATGTGGCGGTTCAGGAAAGCGAGCTGTCGATGATCTGTGTCGGCACCCCCAGCAAGCCCAATGGGGACCTGGACCTCCAGTTTGTGGAAAAGGTCTGCGGCGATATCGGCCATTCGTTGCGGGACAAAGGCGACTGGCACCTGGTGGTGGTGCGTAGCACCGTGTTGCCTGGCACCGTTCGCGACCTGGTTATTCCGGCCCTCGAGGAGGCCTCCGGCAAGCGGGCCGGTGTCGATTTCGGGGTGTGTGTGAACCCGGAATTCCTGCGCGAGAGCACCGCGATCAAGGACTACGATCACCCGCCCATCACGGTCATCGGCGAGCTGGACGAGCGCTCCGGCGACCTGCTGGCACGAATCTATGAGGACCTGGATGCACCGATCATCCGCAAGCCCATCGAGGTAGCGGAGATGATCAAGTACACCTGCAACGTGTGGCACGCCACCAAGGTGAGCTTCGCCAACGAGATTGGCAACATTGCCAAATCCATGGGTGTGGACGGCCGCGATGTGATGGACGTGGTCTGCCAGGACAAGAAGCTCAACATTTCCCGTTATTACATGCGCCCAGGCTTTGCCTTCGGGGGTTCCTGTCTGCCCAAGGACGTGCGAGCGCTGACCTATCGCGCCAACCAGATGGATGTGAAGCACCCCCTGCTGAGCTCGATCATGAGCAGCAACAACGAACAGGTGGCCCATGCCTTCAAGATCCTGACCGGCTATGGCTGCCGCAAGATCAGCATGCTCGGCCTGAGCTTCAAGTCCAACACCGATGATCTTCGCGAAAGCCCGCTGGTGGAACTGGCCGAGATGCTCATCGGCAAGGGCTATGACCTGCAGATTTTCGACCGCAATGTGGATTACGCCCGCACCCACGGCGCCAATCGCGAATACATCAACCAGAAGATTCCCCACCTCTCGAACCTGATGCACAGCGATCTGCGGGGGGTGATCGATCACGCCGACGTGATTGTGGTGGGCAACAACGACGAGCTGTTCGAGACGGTGATTTCAGACGTTCCCGAGGGCAAGCGGGTGGTGGATCTCGTGGGTTTCATGAAAACCACGACCACCGATGTGCTCGAAGGCATCTGCTGGTAGTCACCGGGCTACGGATGCCCCGAAGGCCTGTTCTCGGCGCGGGGTATCCGGCCCGGGACAGGCACGGAACCCACTTTCAGGAACCTGCGGCATGTCTTACATATCCGACAATCCAGTATCCAGAGCCGGTGGCTGGTTTCTTTTCCTGGCGGCGCTCGGGGCGTTGGCGGTTTCCCTGCCAAGCACCTACACCGTGAGGGGCGGGGCCCACTTTCTCCTGGTGATCGGTGTGATTGGTATCTGGCGGTATTCCGTGGGTATCATGCACTTTCTGCGTGCGATGTATTTCCTCAAATGGGCGCATCCCCGGCTGCGGCGGCAGGCCCGGGCGCTTGGTGACTCGGCGGCGCCGTCCCATGTCTACCTGATGGTCACCAGTTTCCGGATTGATTCCGGCACCACGGCCATGGTGTACAGCTCGATTATCCGCGAGGCCATCGATTGCCAGTGGCCCGCCACCATTGTGGCTTCGGTGGTGGAGCTGTCCGATGAAATGATCATGCGGACGCTGTGGCGAAAGCTGGACCCACCCGACCACATTCAACTGAAAATTGTGCGCATACCGGGCACCGGCAAACGCGATGGCCTGGCCTATGGTTTTCGCGCCATCTCCCGGGATCTGCCGGATGAAAACGCCATTGTTGCCGTTGTGGACGGCGATACGGTGCTGGACCCCGGCGTGGTGCGTACAACCGCGCCTTACTTCCGGCTGATGCCCAATATCGGCGCGCTCACCACCAATGAGTTCTGCGAAGTGCGTGGCAGCTACCTGATGTCGGAATGGCACAAGCTGCGATTTTCCCAGCGGCACATGAACATGTGTTCCATGGGCCTGGCACGCCGGGTGCTGACACTCACCGGCCGGATGTCGGTGTTCCGGGCCAGTGTGGTGACCCGTCCGGAATTCATTGCTGACGTGGAATACGACTCGCTGAAGCACTGGCGGCTGGGGGAATTCCGGTTTCTGACCGGCGATGATAAATCCAGCTGGTACAGCATGATGCGCCTGGGGTACGACACCTTCTACGTGCCCGATGCCTCCATCCGCACCGTGGAGCATCCACCGGACCCGAGCTTCATCAGGTCGGCCCGCCAGTTGATGTTCCGCTGGTACGGCAATTCCCTGCGCCAGAACTCCCGGGCGACCAAGCTGGGCCCCCGGCGGCTGGGGTGGTTTACCTGGTACGTGCTGTTTGACCAGCGCATTTCCATGTGGACCAGCATTCTCGGCCTGACCGCCGCGATTGTCGCCTCCATCAAATACTCGGGGCTGGTGCTGGTGGCCTACCTGTTGTGGATCGGCCTGACCCGGCTGTTGCTGACGCTTCTGCTGACTGCCACCGGGCACCCGATAGGGCCGGCTTACCCATGCATTCTCTATTTCAACCAGATCTTCGGGTCGCTGGTGAAGATCTATGTCTTTTTCCGGCTCGATCGCCAGTCCTGGACGCGCCAGAAAACTCGCTTCAGTTCCGACACGGCGTCGTTCCAGCAGCGGATGAATCGCTGGTCGTCGCGGATTATGACGATATCGGCGGGTAGCGTCTTCCTGGCGCTGGTCATGAAACTGGTCTGACGCGGCCGGAGGTGTTTTCCATGCATCCATCATCGAATGAAAACAGATAAGGGCAAGAACAATGAATACGGCAGCAATTGCACCGCAATTCGTTCATGAATCCGAGGCTCAACGGCAGTATGCCCGGGTGAGAATACCCGCGCGGCTGTTCGTGAGCCTGGATGGCAGTACTCACAAATTTCCGGTATCGGATCTCTCCGCCGGTGGCTTCAGCGTGAACACCGGGCTGGAATCGTTACGGCAGGGCCGTGTCTATAACGGACGGCTGGTGTTCAAGGTTGATGGCTTCGATTTCGCCATCGACGTCAGCTTTGTGCCAAGGAATTGCGACTCGTCTGATGATCGCTGCGGTTGTGAGTTCCAGAACCTTGGTGCCCGGGAAGTCTCCGCGCTGCGATATCTGATCACGGCGTTTCTCAGTGGTGAGGTGGTCACTGCGGGAGACGTGCTCAATACCCTGTCCCGCGAGAATTTCACCAAGGCCCGGAAGAGCAAGGGGAGCCATGATCTGGGTTTTTTCGGCAAGCTCAGGGCCATGATCGGCAGCCTGATTGCCATGTTGATCGGGCTGTTCGCCCTCGGTTTTGTGGCGTCTGAGCTGTGGGACATTTACTTCGTGACCAAGGCGGAATCGGCCATGGTGGCCTCCGAACAGATCCCGGTGCGGATTCCGAAGGATGCCAAGGTGACGACGCTGGTTGAGCTGGGCCAGGAGGTCAAGGCCGGTGAAGCCATCGCCACGTTTGACGCGCCCATGCTGACGTACGTCAACGACCTGGTGGGCGAGGGCAACTACAGCATCGGGCAGATCGAGGAGTTGCTGGATCAGCGGGTGCGCGGCACGTTGACCAGCCCCTGTAACTGCAAGGTGATCAACCTCCGGCCGGCGGAGAACCAGTACATGAGCAAGGGCGAGCAGTTGGCGGTGGTGGCGCCGATGGATGCCACCGCCCACGTGGTCGCCAACTTCCTGTTTGAACAGGGCGAAAAACTCGAGGAAGGCCAGCGGGTGACGCTCCGGCTTCCAAATGGCGTGGAACAGACCGGCCATATTACCTCCCTGTACGTGAACAGCGAGGCCCGGGGCGGGGCCATTGATGTCATCAGTGCCTCAATTGAGTCTGACCAGCCCCTGCCCACCGGCGCGATCGGGCGCCCGATTGGGGTCACCATCGACCAGTTCCGGCTGCCCAGCCTGGACAAGGTGGTTGACCGGTTTTCGGAAGGTTGAGGGGGTTGCCAGGCATGTTCCGTCAAGGATGCGTTATCAGTCTTCTCACCCTGGCCCTGGTCGGGTGTGGCAACCTCCCCGATATTCAGCGGGCCGAGCGGGCGGCGGCCGCCGGCAATGTCGAGCAGGCCCGGGCGCAGCTTGAGGAACTGGCCCGGTTCGGCCTGGCGGATGCCCAGGTGGAACTGGGCGACCTCTACGCGGAAGAGGACACCGCCGAGGCCCGGCAGAAAGCCCTGAGCTGGTACCACAAGGCCGCCAAACAGGGCAGCGAGCGGGCGGTTATCCGGATCGGCAAGATGAATGCCCGGGAGGGCACAACGCCCGAACAGCGGGTCAATGGCGCGCGCTACCTCAGAAAAGCGCTGGCGGAGGGCGATAAGTCCGCCCTGATTCCGCTGGTCAACCTGTACATGAACTACCCCCGGGAATTTCCGGGCAGCGAGCCCCTGGAACTGATCAACCAGGCCCGGGCCTCGGGCGACCCCCGGGGCGACGTGGCCCTGGCGCGCTACTTCGTGCTGAAGGGCCAGTTTGACACCCGGGCAGATGACATCGAAGCCCTGTGCGTGCCAATTGCCGAGGCCCAGCCGGAATGTTTTCAGTTGCTGGCGCGGGTGTATCTGTCCCAGGGGCGCGGCGACGACCTGAAGGCGCTGGTGAGCCGCGCCACCGCCGCATGGCGTGAGGGCAGCATCGAAGATCGGGACCTGTACCTGTTCGCCCGCTGGCTGTCCGACGATGAGTCGCCGCAGAAACAGGTGGCCACCACCAACGAACTCTACACCCTGCTGACACCGGGCTACGTGCCGGCGCTGACCGCCCGCGCCAAGCTGATCATGGAGAACACCTACCTGGCGGAACCGGAGGCGGTGCTGGATATGCTTGAGCGGGCGCGGGCCAACGGCGACCTGAAAGCCTCGCTGTCGCTGGCCAGGGCCTACGAACGGGGAAACATCGTAACCGCGGACCCGAAAAAGGCCATCAAGTACGCCCAGGAAGCGAGGGAAAAGTACCCCTCGGCGGACTACCTGCTGGGCCGCATCTACAAGCGCGGTTATCTCGGTGAGCCGGATCCCGAAAAGGCAAAATTCCATCTGCTGACGGCCGCCCGCCGGGGCTTCCCGAAAGCCGATTACGCCCTGGCGGAACTCTATTGGGAGGCAAAGGGCATTGAGGTGAATCGCCGCTACGCCTGGAGCTTTGCGTTGTTGGCCCATGAAGGCGGTGTCAAGCGGGCGAAAGCGCTGCTGCTGGAGATGGTGCCGACCATGCCACACCACGTCGAACAGGCGGCCGAAGCGCTTTATCAGCGTGAGCGCGCGGCCCGCCGCCAGATGTTGGCGAAGGCTGCCAGCGCCCCCGCCAAGACCACAGAACAAGGAGGATAAGCTCAATGCAGCTTGCAAAACACTATCGGTTTACGCGCCTCGCGCTGTCTGTCAGTTGTCTGGCCTCGCTGGGTGCGATGCCGGCCCTGGCCCAGTCCGGTGACGACAGCGAGGCGGATCAGAGCTATCCGAGGCTGGTGGAGCAGAGCGTCCGGTCCAAGCTCAGTGTCATCAGCGAGGGCGATCGCCGCCTTGGCCTGGGCCCGGACGGGGCCACCAAGTCCACCGAAGCGGGGCTTGATATCAAGCCGGAATGGGTCTGGCAACTGGCACCAGACTGGCGCTCCAAGGTGCGCCTGCAGGCCTTTGGTGCAACCGGCCAGGTGGATGTCAGTGACGAAATCGGCGGCACCACCACCGACGGCTTTTTTGCCCTGCGGGAAGCCTGGATGGACTACAACGGGCTCAGTGACTACCCGGGCGAATCCATTCGTTTCGGTCGCGAACGGCTGAAGGAAAACAGCGGCCTGTGGTGGGACGACGACATCACGCTGGTTCGCTGGATCTTCGATACCTCGCTTTTGGACAGCACCATCGGTGTGGCCCAGAAGTTCGCCGAGATGCGCACCGATAACAACGAACTCCAGGATGAAGAGCAGGACATTGCCCGGTTTTTCGCGAAAACCCGCTGGCAGTGGCGCAAGAGCCATTATCTGGGCGTTCTGGTTACCCACGGTGAGGGCTATGGCGATCAGGCGATGGAAGCCGCCGCCCGGGGCCAATCGTCGGACGAGATGTATACCGAGTCCCTGACCTGGGCGGCGGTTCAGGCCGACCGGGATTATTTTGACTGGCACTCCCACGAGGCCTTCCAGTATTTCGCCCAGATCGGGGCGGTGCAGGGAACTGACTCCGTGGTCAGCCCGGATGGCACGACGCCCAGCGGCTACCGGGCCCGGGAACGGGATGTTTCCGGGTGGGCCGCGGACCTGGGCCTGCGGGCCCAGTTAGTGGATACGCCGCGGTGGGTTATCGGTGCCCACGGTGCCTATGCCTCCGGCGGCAGTGAGCGGGAAGACACCGATGCCTTCCGGCAGACCAGCCTGGAGAGCAACCGCTCGCGCTTCACCGGCACCCGTTCCCAGGTCCAGCGCTTTGGCGAGGCCGTTCAGCCGGACTGGAGCAATCTCAAGGTGTTCACCCTCTACACCGCGCTGTCTGACCGGGATACCTGGGACGCCAACCTGCTGTACCACCGGTACTGGCTGAGCGACCAGGCCGGCACCCTCCGGTCTGACCTGATCGAGCCCGGCTTTACCGGGACCAGCGACGACCTCGGCCAGTCGGTGGATCTGGTGCTGGGTTACTACGGCGACCGTGCTTCCACCTCCTGGGCGGCCTTTGATGTGCGCCTGCGCGGCGGCGCGTTCATGCCCGGCGATGCCTACGGCGATCAGGCCGATGACGTCCGGCATCGGGTGGTTCTGGATCTGTCGAAACGGTTCTGAGGAGAGCGCATGAATACCCGGAAAACAAGATGGGTCCTGTCTGTGTTAGTGGCGATTCTGGTGGTGCCGGGATCGGTGAGCGCGGCTGCCGGGATCACCGGCGAATCCGCCACGCCTCCGCCGGTATCGGCGCCCGCGCTGGAAGACTACGGCCTGGAGGTCAAGTCAGGTGAAGACCTGTACCGGCCCGCTCCGGCGCTTCCGGACCTGTCCCGGTTTACCCGGGAGGCGGTGGAATCCCGGTTGGCATCGCGCCCGGACCAGGCTCCCAATGTCACGGTGGAGCGAATCGGTGATGTCAGTGCCCTGGGTGACTTCGTGGATGAGGGCCGGGCCCGGGAGTGGGTAATCCGTCAGTTCTCGCACCCCCAGGCGATCCTGGTGAACAGCGGCAAGGTGACGCTGGAGGACGTTCACCGGCAGGTGGACGACGCCCGATACATGGAGCGCATGGATAACGGCGCCTACATTGTCCGGCTTCCGCTGGTTGTGCGCCACGGCGCGACGCTGGTGATCCGTGACCAGACGCTGCGGCTGTCCGAGGAGCGCGGGGCCTTTTTCGCCAACGATGGCTGGCTGTTCGTCATCGACAGCAAGATCCTGGGTTGGCGGGAGCAGGCCAAGGGCCCGGCCACCTTTCGGAAGAAAACGGCTTTCCGTCCGTTTTTCGTGGGCTGGGGCGGCAGTGAGACCTTCATCCTGGGAACCACCATGGCCAACCTGGGGTATCACCAGAGTAAATCCTACGGTTTTGCCATCGCCCAGTATTCGAAATTCGACAACGCGATCCTGAAGCGCGGCGCTCCCCACGCCTGGTTGCTGGAATCCACCTTTGAAGATCTGTACTACGGCTTTTACTGCTTCGAAGCCGAAGACGTGGCCATCGTCAATAACGTTTACCGGAACAACATCGTCTACGGCATCGACCCCCACGACTACTCCGAGGGGCTGATTATTGCGGGGAACGAGGTGTACGGCACCCGGGAGAAGCACGGCATCATTATTTCCCGCCAGGTCAACAACAGCTGGATCATCGGTAACCGGAGCTATAACAACGGGCTGTCTGGCATCGTCCTGGATCGCCAGAGCCGCAACAACGTGGTGGCCAACAACGTCTCCTACGACAACCAGGGTGACGGCATCGGGCTGTATGAGTCGCCGGATAACCTGCTCTGGGGTAACCGGCTGATGAATAACCTCCGCAATGGCATCCGGGTCCGGAACAGCACCAACGTAGATCTGTACCACAACGTGGCGGTGCTCAACGGCACCTGGGGAATTTACGGGCAGTTGAAAGACCTGTCTGCTACCGACCGTAATTTCAAGGAGGATTTCTACGATTACGAGGTCTCGATGACGGTGGTCGGCGGCGAGCTGGCCTCCAACGCCAGCGGCCCTATTTCCTCCGACAACCCCGAGTACATTGCCCTCTACAACGTGGGCATGCGATTCCCGAGATCCGAGGCCGGCATTCATTTTGAGGGCGTGCTGGGGCACTTTCAGATGCAGATTTTCGACGCCCTGCTGAACAAGGAGCGGGCCGTTCTCATCAAGCCCTCCGGCGTTGTGGCGGGCAAGGTTACACAGGTGGAGAACTGACATGGTCTTTTCCTCCAACATTTTCCTGTTCCTGTTTCTGCCGCTGTTTCTCGGGGTCTATTACCTGACGCCGTTCCGGTACCGTTCGCTGGTGATCCTGATTGGCAGTTACGCCTTCTATGCCTGGTGGCGGGTGGATTTCCTGCTGCTGTTCGTGGCGGTGACGGTCTGGAACTACGTGATCGGGCTGGGTATTCACCGGGCCGGTATCGGCACCGTTGCGGCCCGTAAGTGGGTTGCCGTGGGGGTGGCCGGTGATCTTGCGACGCTGGGCTATTTCAAATACGCCAATTTCGGCGTCGACAGCCTGAACGACCTGTTGGTGGCCGCCGGCAGCCAGCCGCTGGAAATGGCTAACATCATTCTGCCGATCGGCATTTCGTTCTATGTGTTCCAGGCCATCTCCTATGTGGTGGATGTCTATCGCGGGGACACCGAGCCCACCCGACGGTTCATCGATTTCGCGGCCTTCATCGCGCTGTTTCCCCAGCTCATTGCGGGGCCGGTACTGCGTTACAAAGACCTCGCGGATCAGTTTACCGACCGTACCCACACGCTGGAGAAGTTCGGTGAAGGCTCGGTCAGGTTCATGCAGGGCTTTATCAAGAAGGTCTTCATTGCCGATTCCATCGCGCCGCTGGCGGATAATGCCTTTGCCCTGGCCGACCCCACCATGGCCGATGCCTGGCTGGGCATCCTGGCGTATACCGCGCAGTTGTACTTCGACTTTTCCGGGTACTCGGATATGGCCATTGGCCTCGGGCTGATGATGGGCTTCCGGTTTAACGAGAACTTCAACCAGCCCTACATCAGCCAAAGCATTACCGAGTTCTGGCGGCGCTGGCACATCAGCCTGTCGACCTGGCTGCGGGACTACCTCTATATCCCTCTGGGCGGGAATCGCAACAGCACCTTCAAGACCTATCGCAACCTGCTGCTCACCATGCTGCTGGGTGGCCTCTGGCACGGTGCCAACTGGACCTTCCTGCTGTGGGGCGCCTGGCATGGGCTGCTGTTGTCGGTGGAACGCCGGCTGGGCGTCTCCGGCAACCCGGCGGAGTTCCGGTGGCTGCGGTGGGCTAGCACGTTTCTGTTCGTGATGTTGGGCTGGGTCACCTTCCGGGCCAGCACCCTCAGTGACGCCTTCGGGTTTTACGGTGCCATGTTCAGCTTCGACGGTGCCGGCCTGAGCAGTGTGTACCTGCAGGGCATCCGCGACCTGAACCTGGCCATTCTGGCGCTCGCCTACGGGGTGATTGCACTGATGGGATTGCGGGATCGCCTGGGCCGGCGGGGGCTGATCAATCCCGTGGCCAGTGGGGTGATGGGCACGGCCTGGCGCTCGGCGGCCGGGCCCCTGCTGGTGCCGGTGTTTGCCCTGACGGTACTCAAGCTGTCTGCCGAGAGTTTTTCACCGTTCCTGTATTTCCAGTTCTGAGGGGGTTGTGATGACCAAAGCTGCCGCAACACTGACTGCCTGTCTTTTCATTGCCCTGGTGCTGGTTCTGGGGGTGCTGTCTGTCCGGCCCCTGCTGGGCTATGAAGGCCAGGAGAATCTGAATCTGGTCAATGGCGAATGGGCCAGGGAGATGGAAGGGCACTACGACGACCAGTTTCCGGTCCGGGATCTGGGCACCAAGCTCTGGGCCGCCATCAACTACTCCGTGTTTGAAGACGGTCGCCTCGGTGTTGTGGTGGGCCGGCAGGACTGGCTGTTCAGTGACGAGGAGTTTTATCCGGCCAAACCGGGCCAGCACCTGGTTGCTCGCAATCTGGACCGGGTGACCCGGGTCAGCCAGTACCTTCGCGCCCGGGGTATTCCCCTGGTGGTTCTGGTGGTGCCGGCCAAAGCCCGGATTTACTCGGAAAAGCTGGCCGACACGCAGCCCGAGGCTGTGATGACCTCCCTGTACGACCGGTTCCTGTTCGCTCTGGCGTCGGAGAACGTGGCAGCGCCGGATCTGGCCCCGGCCATGGAGCAGGCCCAGCGTGACGGGCAGCGGGTGTTTCTGCGCACTGATACCCACTGGACACCGGCGGGTGCGGACCTGTTTGCCCGGCATGCGGCGGCCTATATCCGCGACCGGTTCCGTCAGCAATCGTGGGGCGAGCAGACGTTTGTCACCTCGGTGGAGGAGCCGGTCACCCATCGGGGCGATTTACTGACCTACATCCCGGTGGCGCCGGCGTTTACCGAATTTGGCCCGAAGCCGGACCGGCTCAAACCAAGAACCACCGATGTGGCGGCAAAGCACAGCGCCGACGCCGGTGCCCTGTTTGGTACAACCGGAGCCCAGACGGTGCTTGTGGGCACCAGTTACAGCGCCAACCGCCTGTGGAATTTCCCGGGGGCGTTGCGGCAGCACCTGGGCCGGGATCTGATCAATGTGGCGGAAGAGGGCCAGGGGCCGATCCAGCCGATGACCGCTTACCTGCAATCGTCCGATTTCCGCGATCACCCGCCAAAACTGGTGATCTGGGAATTTCCTGAGCGTTACCTGGTGCAACCGCTGGAGTCTGAACAGGCCCTGGCCTGGTTCCGCCAGGCGGATAACCTGCTGGCCGCCAAGTCTGGCCACCATTCTGAAACCAACCCATGAGGATGATCATCATGAAAACGCGTATGCATTCTGTTTTGTTAGTCGTGATCAGTTTTATTGTCGCCGTGAATACGGCTCAGGCCGGGGAGGGTGCGCTGTATGCGGCTGAAGCCCCGGACGGCGCGGCGTTTGTCCGTGTGGTGAATGCCGATGCCAGCGGTTCGCTGGTCCAGGCCGAAATCGGCGGCAAGGTGATCAAGGAGGTGGAGCCCCTGGCGGCAAGCCCCTACATCTACCTGCCGGCGGGCACATACCAGTTGGAGGTAGCAGGCCAGTCCACACCCATGACCATGAAAAAGGGCGAGTTCTACACCGCCGTTGTGCTGGATTCCGGTGAGACCAAGGTGCTGAAGGATGTGGCCTTTGATAACCCCCGCAAGGCGCTGCTCTCGTTCTACAACCTTACCGATGACGGCGGTGTCAGCCTGAAAACGGCGGACGGCAAGGTGGCTGTCATTGACCCGGTGGATTCCCTCGACGTCGCCAATCGTGAGATCAATGCCGTGAAGATTGCCCTGGGCGCATTCCACAGTGGTGAGGCGCTGGCCAAGTCCGCTCAGATCAGCCTTCAGCGAGGCAAGGTGTTCAGTGTTTTTGCCATTGATGTGGGTGGTTCGCCCCGCCTGGTGGTGGCCGAGAACCGGGTGGATACATCGGTATGAAGCAGGGTTATCCAGGTCGCGGATTATGGGCGCTGGTACTGGCCGCCGTGGTGGCGGGCTGGGCCTCGTCGGCCAGCGCCGTTGAGCCACCGGAGTATGACATCCAGCGGTGTTGCGATTTGTGCCCGTTAACCGCGTACCCAACCAGCTATGACACCAGTTACCTGAAGAACTTCAGGATGCTGGTGCAGGGTGAGGACGGTTGGCTGTTCCGTTCCGAGGCCGAACTGGTGGAACAGTTTGGCCCGGATCTGGAGGGTCTCCGGCACCTGAAACGGTTTGCCCGGCACCTGAAGGAAACCACGGGCACGGATCTGGTGCTGGTGTTCCAGCCGACCAAAGGCCTGGTCCACCCCGATCGTTTACCGGAAACCTCGCCGGTGCCCTTCAACTGGAACGTGGCCCGAAACAGCTATGGGGCAGCGCTTGACCGGTTCCGCCAGGCGGGCCTGGTGGTGCCAGACCTGACCCGGTTGCTGGCGGAGCCCACGGGGGAGGAGGCCTATTACTTCAAGCGTGATCACCACTGGACGCCCTACGGCGCCCGGCGGACGGCGAAGCTGGTAGCGGATCGGATCAAGAAAATGCCCGCCTACCAGTCGCTTCCGAAACAGGACTTTGTTACCCGCCGATCCGGTCTGATCCGCAAGGACGGCTCGCTGCAGGACGCCGTGCGCCGAATCTGCGGATTCGCCTACGGCTCCCAGTATGTGGACGAATTCCGCACGGAATCCGTCGGTACCGGGGAAGCGGCGGGCGCCAGTGCGCTGTTTGGTGACCAGGGGCTGCCGCCGATCACGCTGGTGGGTACCAGTAACAGTAAAGGCGCCCAGGACTACAACTTCGTCGGTTCACTGCAGGAGTTCCTGGGTGTGGAAATTCTCAACGTGGCGGTGGCCGGAGGCAGTTATGACGGCTCCATGTTCGAGTACCTGCTCTCCGATAACTTTCGCCAGTCACCGCCGAAGATTCTGATCTGGGAAGTACCCGGCTATCACAACCTGGACAGCAGTGAATTCTACCGACAGGTGACCCCGATGATCAGCGGTGGTTGCGAGGGCGCCAAGCCAGTGTTGCAGAACACCGCCGCCGTTGAGGCTGGCGTTAATGAAGTGCTCTACAACGGCGGTGGCCAGTTTCTTGAAATGCCCAGCAATGAGTATGTGGTCGACCTGCAGTTCAGCGATCCCGCTGTGAAAGAAGTGGACGCCTTTATCTGGTACGTCTTCGGGCGCAAGGATCGGGTCGACATGGAATATGGCGACCGTGTGGAAACCCCCGGCCGGTTTGTTTTTGAGCTACCGGAGGGACCCGACTGGAACGACGAATTGTTCATGTCGCTGGACCTCGAGCTGATGCCCGAGCAGGTCAGCCAAGGGCTGACCGTGACAGCGAAAATATGCCGGCGTCAGGATATCTGACGCACATTCACCCAGTGTAAAGAGAGGATAGCCATGAAGATCCGACAACGGTCCGAACCGGGACAATGGCGACGGACGCTTCTGACGGCAGCGGTATCGACAGTCTTCGGAGTTGGCACGGTCAACGCTGGCCAGTGCCTGGAAGGGGATCTGCGGGCACCGGCGGGTTACTACCAGATTCCGGAATCGGATGACGGCGGTGATTATGACTGTGAGCGGGTAGAGCCCCACGACGGCGGTCTGTCACTCACCAGTAAGTACCAGGGCAGCGACGACGCCCGGAATGAGCTCAATGAAGAGGCACAACAGGCGTACAAGGAAGCCACTGAGAAGGTCCGGAGTTTCGAGAAAGCGGTGATCGCCGCAGCCGACGATTATCAGGTGGATGGCGATGGAACCGCTGCATTGAGTTGCCTGATGGACAACCTGGATGCCTGGGCCAGCGAGGATGCCCTGCTGACCGACGACATCAACCATGTTGGCCAGGCGGTCCGGAAATGGGCGCTTGCGGCGGCCGCCAATGCCTACCTCAGGGCCATGGCTTCGGCACCCGAGGGCGCCCTCGACCCCGCTCAGTCTGAACGGATTGAAAGCTGGTTCCGGCGGCTCAGTGATGGCGTTCGCGCCTACTACACCGATCGCGATCCGGACAAGATCAACAACCATGACTACTGGGCGGCCTGGGCGGTGATGTCATCGGCGGTGGCTACCCAGGAGTGTGGTGACTGGAACTGGTCGCTGGCGAAATTCGACGAGGCCATGGGGCAGGTCAACTCGGGGGGCTATCTGCCCAGAGAGCTCAGCCGCGAAACCCGGGCCCTGGAGTACCTGAATTACGCGATGCAGCCGCTGACGATGATTGCGACCTTCGCGGAAGTGAACGGTTACACCCTGCATGAGCGCTATCAGACCGAGTTCCGCGCCCTGGCAAACAACGTGGTTGAGGGGCTTGAGTCCCCGGAGCTTATCGAAAACCTGGTGGGCCACGAGCAGATCACCGAGGGGCTCTACAAGTCCTGGTCACTGGCCTGGATGGAGCCCTGGCAGGTGATGTGGGGCGATGTGAGCGGGATGCAGGGGTTCCTCGAAGAGTGGCGGCCGATGAAGTCCACCCGGTTGGGTGGTGACATTACCTACCTCTACCGGATCGACCCGTTATGGCCGGTGGATGCCAGGCCCAATCCGCCCGGCGATATTCAGTTACGTGACAGTTAGGCACCTCTGCGGGGGGGTTGTCGCTGTCTGTGGCCGCCCCGTGAACCTGTCCACGGAATGTGTCCGTGGCAGCCAATCGAAGAGTAAAGGAGCACGACAATGATTCCAGTCATTCTCTCAGGTGGTAACGGTTCCCGGCTCTGGCCCTTGTCGCGCCAGGCCTACCCGAAACAGTTTCTGCCGCTGATGGGCGAGCAGAGCATGCTGCAGCAGACCCTGTGCCGGCTTCCTATTGAGGACGTAGAGGCACCGGTGGTGGTGGCCAACGACGAGCACCGGTTTATCGTCAAGGAACAGTTGGCGGCCATCGGCCGGGAGCCGCTGTCGATTCTGCTGGAACCGTTCGGTCGCAATACCGCGCCGGCGGTTGCACTGGCGGCCATTGAGGTGGCCCGCAAGGACCCGAAAGCGATCATGCTGGTGTTGCCGGCGGACCATGCCATTGACGATACCGAGGCGTTCCGGAGTGCGGTGCTCAAGGGACAGGAGGCGGCCCGGTCCGGTGGCCTGGTGTTGTTTGGCATCACGCCTACCCGGCCGGAAACCGGCTACGGGTACATTGCTGCCGGCCATTCAGACGCCGCGCCCGGCGGGGCCCGCCCGGTATCCCGGTTTATCGAGAAGCCGGATGCTGAAAAGGCGGCTGCGTTACTGTCGGCCGGGGGGTACTACTGGAACAGCGGCATGTTCATGTTCCGTGCGGACAGTTATTTATCCGAGCTCAAGAAACACAGCCCGGATATCTACGACACCTGCCTGCTGGCGGCCCGGAGCTTTACCCGGGATATGGCGTTTACCCGCATTCCCCCGGAGATCTTCGAACACTGCCCGGACGATTCCATCGATTACGCGGTCATGGAAAAGACCTCCAGGGCCCTGCTGGTACCCATGGATGCCGGCTGGAGCGACGTTGGCTCCTGGTCAACCATCTGGGACGTGACCCCCAAGGACGACCAGGCCAACGCCGTCGTGGGCGACGCTTGCCTGGAGGACAGCAACGGCTGCCTGGTGCACGCTTCGGACAAGCTGGTTGCCCTGCTGGGGGTGGAGAATCTGGTGGTGGTGGATACCAAGGACGCGGTGATGGTCGCCCACCGGGACAACGTCCAGGATGTGAAAAAGCTGGTCACCCGGCTGAACCGCCAACAACGCACGGAAACCCGCACCCACCGGCAGGTATACCGCCCCTGGGGCAGCTACGACAGCATCGATATGGGCAACCGGTTTCAGGTCAAACGCATCACCGTTAAACCCGGTGAGCGATTGTCCCTGCAGAAACACCATCACCGGGCGGAACACTGGATCATTGTGCGCGGTACCGCCGAGGTGACCCGGGATCACGAGACCTTTCTGTTGTCGGAGAATGAATCCACCTACATACCGATTGGCTCGGTGCACCGTCTGTTTAACCCGGGACGGATTCCGCTTGAACTGATCGAAGTGCAATCCGGTGCCTACCTGGGTGAGGACGACATCGAGCGCCTGGATGACCGCTACGGCCGGTCCACGCCACCGGCGGACGTGAAGGAGGAGACGATTCCGGTGATGTCCGAACGGGTGTGAAACGATGCGCACGCTCTGCGCCGGTGATGGCCGGGGTGGAGCGTGCGATACGGAAGCTGACCGCTATTTGGGAGACATTGTTATGGACCTGTCCTGTTTTAAAGCCTATGACCTGCGCGGCCGGGTGCCAGACCAGCTGAATCCGCAACTGGCCGAACGTATCGGCCGTGCCTACGTCGAGTTGACGGACGCGAAACGCGTGGTAGTTGGTTACGATATCCGGCTTTCCAGCCCCGAAATCGCCACCGCCCTGAGCGCCGGGCTGAAGGCGGCGGGCGCTGACGTCTACGACATCGGCCTGTGTGGCACGGAGCAGGTGTACTTCGCCACCAGTTACTACCACATGGACGGTGGCATCATGGTTACGGCCAGTCACAATCCGAAAGACCACAACGGCATGAAACTGGTGGGGCGGGAATCGCGCCCGATCAGCTCGGATAATGGTCTTAACACCATCCGGGAGCGAGTGCTCGAGCCCTTTGACGATGCACCGACACCAGGGCGCTCGGAATACCTGACGGTTGAACCGGATTACATCAATCACCTGCTGGGGTTTGTAAACGGCGGAGCGCTGAGCCCGCTCAAAATCGTGGTCAACGCAGGCAACGGCGGCGCCGGGCCGGTGATTGACTCGCTTGCCCGGAAACTGCCGTTCGAGTTTGTTCGGCTGCACCATCAGCCCGATGGCCATTTTCCCAACGGCGTGCCCAACCCCCTGCTGGAGGAAAACCGGGCGGTGACCGCGGAAGCCGTGTTGCGGGAAGGGGCGGATATGGGAATTGCCTGGGACGGTGACTACGACCGTTGCTTCTTCTTCGATGAAAACGGCCGGTTTATCGAGGGCTACTACATCGTCGGCCTGCTGGCCGACCAGTTCCTGCGTAAAATGGGCGGCGGCCGGATCATTCACGACCCCCGTCTGACCTGGAACACCCGGGAGCTGGTACAGGCCGCCGGCGGTACCGCCATCGAGTGCAAAACCGGCCATGCCTTTATCAAGCAGCGAATGCGCGAAGAAGACGCCCTGTACGGGGGTGAAATGAGCGCCCACCATTACTTCCGGGACTTCGCCTATTGCGACAGTGGCATGATCCCCTGGCTCCTGATCGCCGAGCGTCTGTGCCAGAGTGGCCAGACCCTGTCCTCGCTGATCGACGCGCGGATTGAAGCCTACCCGGCCAGCGGCGAAATTAACCGGACCGTGGAAGACCCCGCCCGCCTGATCGACACTATCGAGAAAATCTACGGCGCCGATGCTGTGTCGGTGGGGTACGTTGATGGCCTGAGCGTGGAATTCGAGCGCTGGCGGTTCAACCTGCGCATGTCCAATACCGAACCGGTTGTCCGGTTAAACGTGGAATCCCGGGGCGATATTGCCCTGATGAAAGAGAAAACCGTGGAGCTGCTGGCGGCCATGGAACAGGCCGAAAGGAACCAATGACTGCAAAAATCCTGAAGACCAGGGCGGATTCGCAAAGCCAATGATTTTTTTGCTTTTACCTTCCTATCCCTGTGCTGTCCGTCGGTAGGGGGG
>CBIHLH010000056.1:0-22101 GCA_966210405.1 uncultured Marinobacter sp.
GGTAAGGCGTATCCGCACCTCCCTGGCCGCCCTGGAGCAGCCAGGGACCAGGCACTGGCCACCCTGGGGGCCTATCTCGACTACAAGCTTGCGGTGTCCGATCTGGAATCCGCTTACAACAACGCGGGGCCGCTGACAGCCAGTGAGATGCAGCGGAGGATGGAGGAAATTCACGCGCTGAGACGGACCTGGCTGGATGCGGAAACGGCGGACGCGTTTTTTGCTACCGATGAAGCGGTGGATCGCTTTCAGCTTGAAAAGCGCCGTATTGCCAATGCCGGGATGACGCCAGAGGCCCGGGCGGCCGCGCTTGAGGCGGCAGAGGCGGCGTTGCCGGAGCCGATCCGGCAGGCCCGTCAGGAAACCCGTCGGTTTGCTGAGTATGCGCGCGTGCGCGAGCAACTGGCCGGAGATCCGGAGGCGCTGCAGGCCTGGCGGCGGCAGGCGTTTGGTGCCGACAACGCCGCCAGGCTGGCGGATCTGGAGGCGCAGCAGCGCACCTGGGATCGCCGCTGGCAGGCCTATTCCCATGAGCGGGACGCACTGCTGTCGTCAGGGCTGGCGGGGCCGGATCTCGACACGGCCATGGAGCGGCTCCGGGCCCGGCACTTCAGTGAAACCGAGCAGATTCGGGCCCGGGCGCTGGACTCCATCCGGGAATACCCCTGTCATCACCCGTGCCTAACCTGTCGCGGGAGTCTGCAACCGGTGGCCCTGGCCGTGTATGATGGCAGTCTGGGCGTTATGCCATTGCCCTTCGTACTCATTGCTATCAGGCGTTTACCCTCAGGAGGTTTTTGTGCCCCATCCGACTCCCCGCGCTTTTCCCGCTGCCCGCCTCCGCCGCAACCGGGCCAGCGAGTTTTCCCGTCGTCTGGTGCGCGAGCATGGGCTGACGCCGGACAACCTGATCTACCCGGTGTTCGTGCGGGAGGGTGAGGGGCAGCGCGAGCCGGTGCCCTCGATGCCCGGGGTGGAGCGGCTGAGTATTGATCTGCTGGTTGAGCACGCAGTTGAGGTCGTGGCGTTGGGCATCCCCGCGATGGCGCTGTTTCCGGTGGTGCCGGCGGAGCACAAGAACCTGTCCGGGTCTGGTGCCTGGGATGCCGATGGCCTGGCGCAGCGGGCGGTCCGGGCCCTGAAAAAGGCCTGTCCGGAACTGGGGGTGATTACCGACGTGGCGCTGGATCCGTTCACCACCCATGGTCAGGACGGCATTATTGATAACGACGGCTATGTACTGAACGATGTCACGGTCGAAGCGCTGGTGAATCAGGCCTTGTCTCACGCCGATGCCGGTGCCGATGTGGTGGCACCGTCGGATATGATGGATGGCCGGGTGGCGGCTATCCGGGAGGCGCTGGAGTCGGCCGGTTATGTCAACACCCGCATCCTGGCCTATTCTGCCAAGTATGCGTCCAGCTATTACGGCCCGTTCCGGGACGCGGTGGGCTCGGCGGGCAACCTCGGTAAGGGGAACAAGGCAACTTATCAGATGGACCCGGCCAATAGCGACGAGGCCTTGCACGAAGTGGCCATGGACCTGGCCGAAGGTGCCGATATGGTGATGATCAAACCCGGAATGCCGTATCTGGACATCGTGCACCGGGTGAAAACCGAGTTGCGGGTGCCGACCTTTGTGTATCAGGTGAGCGGGGAGTACGCCATGCACATGGCAGCGGCCGAGAATGGCTGGCTGGACGGCGATGCGGTGATGATGGAAAGCCTGATGGCCATGCGCCGGGCCGGGGCCGATGGCATTCTGACCTACTTTGCCGTGCGCGCCGCCCGCCTGATGCGCGACCGGCGGTACTGAACACATACACCCTGGTATCGGCTGTTGGCAGCCGGTCTTTCTGACGGGAATCGGAATCATGACAACGGAAACGGCGAAGCATTTGGCACCGGGCGGAGAGCAGAGTGTGCCCGCCCCGGTAGAAGTCCCGCCGGTGGGTGAGGAGGTCAATCTCGACGCTCGTGAGAACTACTTCAACCGGGAACTGAGCCAGCTGCAGTTCAATTACCGGGTGTTGAAACAGGCCCTGGATACGACCCATCCGCTGATTAACCGGCTGATTTTCTGCTGTATTTTCAGCAGCAACATGGACGAGTTTTTCGAGATTCGGGTGGCCGGCCTGCGTCAGCAGATGAAGTATGGCCGGGAAACCGTCAATGCCGACGGCATGATGCCAGAGCAGGCCCTGGCTGACATCAGCCGCGTTGCCCATGAGTACATCCGCGAGCAGTACGACATCCTGAACAATGTCCTGATTCCGGAAATGGAACGGGAGAACATCCATTTTGTCCGGCGCCGGGAGTGGACCCCGGAGCAGGCGGAGTGGGTGCGCAACTATTTTGATGAAGAGATTCTGCCGGTGGTCAGCCCGATCGGGCTGGATCCGTCCCATCCGTTTCCCCGCCTGGTCAACAAGAGCCTGAACTTCATCGTTGAGCTGGATGGCAAGGACGCGTTCGGCCGGGAAACCGGGATGGCCATTGTGCCGGCGCCCCGCTCCCTGCCGCGCCTGGTGCGCCTGCCAGACGACGTCTGCAATGGCGGCGAGAACATGGTGTTCCTGTCGTCCATGATTCACGCCCATGCCGATGAGCTGTTCCCGGGTATGGAAGTGAAAGGCTGCTACCAGTTCCGGCTTACCCGCAACGCCGACCTGGAACTGGAAGACGACCTGGAAGACCTGGCCTCGGCCCTGCGCGGTGAGCTGCTCAGCCGCCGGTTCGGTGATGGTGTGCGCCTGGAAGTAGCGGATAACTGCCCCCAGGAGCTGGTCCAGTTTCTGTTAACCGAATTTGGCCTGTCCGAACGGGACCTGTATCAGGTTCACGGCCCGGTAAACCTGACCCGCTTACTCGCGGTGGGCGGCCTGGTGGATCGTCCGGACCTAACGTACTCCGGGTTTTCCCCCTCCATTCCCCGGCAGATCCGTAGCAAGGAATCGATGTTCGATTCCATCCGCAAGCGCCCGATTCTGCTGCTGCACCCCTACGAGAACTTCAGCCCAGTGGTGGATCTGTTGCGCCAGGCCGCGAAGGACCCACAAGTACTGGCCATTCGCCAGACGCTGTATCGTACCGGCGCCGACTCGGAAATCGTCGAGGCCCTGGCCGATGCGGCCAGGCGCGGCAAGGAAGTGACCGCCGTGATCGAGCTGCGGGCCCGGTTCAGTGAGGCCGAGAACCTGGAACTGGCCAGCCGCCTGCAGGAAGCCGGCGTTATTGTGGTGTACGGGGTGGTGGGCTACAAAACCCACGCCAAGATGATCCTGATCGTCCGCCGGGAGGAAGGGCGCCTGCGTCGCTATGTGCACCTGGGTACGGGCAACTACCATGCCGTGAATGCACGGTTGTATACCGACTACAGTTTCCTGACCTGCGACGAGTCCATCGGTGATGATGTCAACAAGTTGTTCCAGCAGCTGACGGGCATGGGCAAGGCCCTGAAGATCAAAAAGCTGTTCCACTCGCCGTTCACGCTGCACACCTGCCTGCTCAGCCTGATCGAGCGGGAAGCCGGGCTGGGAAGCAAGGGCCGGATTATCATAAAATTCAATGCCCTGACCGAGCTCCAGATGATCAAGGCGCTGTATCGCGCCTCCCAGGCCGGGGCGAAGATCGACCTGATTGTGCGGGGTGTTTGCTGCCTGCGGCCGGAAGTGCCGGGGCTGTCTGACAATATCCGGGTGCGCTCCATCATTGGTCGCTTCCTTGAGCACACCCGGGTGTACTATTTTGGCAATAACGGCCGTCCCGAAGTGTACGCCTCCAGTGCCGACGGTATGGAGCGTAATCTGCTCAGCCGCATCGAAACCGCGTTCCCGATTGAGGACCCGGCCCTGGTCGCGCGCTTGCGGGAAGACCTGGATACCTACCTGGCGGACAACTGCCAGTCCTGGGTGCTGCAGCCGGACGGCAGTTACATCCAGAACCAGCCGGCCGAGGGGGACGACCGCCTGGCCTCACAACTGGTACTGATGGAACGACTGACCAGCAAACCCTGATTTCCCGCCAACGGAGCGACAGTTTGAAAACACGATGGATTATTGCCGGGGCCGCGGTGCTGCTGGTAGCCGGTGCCATGCCCTGGGGCATCGGCTACGTGACCGAGATGCAATGGCAACAGGCGACCCGGGAGCTGAACCAGTCCCAGCCGGTGCTGCAGGTGCAAACCGACGCCTATCGCCGGGGCCTCCTGAGTGCCGAACTGGAGGGCGAGCTGGTGGTAAAGCATCCGGAAACCGGCGAGCGGCAACGCATACCCTACCAGGCCAGCGTCAGCCATGGCGTGCTTGGCAGCCTGATGGATTTTGAACCGGCGGGCGGCTGGAACGCCGACTGGTTCCCGGATAAGGCGCCGACGCTGACCCTGGAGAGCCGGCTGTGGGGAACGGCAACCCTGGAACTGACTGCCCCGGCCATGGCGATCCCCAATGTGGAGGCCGACGCGACCCTGCGCAGCAGTGGTGGCCTGGTCCGGGTCGACATCGGTAATCTGGGGTCCGAGATCGACGCACTGATGGTCTGGCCGGCACTGCGCCTGGAGGGGACCGGGTTCGACCTGAACATCAACGATGTTCACATGGAACAGAGCATGACGCACCTGTCGGGGGATCTGTGGACCGGGAAGGGCGAGCTGTCGGCGGGCACCGTGGCAATGTCGCGCGCGGACGCACCACCGGTCACGCTGTCGGGGCTGACGGTGCGGAGCGAGACCGAGGTTACAGAGAACGACACCCGCCTGGATTCATCGCTGTCCCTCGATCTCGACCGGCTAAGCATCGGCGATGACGCCATGGGGCCCCACCACCTGGGATTTACCTTCGGGAATCTGGATGTGGCGAGCTGGAGCCTGCTGACCGACAGCCTCACGGAGTTGCGGATGCTGGCGCTGTCCGGGCAAACCGGTGCCGCCCATATCGAACAGCAGATGGCGGTCATGGAGCGGGTGAACACGGCGATCCGAAACCTGGCTGCCGCCGGGTTCTCGGCCGCGATGACATCATTGAGGGTGATGACGCCGGAAGGCGCGGTTACCGGCAATGCGGTGATAGAGCATCCGCAACTGACCGCCCGTGAAAAAACCGAAATGCTGATGGTGATGCACCGGCTGACCGGTCACCTGAACCTGAGCCTGCCCGCGGCCCTGGCCGAAGACTATCCGGACCTGCGGATGCAGTTGGCGCCCCTGATCAAGCAGGGGCTGCTGGTTCAGAAGGGTGATGAACTGGTGATGCAGGCGGTCATGGCCGACCTGGTGCTGACGGTGAACGATCAGCCGATTCCCCTGCCGCCCATGCTATAGCGTCAATGCCGGACGGCGGAACGCCCGTTGGGGCTGTCCTCCGGCTCTCAGGCGCTGGGGAACTTCTTTTTCAGGGCAGCCTCGACGGCGGGATCCACGAATTCCGACACATCGCCGCCCAGGGACGCAATTTCCCGGATCAGCGTTGAGGATATGTACGAGAGGTGGTTGGCCGGCGTCAGGAACACACTCTCCACTTCCGGGGCCAGCCGGCGGTTCATATCGGCAAGCTGGAATTCGTATTCAAAGTCCGAGACCGCCCGTAGCCCTCTCAGGATAACGGACGCGCCCTGGTCCCGTACGAATTCAGCGAGCAGATTGCTGAACCCGGTGACCGTGACATTGGGCACATGAGCAGTGGCTTTTCGCACCAGCTCGCAGCGTTCTTCCAGGTTCAGCAGTGGCTGTTTCTTCGGATTGTAGGCCACGGCAACCACGACGTGGTCGAACATGCGACCGGCGCGTTCGATCAGGTCGGTGTGGCCATTGGTGATCGGATCGAAGGTGCCTGGGTAGATGACTTTCGGCATGCACAGCTCCTTTACTTGGCAGGCACTCAGGATAGCAGCATTCTGAGGCTTTCTGAACGCTAGCCCGTCAGCCGCTGGGCCAGCCTGGTGCTGTTCCTTGCCGCCAGGGCATAGACCGACAGCTGGGGATTGGCACCGATGCTGGTCGGAAAGACCGACGCGTCGTGGACACTGAGATTGCTGACGTGGTGGTGTTCGCAGAAGCCGTTGACCACCGAATTCTCCGGATTCTGGCCCATGCCGCAGCCGCCCATCTGGTGGGCCGTGAACAGGCGGACGCGATGGGGCGCCATGGTAAGCTGACGGATGGCGGCTTTGGCGTCGGCCCAGCGGGTGTACCAGTCAGAGTCCAGATGCATCAGGCGGACCTTTTCGGCGCCGGCGGCGAACTGGATCTCGGCCATGGTGTGGAAGGCGTCCCGCAGGCCGGTCCAGAGGTAGTCGGTGATCGGGTAATCCAGCACCGGGCTGCCATCATCCCGCAATGACACCGTGCCGCCGGGACTCTCCGGGTGGAAGCCGTCCCGGAGCAGGGCAATGACGGACTGCATATGGGGCAGGCCGGCCATGGTGTTGAGCTGGGTTTCGCCGTGGCCGGGGATGACGCCGCTGGACATGGCCGGGTGCAGCGGTGGCACCTCCAGCTTGTAGCCGACGGGGCCGTCGATGCCGTTACGGAAGTTGAACTCGTCCGAGTAGATGGACTGTGGAGCCCCGTAAAACGGATCCACCTGCCGGGGCATCTGGGCCACGGCGGCGTTGACCGGATGAATAAACGAGCGCTTGCCAATGCGGTTGTGGGGGTCGGGGATGTCCGACCGAAGCAGCAGCCCGGGCGACCCGATAGCGCTGGCGGCGACCACGAAATGGCGGGCCCTGAGGGTGACCTTAACGTCTGATGGCGTGACCCCATCCGGGCCCATGGCACGGGCCTCCAAATGACTGATCCGGTTCTGATCCATCACCAGCCGCTCCGCGCGCAGCCCATGGAACAGGTGCGCCTGATGGTCCAGGGCCCCGGGAATCGTGGTCAGCAGCGCACCCTGCTTGGCATTGGTAGGGCAGCCGACGCCACAGTAGCCCAGATTCCAGCAGCCCTTCACATTGCGCGGAATGACTTTCCAGCTGTAACCCAGCGCCTCGCACCCCTGGCGCAGAATATCATTGTTGACGTTGGGCTCGTCTTGCCAGGGCGCCACGTTGTGCCGCTCCTCCCGGCCGTCGAACCAGGGCGCCATCGCCGCCGGCCGAAGACCCTCCAGGCCGAACTGGTCGGCCCAGTAATTGAGTGTGGCCTCCGGGGTGCGGAAACTGCTGGTCCAGTTGACCGTCGTGGAGCCCCCCACGCAGCGGCCCTGCAGAATGGCAATGGCACCGTCGCGAGTCACCCGGCTCATGCCCTCCTGATACAGGTTGGCGTACGACGTCAGCTCGTCCATCTTGAAATCTTTCCGGTAATACAGCCGGCCTTCCTCCACAAGAATCACCGACAGGCCAGTCCTGGCCAGGATCTCCGCCGTGGTGCCACCACCGGCCCCGGTTCCGACCACCACCACATCGGCCTCAGCGGTCAGGTTCTCTGCCAGACGGGCGCCATCGGTGACTTTCCAGCCCGATGCCAGGCCCTGGGCAATACGATCAGTTAACGACATGGTTGGCTCCGTCAGATCCGCTGGCAATCAGGCATGGTTGAATTGAGGCAGAGCATCCACCGCCCACTGGGGCGGGCCGGGATAACCGGACAGATGCCAGAAATCCCGGTAACCGTAAAACGCCACATTACTGATCTTGGTCAGCGCAATGTAGCCATTGTTGAACAGACCAATGCTGCTGGTGCGCCAGCGCTCCAGAAACGCATCCGCCTCGGCGGTGGTCACATTCGGCCAACTGGACCAGACCCGGGCAATGGTCACCCGCGTCAGCCCGAAGTTCAGCAGATCAAACAGTCTGCGCAATTCCTTCTGATTGGCTGGTCCGAAGTGGTGGATCCCGGCATCAATACGTTCAATCGTCCCGGCAATGGCAGTGCGCCTGGCCAGCGGCTGCTCCGGCAAACCCGGCCCGATCATGGCCGGCAACAGCGCCTCAAACAACACGATGTCGTCGTCGGTCAGAAACCGGAACTGGTATCGGGCGTCCATGCGGGTGCCCACAACACTCAACCTGCCGGCCGGCTGCGTGGCGCAACCGCTCAGCCCGGCCGTCAGGCTGACAGTCCCCAGGAACAGGGCGCCGCCCAGTCCGGTTTTCAGGAAGCTTCGGCGGTCGAGTGCTAACAATTGAGATTCACCAGATCGTTCGGGGAGGCGTTCGTTCATGAGCGTGTTCTCGTTTTTCTTGTATGGAGGGTTGGGAAAGTGATACCAGCCCTCGACAGGCTCCCAAGCCAGGATCTAGCGGATAAACAACTTATAAACCATCTTATGCGCTGCCGTTCCGTGCGGCGCATAGACGAACTTGCCACTGTTGAACTTCTGCTTGCTGAAAATGGCCCGCTGGTGCGAGAACGTCAGAAAACCTTCCCGGCCATGATAGTGCCCCATACCGGAATCGCCGATCCCGCCGAAGGGCAGGTCATCCTGGGCAACGTGCATCACCGCATCGTTGATGCACATGCCACCGGAATGCGTGAGGTCCACCACCTGCTGTTGCTGGGCCTTGTCATACCCGAAGAAATACAGCGCCAACGGGCGCGGCCGGTCATTGATGTAATGAATCGCCTCATCCAGACCGCCATAGCTCACCACTGGCAGAATCGGGCCGAAAATCTCGTCCTGCATCAGCTTCATGTCCGGCGTAGTCTTCAGCACCAGCGTCAACGGAATCTTGCGGGTACCGTCCTTCAGATTCTCCCGGGCGGGATTGATCTCAATGATCTCCGCACCCTTGGCGCGGGCATCCTCCAGGTAGCCCTGAAGGCGCTCGTACTGGCGCTCATTGATGATGGCCGTGAAATCGTCGTTATCCCGCAGACTCGGGTACATCTCCGAGAAACGGGCCCGGAACTCATCCACAAACGCCTGCACCCGGTCGGCCGGACACAACACGTAATCCGGCGCCACGCAGGTCTGCCCGGCATTCAAGGCCTTGCCGAAGGCAAGACGCTGGGCGGCGTCCTCCATGGGTACGTCCGGCGAGACAATCGCCGGCGACTTGCCGCCCAGTTCCAGGGTAACCGGGGTGAGGTTTTCAGCCGCAGCCCGCATCACCAGTTTGCCCACCGAAGTAGAACCCGTGAACAGCAGGTGGTCAAAGGGCCGGGCTGAAAAATCCGCGGCCACGTCGGCCTCGCCGTTGATGACTGACACCAGATCCTCCGGGAAGGTCGCTTCGACCAGTTCACGGAACAGTGCCGACGTGTGGGGTGTGAACTCGGACATCTTGATCATGGTGCGGTTACCCGCCGCCAGGGACGTTACCAGGGGGCCAACCGCCAGGTACAAGGGATAATTCCACGGCACAATCACGCCAACAACACCTTTGGGCTGGTAATGCACCCGGTTGCTGGCAGGCTGGAACAGTACCGAGACGTGGCGTTTCGACGGCTTCATCCAGCCGCCAAGATGCTTCAGGGTGTAGTTGATGCTCTGGATGGACGGCATAACCTCGGCAATCAGCGACTCATCCCGGGAGCGGCAGCTGAAGTCCCGATCGATGGCGTCCAGCAGGCGATCCTGGTTGGTCAGCAACATGCGCTTGAGGCGCTTGAGGTTTTCCTGACGCTCCGTCAGTGATGGCATCGGATTGTTCCGGAACGCCTTCTTTTGCCCCTCGAACACCTGGTGTGTGTGCTGGATCTGCTGTTTGCTTTCGGTGAGCTGGACGACGGTGGCTCCCATAACGCTTTCTCCTGGGTGCTGATGGCCCATGCAGGGCGCACAGCGACTGGTTGTGGGTGGCGAAAAAGTGCTCAGTTTGCGCTTGAGGGTATTATTAGAGTATATACTCTAGGGAGTCAAGTCAGGGTGGGTGGCCCATCGGGCCATCCTCGGATCCTCCAACGACACGTGCCGATAACCGTATGAAAACGAGAGACAAGATACTGCTTGCCAGCCTCGAGCTGTTTAACGAGCGCGGCGAGCGGAATGTCACCACCAATCATATTGCGGCCCACCTGGCGATCTCACCGGGCAACCTGTATTACCACTTCCGCAACAAGTCAGACATCATTTACGAGATCTTCCTGGAATATGAAAAGCTGGTGGATTTCTATCTGGATATTCCGGAAGAGCGCCCGATGACCCTGGACGACATGACGTTCTACCTGGAGTCGGTGTTTGATGGCCTCTGGAGCTACCGGTTCTTCCACCGGGATCTGGAGTATCTTCTGGACAGCGACCTGCGCCTGCGGCGGGACTACCGTGACTTCACCAATCGCTGTCTGACGTCGATCAGCCGGATTTTCGAGAAGCTGGCGGAGGCCGGTATTATCTCGCCTCAGGAAGAATGTCTCCGCCGGGCGATGTCACTGAATGTCTGGCTGGTAATCACCAACTGGATGGCGTTCCTGAAAACCGCCCATGCAGCGGAAGAGAGCGCGAGCCTGTCCCTGACCGAACTGAAGCAGGGCATTTACCAGGTGCTGACACTGGAAATTCCCTACCTGACCCCGGCGTACCGGACCCGGGTCATGGCCCTGCGGGAAAACTACCGGCCCACGCTGCCGGAATCTGATTAAAAATTACCCGGTCATGGAACTTTAGTCGAATACTCCGGTCACAGTGAATGACGTGGGAAATCCGGACATTTCTTGCGTCATCCTGAGCGAGTTCTCAGGTTTTAGCACGTCGCAAACCCTGACGTTTCACCGGTCTGTTTTTTGGCAGGCCGGTTTTTTTTGCCTCTTGTAAGTGGTTTCCGAATTCGATAGGCTGAATATGTTACCGGTAACATTCGCCGGCACAACAACAATCAGGAGACCCGATTATGTTCCCGACCAGACTCGCCGCTGGCTTGCTGTCAGCCACTTTTGCGTTCAACGCCTTCGCGGCGGACTACACCTTCAAGTTCCAGTCGTCCGACCCCACCGGCGTCAAGAATTTCGAGATCCAGCAGGAATGGGCCGATCGTGTAGAGGAAATGACCGGTGGCCGCGTGGCCATTGATCTGCTGCCCGTGGGCAGCGTGGTCAGCCACACCGAAACCCTGGGCGCCATGAAAATGGGCGTTCTGGATGGTCACGTGTCCGTGACCGGCTATTTTTCCGGCAAGGACCCCGCTTTCGGCCTCATTGGTAACACCGTGGGTGCCTGGTCCAGTCCTGACCAACTCATCGACTACATCTATTACGGTGGCGGCTATGAGCTGATGAATGAACTCTACGCGCCGTACGGCGTGAAGTTTGTTGGCGGTGGTGGTACCGGCATCGAGTCGTTCGTGTCGAAGGTGCCGCTGGACGGTGTCGAGGATCTGAAAGGCCTCAAGATGCGTGCACCGGAAGGGCTGGTGCAGTCGGTGTTTGCCGCCGCTGGCGCGGCCCCGGTAAACCTGCCGGGTTCTGAGGTATACACGGCCCTGAGCAAGGGCGTGATCGACGCCGCCGACTACACCGTGTTCTCCACCAACCACGAAGCTGGCCTGCACGAAATTGCCCCGCATCCGGTGTATCCGGGCTTCCATTCCCTGCCGTTGATCGAAATCGCCATGAACCTGGAGGAGTGGGAAAAGCTCCCGGAGGACATCCAGGCGATCATGACCGTCTCGGCCCGTGACTTTGCCCAGGATATCAGCACCCAACTGGCCATGGCTGACAAAAAAGCCGTCAAGAAAGCCCGGGCCAACCCCGACATCACGGTTCACGACTGGTCGGCGGAAGAGCGCCGCAAGTTCCGGACCATCGCCCGGGACCAGTGGAAGATCTATGCCGAGCAGTCCCCGAACGCCGAGAAGGTCTATCAGTCCGTCACCGGCTATCTGGAATCCCAGGGCCTGCTCTGACCTGCAAGACGCCCCGTAAACAGTATCCGGGCAGGCCCTGCCTGCCCGGTGCGCGGAGTTCATTATGCCTGCTGCAAACGTTTCCTCCGGGCCGGAGCAGAATCCGGACCGTTATGATCTGCTGCCTGAATCCGACGAGGATGTCGGTTTCACTCGTCTCGACCGGGCCATCGTCTGGCTCGGCAAGAAGCTGAGCCTGGTGTTCGCGGTGATTGTTCTGGTGTCGTTCTACGAAATCGTACAGCGATACGTCTTCAATTCGCCCACGCTCTGGGTGCACGAAACGGTGACCTTCGCCGGCGCGACCCTGTTTGTGCTGGGTGGGCTTTACGCCCTGGCCACCGACCGGCACGTGCGCATTGTGCTGATATACGATGCCGTGTCCCCCAGGGTCCAGCGCTGGCTGCGGGTGGTTCACCATCTGTTCGGGCTGGCGTTCTGCACCATGATGCTTTACGCCAGTTGGTTCATGGCCAAGGGCGGTGTCCGCGCGCCCTGGGGTGCCTGGCGGCTGGAGACGTCCGGGTCGGCGTGGAACCCGCCGTTTCCCGCCTTTCTGAAAGTCATCATCCTGGTGGCGATCGTCATCATGACCATTCAGTTTGTGCTGCACCTGGTCCGTGACCTGCGAGGTCTGGCGACGACGAGGGAGAACAACGATGTTTGAACTGGCTTCCCTCGGAATCGGCTACGGCAGCCTGCTGATGCTACTGATGCTGATTGTGCTGCTGCTGACCGGTATGCAGCTGGCCTTCGCCACCGGCCTTGTGGCGCTGGTGTTTGCCCTGGGCTGGTTTGGCCCGGACGCCCTGCCCATTGTCAGCAGTCGCCTGTACAGCTTTATTGGCAACTACGTTTTCCTGGCGGTGCCGATGTTCGTGTTGATGGCATCGTTACTGGATCATTCCGGGATTGCTAGGGACCTGTTCGATGCCATGGCACGTTTTGGCCGGAAACTGCGCGGCGGTGTTGCCCTGCAGACCCTGGTGGTGGCGGTGATCCTGGCCTCCATGTCGGGTGTGATCGGCGGCGAAACCGTATTACTGGGTATTCTGGCCCTGCCGCAGATGCTGCGCCTGGGTTACGACCGCAAACTGGCCATTGGCACCACCTGCGCCGGTGGCGCGCTGGGCACCATGTTGCCCCCGAGCATTGTGCTGATTATTTATGGCCTGACCGCAAACGTTTCCATCGGGGATCTGTTCAAGGGCGCGTTCCTGCCAGCGCTGATCCTGGCCCTGCTTTACATGGGCTATGTGCTGGTCCGGGTGTGGCTGAAGCCGGAGATGGCCCCCATTCCCTCCGACCAGGACCAGCCAGGTACGCCCGCGCCGAACTTCTTCAAGGCCCTGCTGTTTCCGATTCTTTCGGTGGTGGTGGTGCTGGGCAGCATCTACGGCGGAGTGGCGTCGGTTACCGAGGCCTCGGCCCTGGGTGTGCTGGGTATCGCCATCAGTACCTGGATTCGCGGTGAACTGTCCCTGTCCATGGTGCACAAGGCCACCATCAGCACCCTGCGGGTGTGTGGCATGATCATCTGGATTGGTATTGGCGCCACTGCCCTGGTGGGTGTGTATAACCTGATGGGCGGCATCGAATTCGTTCGCGAGATGGTTTTTGCCGTCAGCGGTGGCGACGGGCTGACCACTATCCTGTTCATGATGCTGATCCTGCTGATTCTGGGGATGTTCCTGGACTGGGTCGGGGTGGCGTTGCTGACCATGCCGATTTTTGTGCCCATCGTGACCGAGCTTGGCTACAGCCCGATCTGGTTCGGTGTGGTGTTCTGCATGAACATGCAGGTGTCCTTCCTGTCACCGCCCTTTGGTCCGGCGGCGTTCTACCTGAAGACAGTGACGCCCAAGGATATCACTCTGGGGGAGATTTTCCGGTCGCTGCTGCCGTTTATCGCCTTGCAGATTGTCGCGCTTGGCCTGCTGGTCGCGTTCCCGCAACTGGCCTTGTGGTGGCAATAACATGAGTGCCTGTAAAGTCGTCGTGATGGGCGTATCCGGTTGTGGCAAGAGTCTGATCGGGAGCCTGCTGGCGGAACGTCTTGAGGTGCCGTTTTTTGACGCCGACGACTTCCACAGCCGGGCCAATGTCGCCAAAATGGCCAGCGGCATTCCGCTGACCGATGCCGATCGCAGCGGTTGGCTGGATGATCTGGCGGAATTGATCCGGGGTGAGTCTCAGGGGCTTGTGCTGGCCTGCTCTGCCCTGAAGCGGGTCTACCGTGATCGGTTGCGGGCGGGCAATCCGTTGCTGCAGTTTGTCTACCTGAAGGGTGATATGGAGACCATCTGGTCCCGGCACGCCCGCCGCGAGGATCACTATTTCAACGGCCGCACCATGCTTGAGAGCCAGTTTCGCACTCTGGAAGACCCGGAACCGGCGGAGAGCGCCATTACGGCGGATGTGTCCGAACAGCCGGACCGGATCGTCGAACACTGCCTCCGGACCCTGGAAACCCCGGGGCGGATGCGGGAAAGCTGAATGGCGAGTGCTCGCGTATGATGGAGCCCTGATTGTTACCGGGAAATTGAAGAGTGAAGAAAAAACGCCCCACATTGCAGGATATCGCCGATCGCGTCGGTGCCACGAAAATGACCGTGAGCCGGTGCCTTCGGGGTGGCGATAATGTCTCCGAGCCCATGCGAGCGCGAATTTTTGCCGAAGCGGAAGCTCTGGGCTATATCCCCAACCGGGCGCCGGACCTGCTGTCAAAGTCCACCAGTCACGCCATCGGGGTGTTGCTGCCGTCGCTGACCAACCAGGTCTTTGCCGACGTTATCAAGGGTATCGAGTCGGTCACCGAGCCGGCGGGCTACCACCTGATGCTGGCCCACTACGGCTACAGCCAACTGGTGGAAGAGCGCAGCCTGGCGTCGTTGCTGTCATACAATGTCGACGGCGTTATCATGTCCGAGAGCCAGCATACCGAGCGTACGCTGAGAATGCTGGGGACCGCAGGCGTGCCGACAGTGGAAATCATGGACACCCACACACCGCCCTTTGAGCAGGCGGTGGGGTTTGACAACGTGCGTGCCGCCTACGACATGGTGCGGGAAATGATTCGCCGTGGCCGCCGCCGTGTGGTGTATCTGGCGGTGCGGCTCGATGCCCGCACACTGCAGCGGCAGGAAGGTTATACCCGGGCCATGGAAGAGCACGGGCTGACGCCGGTGACGCTGCGCAGCGAACAGCGTTCATCCTTCAGCGTGGGTGCCACATTACTGGCGCGCATCCTCGCGGAAGCGCCGGATACCGACGCCATTTTCTGCACCAACGACGACGTTGCCATCGGCGCCTTTTTTGAATGCCAGCGGCGCGGGATCCCGGTGCCTGGCCGGATGGCCATCGCCGGCTTTCATGGCCACGATGTCGGCCGGGTTATGGTGCCGACCCTGGCCAGTGTGATCACGCCCCGGGAGCAGGTGGGCGAATGCGCTGCCCAGGCCCTGATTACCCGGCTGTCCGGGGCGGCCATGGGGGAGCGGTGCATTGATCTGGGTTACCGGATCGAGCCGGGCGGTACGCTTTAGTCTGCTTCCAGCCACTCGGTCAGCGCTTCCCGGCATTCCTCAAGGCCCCGCTTGGCGGTGGCCGAGAACATGATCAGGTGTTCCACGCAGGTAAACGCCTCCAGGTTTCTGGCAATCCCCAGCATCGCGGTTTTGGCCTGACCAAACTTCAGTTTGTCGGCCTTGGTGGCCAGGATCATCAGCGGAAGCTTGTTATGTTCGCACCATTCCACCATCATTTGGTCAAAGTCCGTCAGCGGGTGGCGAATGTCCATCACCAGCACCAGGCCCCGCAGGCAACGTCGGTCATTGAGGTAATGGCCCAGGTGCTGCTGCCAGTCGTCTTTCAGATCACGGGAGACTTTGGCGTAACCGTAGCCGGGCAGGTCGACCAGCCGGCATTGTTCGCGGTTCAGTGAAAAGAAATTGATCAGCCGGGTACGCCCGGGAGTTTTACTGGTTCGGGCCAGCTTGCCGTTAACGGTAATGGCGTTGAGCGCGCTGGACTTGCCGGCGTTGGATCGGCCCGCGAAGGCGACTTCCGCGCCCTGGTCCGGAGGGCATTCGTCCAGACGGGAAGCGCTGACCAGGAAGCGGGCGCTGTTGAAGGAGAGATTCTTTTGCGTCAGGTCAGGGTCCACGGCGGTTGGCTTTCCTTTGGATTTCAGTTGTCAGGGATTAATGTATAATGCTACACCAATTCCGGGCGGCGCGCTGAGCGCGGCCGCTGTCAGCCCCGGTCTTGAGCCTGACTGGTCAGTGCCTGCCGGCTGCATAACAAAGAATACCTTCAAGATGAGAGAAGCGGAGCGAGCATGAAAAAACTGATCGCGGGAGTTGTTCTCGGTGTTGGCCTCACAGCGATGGCGCACGGGGCGGGAGATCCTCAGGCAGGCGAACAGAACGCAGCGGTGTGTGCGGGGTGTCACGGCCAGGGTGGCCAGAAGCCGATTATGGGCGCTTACCCCAAGCTGTCCGGGCTGGGTGAGCAGTATCTTTACGATCAACTGCTTGCCATCCAGTCCGGCGACCGGGTTGTCGCGGAGATGACCGGGCTGCTGAACGGCAAGTCCAAGCAGGAGTTGCGCGACCTGGCCGCGTATTTCGACAGTCAGGAGATGATTGTCAACCAGGCCGATCCAGAGATTATTGAGCAGGGCGCTGCGCTGTACCGCGGTGGCAACATGGCCTCTGGCGTGCCGGCCTGTGCGGGCTGTCACAATCCCCAGGGCAAGGGCAATGAACCCGCTGGCTATCCGCGCCTGGGTGGCCAGAATGCCGAGTACGTGATCAAGCAACTGAAAGCCTACCGTGATGGTGATCGAGCCACCGGCGCCCGCGCGGCCATCATGATGGATGTGGCGGCAAAGCTGACGGACACGGAAATTGAAGCCGTTGCCAACTACGTGTCTGGCCTGCACTGATCAGGCCATTGCCGGGCAATGCTGAAGACCCCGCCGCGCGCGGGGTTTTTTGCGCCTTGCCGATTCGTCATGAGTGGCCTGTGGAACTTTTCAGGTTCCCTGGGTCATAATCCATTCCAGACGACGTGTTCCTCAACCGGAGATAGTCCATGTTTCAAACCTTCAGAACCCTGATCCTTGCCCTGTCCGTGCTGGCCCTGGCTGGCCAGGCCAGCGCGGCCGACTGGCAGGAAGGCACCCACTACAAAAAGCTCGATACCCCGGTGCGGACCGATACCGGTGACAAGATCGAGGTGGCGGAAGTGTTCTGGTACGGCTGCCCGCACTGCTACAGCTTCAAGCCGCTGGTAGAAAGCTGGGCGGCTGAGGCACCGAAGTATGTGGAGTTCGTCGAGATTCCGGCGGCGCTGGGAAAGTCCTGGGAGCCACACGCCCGGGCGTTCTACGCCCTGCAGGCCATGGGTGAGCTGGACAAGGTTCACGATGCCCTCTATGAGGCCCTGGCAGGCGAGCGCCGGCCGTTGAACGACGGCGAATCCCTGGCGGACTTTGTCGCCGGTTATGGTGTGGATCGCGAGGCTTTCCTGAACAATTACAAGAGTTTTGGCGTAAATGCGCGCCTGCAGCAGGCCCAGGCCAAGATCCGGGGTGCGCGGGTCACTGGAACACCGACTATGCTGGTGAATGGCAAGTATCTGGTGAGCGCGTCCCTGGCGGGCAGTCACGAGCAGATGCTGGAGGTGGTGGACTTTCTGGTCGCCCGGGAACATAACGCGGCGGAGTAAGGTTGGCCCGATACGTGTGGATTCCGGATGTGCACTGGCAATGGTCGAGAGGGTGAGGCTGCCCGGTAATGTATAAACGCCTGCGCAAACAGCTGAACGGAATGTTCAGCCCCGCCATTGGTCGGCGGGGCGCCTGCTCGGGCACTGATCATGTGCCCGATTTTGAACCCCGGCGGCATATCCGCCTGCTGACCTTTAATATCCAGGTGGGTATCAACACCTCGTCCTACCGTCACTACCTGACCCGGAGCTGGCAGCACCTGCTGCCCCACCGGAGCCGGATCGAGAACCTGGACCGTATTGCCACGCTGTTGCGCAATTACGACGTGGTGGCCCTGCAGGAATGCGATGGGGGCAGCCTGCGCAGTGGTTACATCAACCAGGTGCAGTATCTGGCCGAGGCCGCTGGTATTCCCTACTGGTATCAGCAACTGAACAGAAATCTCGGGCAGATTGCCCAGCACAGTAACGGTCTGCTGAGCCGGTACCGGCCGCTGGACGTGACCGAACACAAACTGCCGGGCTTGATACCGGGCCGTGGTGCCATTATCGCCCGCTACGGCACCGAGCATGATCCCCTGGTACTGGTATTGATGCATCTGTCCCTGAGCAAGGCCGCCCAGCAGCGGCAGTTGGGCTATATCCGCGAGCTGATTGCCGATTACCGGCATGTGGTACTGATGGGGGACATGAACGCCCACGCCGAACAGTTACTGACCCAGACGCCGCTGAAAGAGACCGATCTGGTGCCGCTGCCGGACACCGCCCACAGTTTTCCAAGCTGGCGTCCGGAAAAGGCGCTGGATCATATTCTGGTGAGCCCATCGCTGGAAATCCGGCGCTCGGAAGTGGTGAGCTATCCGATGTCCGATCATTTGCCCATTGCCATGGATGTGGCGTTACCCGAGGGCTACCTGGAAACCTTCTGAGGCTGACTGACAGACACAAAAAAGCCCGGCGCATTGGCCGGGGTTTTTTGTGGATGCCGGATCAGGTATTACTTGATCTTGGCTTCCTTGTACGCAACGTGCTTGCGGACAACCGGATCGTACTTTTTGATCTCGATTTTTTCCGGCGTGTTACGCTTGTTCTTCTTGGTCGTATAGAAGTGACCAGTGCCTGCTGATGATACCAGCTTGATTTTCTCGCGCATGATGCGGCTCCTTAAATTTTCTCGCCGCGGGCACGAACGTCGGCCAGCACAGCGTCAATGCCTTTTTTGTCGATGATGCGCATGCCCTTGGTGGATACGCGCAGCTTCACGAAACGCTTCTCGGACTCAACCCAGAAACGATGGTTCTGCAGATTCGGCAGAAAACGACGACGAGTGTGGTTCATCGCGTGGGAAACGTTGTTACCGGATACCGGACGCTTACCGGTAACCTGACAAACTCTGGACATACTTGCCTCCGACCTGAGCAATGGTCTCAATAATACGAATTCGTTTTAATGCGTCTCTGGTTGCCAGGGAGCCGCTACGCTCCCAATCGCGCCTCTAAACTGAGCGCTGCTCGCCAGACGCCGCCAGAAAGGGACGCTTTTATACCAGAACTCACCCCCCAACGCAAAAAATTGTTGGGAATTTGGCCAGTTTTCCGGCCCTGACGTTCACTCTTTACCCCGGGCGTGCCATCAGGCTTACATCAGACCCCGTTCCGCCAGAGATACTACCTCACCATGGCCGATAACCATATGGTCAAGAACCCTGATATCGACCAGGCCCAAGGCTTCTTTCAGTCGCCGGGTCAGGGAAACGTCGGCCTGACTGGGCTCGGCAACGCCGGACGGATGGTTGTGCGCGAAAATAACGGCTGCCGCGTTGTCCTCCAGGGCCTGCCGGACCACTTCCCGGGGATAGACCGCGGCACCGTCGATGGTGCCCCGGAACAGTTCCCGGTACTGGATCACCCGATGGCGGTTATCCAGGAACAGACCGGCAAAGACCTCGTGGGGGTAGGTGCCCAGGCGGCTGGTGAGGAAACGGCGGGTGTCTTCCGGGGAGCGCAGGGGTTCGCCCTGGCGCAGGGGTTCGTCCATCACCCGCCGGGCCATTTCCAGGGCGGCCTGAACCTGAGCGTACTTGGCGGTACCCAGGCCCCGCACATCACAGAACTGGCGACGAGAGGCGGTGAGCAGGCCCCGTAACCCGGCAAACTCCTCAATCAGGTGGCGGGCAAGCGACATGACCGGCATGCCGGTGGTGCCGGTGCGTAGGAATATCGCCAGCAGTTCCGCATCGGACAGGGTTTCCGGCCCATGGGCGAGCAAGCGTTCCCGGGGGCGCTCATCGGTGGGCCAGGCAGAATCGGACATTGTCGCTTCCTTGCAGTGTGGTGGCGGATCCCGGCGCATCCTGCGGGGGATCTGGTTAACAGAATGACAAAGGGTACTTTAAAAAGTAACAATCGGTAAACGTCGGGATGCCGGTATGGGCTGCCGGTGTGCCCAGAGCATGCTATCTTATAAGCCTTTCTTTTTACGTGGATACGGAGCTCGTATGGTCGCCAGACGAATTCTGCTGGGCGTTACCGGCGGCATTGCTGCCTATAAGAGTGCCGAACTGGTCCGGTTGCTGAAAAAGGCCGGCCATGAGGTGCGGGTGGTGATGACCCGGGGCGCGGAAGCCTTTGTCACGCCGCTGACCTTTCAGGCGCTCAGCGGTGAGCCGGTCAGGACGTCTCTGCTGGATCCGGAGGCGGAAGCCGGCATGGGCCATATCGAGCTGGCCAAGTGGGCGGAGCAGGTGCTTATTGCCCCGGCCTCTGCGGATTTTATCGCCCGGCTGGCCCAGGGCATGGCCGATGATCTGCTGACTACCGTGTGCTGCGCCACGGAGGCACCGATTGCCGTGGTACCGGCCATGAATCAGGCGATGTGGCGGAATGCCCGCACCCAGCGCAATATCCGGCTGTTGCAGGAAGACCCGCAGGTTGTGCTGTGGGGGCCGGACCAGGGGGCGCAGGCTTGTGGTGATACCGGGCCTGGCCGGATGCTGGAACCGGAGGTCATCCTCGGCCTGGCCGACGCCGGTGACGACGGGGCGCTGGCGGGCAAGCGGGTGGTGATTACCGCGGGCCCCACCCGTGAGCCGATTGATCCGGTGCGCTATATCAGTAACCACAGCTCCGGAAGAATGGGCTATGCCCTGGCCAGCGCGGCCCGGGAGGCGGGCGCCCGGGTCGTCCTGGTCAGTGGCCCGGTCACGCTTGCGGCTCCGGCCGGCGTGGACGTGCGCCCGGTGATCACGGCCGAGGAGATGTTGCGGGAAGCGTCCAGGGCCGTGGACGAGGGCTGTGACCTGTTTATTGCCACCGCAGCGGTGGCCGATTACCGGCCGGAGACCTGCGCCGGTGACAAGATCAAGAAAACCGGTGAAACCATGGCGTTGTCGCTGGTACGCAATCCCGACACCCTGGCGACCATCGCCGGACGCATTGACGCGCCCTTCACGGTCGGCTTTGCGGCGGAAACCACCGACGTGGCGCATTACGCCACCGACAAGTTGCAGCGTAAGAAGCTCAACATGATTGTGGCCAATGACGTGTCTGCTCCCGGTTTGGGTTTTAACAGTGACAATAATGCGGTCACCGTGTTCTGGCCCGGTGGCCATGAGTTGATCGGGCCGGACAGCAAAGCCAACATTGCCCGGCGTCTCGTAACCATGATTGGCGAACACCTTGGCCGGGCCCCCCGGTGAGTCAGTGCCCGGCAACAGATCTCAACAAACAGGACCCTCCATGAGCAGGAAAAATCTTCAGGTACGTATTCTGGATGACCGCATCGGCAGCCAGATTCCCTTTCCCGAGTATGCAACGGAAGGCTCCGCGGGCCTTGATCTCCGGGCCTGCCTGGATGCGCCCCTGACACTTGAGCCGGGCGATACGCAATTGATCAGGACGGGGCTGTCGATTCACGTTGGTGATCCGTCCCTGGCGGCCATGATACTGCCGCGCAGCGGGCTGGGTCACAAGCACGGGATTGTGCTGGGGAACCTGGTGGGGCTGATTGATTCGGACTACCAGGGTGAGCTGATGGTCTCCTGCTGGAACCGTGGGCGCACCACCTTCACCGTGGAGGTGGGCGAGCGGATTGCCCAATTGGTGCTGGTACCGGTGGTGCAGGCGGATTTTGAGGTGGTCTCGGAGTTCGATGCCAGCGCCCGTGGCGAAGGTGGCTTCGGCTCTACTGGTACGCGGTAGGGGCGGCCGGCACGCAGATATGTGGCCGGCGTCTATACTTTGCGGATAATGGCTTGTCCAGGGCAAAAATAATACATGTGCGAGATGGACTATGAAGCTGGGTAAGAAGAAGACCTCTGAATCATCGGCGGATGACCAGCCGGCGAAGCAGGCCGTCAAGAAAACCGGAAAGGGCCGGGCGGCGTCGGGTACCGGCCTGAAACGCCTGAATACGGTAGCGCTCGGCCAGGCGCTGGTGGTGGTGCTGTCGGCGGTGGTCGCGACAGCGCTGGTGCATTTCCTGGTGGTGCAGCCCGCTGCCAGCGAGCGCTTCGAGGTGCGCAAGGCGATAGAGGCTGACGCTGCCGCCCAGCGCCTGAACCAGTATCTTGAACTGCTGCAGGAC
>CBIHLH010000057.1:0-21954 GCA_966210405.1 uncultured Marinobacter sp.
CTGCAGGAAGACCGGCCAGCGGGCAAAACCGATATCGGCGCCACCGGTAAAAAAACACCGCCACCCGGCCGCCCGGAAGCCCCCGCCCGGCGCCCAGAGGGGCCGACACCGGAAGCTGCTCCCGAGGAACCGCTGTCGGAGCCGGTCTTTCGGGAACCGGAACCGGCGCTGGACGCCGGGCCCCGGGTCGACGACACCGCCGATACCCGCGCTGACCCGTTTGGCGACGATCTGGGATTCGAGCTGGACGACGAACCCCACAGACCCGCACCCGCAGACAGCTTTCACGCCGACCAGCCCTTTGGTGACCTGAGACGGGAGCCGGTATCCGTCGATTCCGGCGGCCGGGGAACGTTTCGCACCATGCTCTGGACGATCATCGTGCTGGCACTGCTGGGGGTCTTGGTGGCTCAGGTAACCTGGTTCCAGTTTGACCGGCTGTCCGCAATTCCGGAGCTGCGCCCGTTTTACGAAAAAGCCTGTCAGTTGGCCGGGTGCGAACTGAAGCCCCTGATCAATGTAGAAGCCATTCAGAGCCGTAAGCTGGTTGTGCGCACGGACCCGGAAAACCGTAATCAACTGGTGGTGGACGCGGTGATTATCAACCGCGCCGACTTCGAACAGCCCTTCCCGGCCATCGCCCTGACGTTTTCAAACCTGAACGGTGATGTGGTCGCCCAGAGCGTCTTTACCCCGGACGAGTACCTGGCGGGCGACGGCAAGACATTGACAACCATGCCGCCGGAGACCCCCGTGCGCATCGCCATCAGTATCCGCGATCCGGGCCGCGACGCGGTTAATTACAATATTCTGTTCCGTCCCTACTCGCCCTGACCCCAACTCCGGGCAAACGGAGCCCGGCCGGTCTACACCGGACAGCACAAAAGTCAACCAGAAAGGGCGAAAAATAATCAGATTTTTCGCCCCGTTGCCCCTTCAATCATCCAGCCCCCGGCGGTATCATTAGCGCCCTTCGGAATCCGGATCGGTCATTAATTGAACAACCGCTCAGGTCCGATCCTTGCTAAACCCGCTGTGACACGGACTCAGATCATGCTGCCAACGGCAAAAATCGGGCCGTACACCTTGCCCAATCCATTGATTGTTGCGCCCATGGCCGGCGTGACAGACCGCCCGTTCCGGCTGTTGTGCCGGAGACTGGGTGCCGGCCTGGCCGTGTCGGAAATGGTTATAGCGGACAGCAAGCTCTGGCATACGCGCAAGTCCAGGACACGCCTGAATCACGAAGGCGAACCGGAGCCCCGCTCGGTACAGATTGCCGGCGGTGATCCGCAGATGATGGCCGATGCCGCACGACAGAACGCCGGGTTCGGAGCCCAGATCATCGATATCAATATGGGCTGTCCGGCCAAGAAAGTCTGTAACAAGGCCGCCGGATCCGCACTGATGAAGGATGAAGCGCTGGTTCGGGACATTCTTGAGGCGGTGGTCAATGCGGTTGATGTTCCGGTGACCCTCAAGATGCGCACGGGCTGGGACCGGGATAACCGCAACGCACTGGTCATCGCCCGGATGGCCGAGGATGCCGGCATTCAGGCGGTGGCCATTCATGGCCGGACCCGCGCCGACAAATACGAGGGCAGTGCGGAGTACGACACCATTGCGGACGTGAAATCCCGCATCGGCATTCCGGTGTTTGCCAACGGTGATATCAGCTCACCGGAGAAGGCCCGGGATGTGCTCCGGTACACCGGCGCCGATGGCTTGCTGATCGGCCGTGCCGCCCAGGGCAGCCCCTGGATCTTTCGGGAGATCCGGCACTTCCTGGAAACCGGCCGCCACATGCCGGCACCGGCTCTGGACGAAGTGGAGCAGATCCTGAGCGAACATCTGCAGGCCCTACACAGCTTCTACGGCGACACCATGGGTGTGCGCATTGCCAGAAAACATGTGGGCTGGTATCTGCAATCCCATGATCCGGGTAAACAGTTCCGTAAACGCTTCAACGTCATCGACAATGCGCTGGAGCAGAAAGACACGATTCAACAGTACTTTGCAGGCTTACGAAATGGAGAGGTATTCGCAGCATGAGCGCTGAGACTTTGGCAAACGATAACCTGAGCACCCCGGCCAACGATGATATCCATCAGTTGCAGACAGTGAACAGCAGCGGCAACACCGTCACCCTGCGTGACAGCGTTGAGGTTGCCCTGAAAAATTACTTCGCCCAGTTGGACGGCGCGCCGGTCACTGAGGTCTACCAGTTGGTGCTTTCCGAAGTGGAAGCCCCACTGCTGGAGCAGGTGATGAAGTACACGCGCAACAACCAGACCAAGGCGTCCACCATGCTGGGCCTGAACCGCGGCACCCTGCGCAAGAAGCTGAAACAGTACGGTCTGCTATAATCCAGACACCCTGACGCAAGGAGCCTCTGAACAGCTCCATGGGGCCTCCCGAACACCCTTCGCGAGGCCCTTGTTCGTTCATCCCCAGCGAAGAAAGTGACCCATGGCAAACCAGGCTAACACCTCCGTCCGTCGCGCACTGATCAGCGTAAGTGATAAAACCGGCATCGTCGATTTCGGACGTGCCCTGACCGAGCGTGGCGTTGAGCTGCTCTCCACCGGCGGCACCTACCGCCTCCTGAACGAAAACCGTATTCCGGTCACGGAAGTCTCCGATTACACCGGTTTCCCGGAAATGATGGATGGCCGGGTGAAAACCCTGCACCCGAAGATTCACGGTGGTATTCTCGGCCGCCGGGGCACCGATGATGCCGTCATGTCCGAACATGGCATCAACGCCATCGATATGGTGGTGGTAAATCTGTACCCCTTCGAGCAGACCGTCGCCAACCCGGATTGTGACCTGGCCACCGCCATCGAAAACATCGACATCGGCGGTCCGACCATGGTTCGCGCAGCGGCCAAGAACCACAACGATGTGTCGATTGTGGTGAATGCGTCCGATTACAACCGGGTTCTGAAAGAGCTGGACGCCAACGACGGCCAGTTGAGCTACGGGACCCGTTTTGATCTGGCGGTCAGGGCGTTTGAGCACACCGCCGGCTACGATGGCGCCATCGCCAACTATCTGGGCGGTCGCACGCCAGACAATGACAACGCCGACTTCCCCCGAACCTTCAATGCTCAATACGTGAAGGTACAGGACATGCGCTACGGCGAAAATCCGCATCAGCGCGCGGCCTTCTACGCCGAGCGCAATCCGAAGGAAGCCTGTGTGGCCACCGCCAGACAGCTGCAGGGCAAGGATCTGAGTTACAACAATGTGGCCGATACGGATGCCGCCCTGGAGTGCGTGAAACCCTTCGCGGACCCCGCCTGCGTGATCGTGAAACACGCCAACCCCTGCGGCGTCGCCATTGGCGCCGACATCCGCCAGGCCTATGACCTGGCCTTTGCTACCGATCCCACCTCGGCCTTCGGCGGTATTATTGCGTTCAACCGGGAACTGGACGCGGAAACCGCAAAAGCGATCATCGACCGCCAGTTCGTGGAAGTGATCATCGCCCCGACCATCGCACCGGAAGCGGTGGAACTGGTCGCTGCCAAAAAGAATGTGCGCCTGCTGGCCTGTGGCGAGTTTGACGGCGAGCGCGCCCGCTCCATGGATTACAAGCGCGTGACTGGCGGCCTGCTGGTACAGGACCGGGATCTGGGCATGGTCGCCATGAAAGACGTCAAAGTGGTGACCCAACGCCAACCGTCCGAACAGGAACTCAATGACTTGCTGTTTGCCTGGGAAGTGGCGAAATACGTCAAATCCAACGCCATTGTTTACGCCAGGGCCGGTCGCACCATCGGCGTGGGTGCCGGCCAGATGAGCCGGGTCTACAGCGCAAAAATCGCCGGCATCAAGGCCGCCGATGAAGGCCTGGAGGTGAAGGGCTCGGTGATGGCCTCTGATGCCTTCTTCCCGTTCCGGGACGGCATTGACGCTGCCGCATCCGCTGGCATTACCGCCGTTATCCAGCCTGGCGGCTCCATGCGCGACCAGGAAGTGATCGATGCGGCCAACGAACACGGCATCGCCATGGTCTTCACCGGTATGCGTCATTTCCGGCATTAAGGGAAGATTCGGGAGTGTCGGATTACGCCTTTGGCTAATCCGACCTACGACCTGACACTCGAATACAGTAGGTCGGATTAGCCAAAGGCGTAATCCGACAAAACAGGAATACGCTCATGAATATTCTCGTAATCGGCGCCGGCGGCCGTGAACACGCCCTGGCATGGAAAGCCGCCCAGTCACCCAACGCGGATCGTGTGTTTGTCGCACCCGGCAATGCCGGCACGGCCCGTGAACCGGGCCTGGAAAACGTCAACATCGACGTGATGGACCTGAACGGCCTGGCAGACTTTGCCGCCGCCAACCACGTGGGCCTGACCATTGTCGGTCCCGAAGCCCCGCTGGTGGCTGGTATTGTCGACCTGTTCGAGGAGCGCGGCCTGCGGGTGTTCGGCCCCAGCGCCGGGGCCGCCCAACTGGAAGGCTCCAAGGCCTTCACCAAGGACTTCCTGGAGCGTCAGAAGATCCCTACCGCCGCCTATGGCAATTTCACCGATGTCGACCAGGCACTGGACTACGTACGTCAACAGGGCGCACCCATCGTGGTGAAAGCGGATGGCCTGGCTGCCGGCAAGGGCGTCATCGTTGCCATGACACTGGCAGAGGCGGAAGACGCCATTCGCGACATGCTGGCCGGCAATGCCTTTGGCGAGGCGGGCAGCCGTGTGGTTGTCGAGGAGTTCCTGGAGGGTGAGGAAGCCAGCTTCATCGTCATGGTCGACGGCGAGCATGTATTGCCCATGGCCACCTCCCAGGACCACAAGCGTGTCGGCGATGGGGATACCGGCCCCAACACCGGCGGTATGGGCGCCTACTCTCCGGCCCCTGTCGTCACGCCTGATGTGCACCAACGCATTATGGACGAAGTGATCTACCCGACCGTCCGTGGCATGGCCGCCGAAGGCCATGCCTACAAAGGGTTCCTCTATGCCGGCCTGATGATCGACAGCCAGGGTGTTCCCAAGGTTATTGAGTTCAACTGCCGCTTCGGCGACCCGGAAACCCAACCAATCATGCTTCGGATGAAGTCCGATCTGGTTGAACTCTGCGATGCCGCCATTGATGGCAAGCTGAACCAATGTCCCTCTGAATGGGACGACCGCGCTTCCGTTGGCATCGTTCTGGCGGCCGGAGGCTACCCGGGCAGCTACCACAAGGGCGACGTTATCTCCGGTCTGCCTGAAACCGAGATCAACGGCGAGAAAATATTCCACGCTGGTACCCGACTCCATGGCGACCAGGTAGTCACCAACGGCGGGCGGGTACTCTGCGCCACCGCCCTGGGCAATACCGTGACTGAAGCCCAGAAACGCGCCTATGAACTGGCCTCCCAGGTCCGTTGGGAAGGCGCATTTTACCGAAAGGACATTGCCTATCGGGCCATTGCCCGCGAGCAGTCCTGAACCGATGACACTGAATAACTACAACGAATTCGGGCTGATTGTTGCCAGTATTGCGCTGGCCAGTCACCTGCTGGAGAGAACCGCGACGGATTAACGCGCACAGGTCCGGAACCCGGTATAGACATCGTTCCGAAGCGGCAGGTAGGCCTGCCGGTAGGTTCCGCGTATCAGGCAGGAAGACGTGGCACAGCTGCCGCCCCGGGAGACCTTGTGGTCACCGAACTGCAGCGTGGACATAAAAGGGTACATATCGACCTTGAAGCCGTCGTAGGGAAAGAACTGGCTGCTGGTCCACTCCCAGACCGTGCCGATCATCTGGCGGCCGCCAAACGGACTGTCCCCCTCCGGAAAATCAGACACCGGGTTCCGTGCCATGGCCCGGCCGTTGAGATCGGCACGCCGCTCATCCGGCGCGGCATTGCCCCAGGGGAAACGCCGGAACGGCTTGCCCGGGCGATTGCCAAGGGCGGCGGCTTCCCACTCAAACTCTGTCGGTAGACGGCGCCCCGCCCACTGGCAGTAGGCTTCCGCCTCCCAATAGGTCACATGGGTGACCGGCGCATCCGGCACCAGGGGTTGCCACCGGTCAAATACCCGCTCCTGCCACTGATCTTCATGCCAGCGCCAGTACAGCGGGTGGCGAGGTAAACGCAACAGTGGCTCGTCACTGCCATGAACCAGGGCAACATCGGTTTCGGTCTGCAGCCATTTCTGTCCGCCGAAGGACCACAACCCGGAGCGCTTATAGCCACCATCCTCGACAAATGCCATGAACTGGCGATTGCTGACCAGGCATTTGGACATGGAGAACGGATCCAGTATTACCGTGAATCCGGGCTTTTCATTATCAAAGGCAAAATCGTCCCCGGCATAACGCGCCGATTCACCGGGCATACCGATCAACCATTCCCCGGCAGGAACCAACATGTCGCCATCGTCGGGTTCGCCCGGCGCAGGCCGGTACAGATCCGTCCCGGCGGGCGCCGGATAGCCCACCGTCTGCCGGCACCAGATCATGGACTCAATGTGCATGTTCTGGTGGTAAACCGCGTACCGGTAGAGGTACAGGGCCTGGTCGGTCAATGGCTGAGTTTTTATCCGCTCGGCCACCCGGTCATAGATGACATTGAAGTACGCCAGTGTTTGCTGGCGTCCGGGAAACAGATCCCGGTTCCAGCGGTCCCGGTGCTCCACATGGAAGGAATCCCAGAGATCGTCCATGGACGGATCATAACTGGGCGTACCGTCCAGCAGGTTGAACACGAACACCTCGTAGAAGAAGGCGGCGTGGCCCATTTCCCAGAGCGGCGGATTCACGCCAGGATGCCAGGGCACATCCAACCATTCTTCCGGCAGCGAACAAACCAGGCTCTCCGTGCGTTTTCGCGTCCACTCAAGCTGGCTCAGCAGTTCCGCCCTGACCTGATCGGAGCGTTCAATCGTTGTCATGTTGCCCATCATCCACCTCTGCGTCATCCGCCATCAGCATACCAGAGACAAAATTCCGGGCGTTAGAGGGTTACCCGCTTCAGACCTTGACCCAAAGCGACCCGGCAACTCCGATACGAATGATTTGATAACCCGGATTCAGACACAACCAAAAAACGAAACCCCGCACAGGGCGGGGTTTCGGGTTCGAAGCAGGCCCTCTGGCCTGCTTCAGCAACATCTGAGCCGTATCGGTTAACCGAACTGGTTCATGGTGTTGTCTTTGCCACCGGCTTTCAGTGCGGCGTCACCGGCAAAGAATTCCTTGTGGTCGTCACCGATGTTGGAGCCCGCCATATCCTGGTGCTTGACGGTGGCGATACCCTGACGGATCTCCTTGCGCTGAACACCAGCAACGTAAGCCAGCATGCCTTCGTCACCGAAGTAGCCTTTGGCCAGGTTGTCGGTAGACAGAGCCGCCGTGTGGTATGTCGGCAGGGTGATCAGGTGGTGGAAGATACCCGCTTCACGAGCGCCATCGCGCTGGAAGTTAGCAGTCCACTGATCCGCCAGCTGGCCAAGGTCGGTTTCGTCGTACTTGGCGTTCATCAGGTCCGCACGCTCGTAAGCGGAAACGTCCTTGCCTTCTTCCTTCCAGGCATCGAATACCTGCTGACGGAAGTTCAGGGTCCAGTTGAAGGACGGGCTGTTGTTGTAAACCAGCTTGGCATCGGGGACCACTTCCTTGATGCGGTTAACCATGGCAGCGATCTGGCCAACGTGCGGCTTTTCGGTTTCGATCCACAGCAGGTCGGCACCGTTCTGCAGGCTGGTGATACAGTCCAGAACCACACGGTCTTCGCCGGTGCCCGGCTTGAACTGGAACAGGCCGGATGCCAGACGCTTCGGACGTACCAGCTGGCCCTTCTGCTTGATCACAACGTCACCGTTATTGATGTCTTCCGCTTTCTCGATCACTTCGCCATCGATGAAGCTGTTGTACTGGTCGCCCAGATCACCCGGCTCGTTGGTCACGGCGATCTTCTGAGTCAGGCCGGCACCCAGGGAGTCGGTACGGGCAACGATGACACCGTCGTCTACACCCAGCTCGAGGAACGCCAGACGAACGGCATTGATCTTGGACAGGAAGTCAGCGTGCGGCACGGTGACCTTGCCGTCCTGGTGACCACACTGCTTCTCGTCGGACACCTGGTTTTCGATCTGGATGCAGCAGGCACCGGCTTCGATCATCTGCTTGGCCAGCAGGTAAGTCGCTTCTGCGTTACCAAAGCCCGCATCGATGTCGGCAATGATCGGCACAACATGAGTTTCGTGGCTATCGATCTGCTTGATCAGTTCTTCAGCCTTGGCATTGTCGCCGGCATTCTCGGCTTCTTCCAGGGCACGGAACAAGTGGTTCAGTTCCCAGGAATCGGCCTGACGCAGGAAGGTGTAAAGTTCTTCAATCAGGCCGGAAACCGCAGTCTTCTCGTGCATGGACTGGTCAGGCAGCGGGCCAAACTCAGAACGCAGGGCGGCAACCATCCAACCAGACAGGTACAGGTAACGACGCTTGGTGGTACCGAAATGCTTCTTGATGGACAGCAGCTTCTGCTGGCCAATGAAGCCGTGCCAGCAACCCAGAGACTGGGTGTACTGAGACGTGTCCTTGTCGTAGTTGGCCATGTCTTCGCGCATGATCTTGGCGGTGTACTTGGCGATGTCCAGGCCAGTCTTGAACTTGTTCTGGGCGCGCATGCGAGCGGCGTGCTTCGGGTTGATGGCGTTCCAGGTCGGGTGCTGCTTCAACAGGGAAGCAATCTGGTCAACGTCGTTTGCGTAGGGCATGGTCTCAATCCTTTCTACGTTGGTTATCTGATCACGTGCGGAAGCGCTTGACGCATCATCCGAAACCGGCGGACTGCTCATTTTTTAAGCTAACCGCTGGCATTGACCCTTACTGTAGTGGTTCCGATTTTATAATTGAAATTTATAAGATCTATATTCGGCATTTTTTCAATGAATGCTGGAAATGCCATTTCCGTCACCACGGACCACACGCCGAAACGCAGGCAAGTACCGGCCTCAGGACTGACACAACACCACCAGGCGATCGCCCGGCTGAAGGTCAAGGTAGTCCTTTCTGGGTGGGTTCAGGCAAACGTGGCGACCGGAAGCATCCGGCCGATGACGGACAACACCCAGGGCTATCTCGCCCTCCCGGCCCAGAATTTTCTCAAGCAAATGGAAGTCAGCACTGGCGGGTAACGGGTAATCCGCCGGATCCCGGAACTGGATTTCCGCGCCCCCGACCGTGAACAGTTCATCCAACACCACTCTCAGTTCCCGCCGGAGCGCCACCTGCGCCAGGACATGGCTCAGAATCATCGGGCTGATCAATATTTCACTGCGATGCCCATACAGGAGCGGGCGATTGTCCGGATCGCTCAGTTCCATGATCAGTTGAGGCCGCCGGGCATATTCCGACAGTATGTCCTCCAGTTGCAGATACCCCACCATGGCCCGGGCGTCAGCCTCCTCCCCGGAGGCAAGGCGGTCGCTGCTAAGCAGGATGATGGTGTCGTAGGCCTCCGGCTGAACCGAGCGCAGCTCACCCTCGACCATGTAATCCGCTTCGATATGGCGACACCGGACCCGGGAGTGTTCACCCACGTACTGATGGATGGCCTGCTCCCGCTCGGATCGAGGTACCACCGATACCAGGTCCAGTTCAAAACGGCAGTCATCGTAGCTGGCAAATTCAGCCACCAGACTCGGTACGCGGCGGTTCCAGCCCAGTACCAGGACACGATGCTCATTCGGGCGCGAAACCCGGGACGTGACCGGGCCCTGGTCCCGCACCACCTCCGGCAGGGTCGGCCGCTTGGGCTCAGGCTCGGTTTGTGCGTAATCCCGGGCCATCATGATCACCCGGTCGTCCGCTTCGATGCGGGTGGACGAGGGTGCGACCAGGCGCACTTCCCAACCCCCGGGCGCCCCTCGCAGCAAACCCAGCACAATCGCGTCGGGACGTGCCATGGCCAGCTCGCCCAGCGACAGTCCCGCCACCGATTCGCCGCCTCGAACGTAGATTTCGTTGCCTTCACCGGCGGTCAGCAGTTCGTTGTAGATTTCCGAGAGCCCCGGATGAAGGATGTTCTGCACCATCAATCGGCTGATGGTGGCGTCTCCCGCCACCACCTCGACAGCCCCGGGATAAGCCCGTTCAATCACCGGAAGCTTTCGTACATCCTGTATTTCCGCCACCACAAACGGCAGCGTGGCTTGCAATTGACGGGCCTGCGCCGAGATCGAGAGCAACGCCTTGACGGTTTCGACGTCCGAGGTGACCAGGCTGCCGGCCTCGTGGGCCGCGCTGGGCACGATTACCGCCGCCGCATCCAGGCAGGCAACCCGGTGCAAGGCATCCGGCTGGATGGCTGAGCCGGAACGCAGAATGATCTGCCGGGACTTACGGCCAATGCCGGGTTCCGAGCGTAACTGGTGAACCTGGGCCGCCGAGGCGGTTTCCGACAGCACAACCAGATTCAGTGTCTGGGCATCGTGCTTTTCCAGGAAACGACGAACCCGGCCAGACGCCCCCAGCAGCTCCGACAACAACGGCAACGTCTGGCTGGTCCAGCCCAGCACGACCACATGGTTTTTCAGCGTCACCGGCGTCAGTCCGCGCTCCAGCTCCGCCATTTTCGCGATCAACCAACGGGTCAGGATGGCCACCAGCGTACCCATGAACACCACATAACCACTGATGGTCAGCAGGGTTGAGACAAATCGCTGCCAGGTGCCAACATCGTCCCCCAGGTACCCGGGGTCCGTCAGCCGCAAAAAGGCCCACCAGATAGCCGAGCCCGCGTCCTCGAACTCTCCCCCCTGGGGCATCACCAGAAGGCCGCCGACGAGCGATATCAGACCGATAAACACACCGACGACCAGGAGCTGAAAGCCCGCTCCCTTCACCAACTGGCGCTCCACAATAAATTTCAGGCGATCAATTAACCGGAAGGGCAGCATGGTATTCCTCTTGTTCACGATGGGTTGATCACCCAAGGGTATATCATCGGGATACTTTGGGACTCAGGAACTCGTCGTGCGATCTGACCAGGGCGCTCATTTCATCAAGCTCCGGCAACGCGCCTGCCAGAACCACCAGCTTGCCCCAGTAGTGCTCAGGCATGTCGCCAACCGGCAGGCCAAAAAAGTCTCGGATCTGGAGGGTTACGATCACTACGGCAATCCCTCCGGTAAACCCCAGGGTGACTGATTCGGGAATGTAGTCAATAAACCGGCCAAGTCGCATCACGGCCATAATGATCAGCAACACTCCCGACATCAGCGTTGCCAGCAGCAAACCACCCAGCCCGTAGGTCTGGGCGATCCGCAGGGAAAACAGGTGAGCGCGGTGGGGCATGAAGGTCTCGTCTATTGCAATAGGTCGGGTTAGATTATAGAAAGTCTGCAAACTTATCGGGGATTATAGATAAGGAAAACCGGGACCGGACTGGCATAACCATTGAAAAAAGATCCCGATCCTCGCCGGAGCGTCGTAACCAACATGAAACCTGTCCCGCCCACCCTGCTGCTTTTTGTACTGTTTGCTTTTAACGGGTGCACCGCCATGCCTGCATCCGACAGACCGGGCACTCCGCCCCCGCCGCAAACCCAGTACGACGCCCGGATCGTTGAACCGGAAAGTGGCGCCACCCTCACCCCGGAGCAACTGGCCCGTCGCCTGGCCGATACGGATGTGGTGATTGTCGGCGAGTATCACGGCCACCATGGTTCGCATTTATTGCAGTCCCGGCTACAGACTGCTCTCTATCGGCAGCAGCCCAGGCAGGTCCTGTCCATGGAACAGTTCAATCTGGACCATCAACCGGACCTGGATCGGTATCTCCAGGGCGAAACCGGGGAAACGGAAATGATCAGGGATGCCGGCGCCTGGGACAATTACCGGGCCTCCTATCGGCCCCTGGTGGAATTTGCGCGCCAGAAGAGTCTGCCAGTCATCGCTGCCAATGCCCCGGCGGATGTTGTCCGCTGTGTCGGGCGCAAGGGCCCCTCCTATCTCGACAAAGTTCCCGGAAGCATCCGTCAGGCACTGCCCTCAGAGCCATTCATGGACACCACCGCTTACCGTGAGAAGTTTGCAGATGCCATTGGCGCCAGCCATCAGGGCGACGGCACCGTGAACAAACGTATGGAGAACACCTACAAGGCCCAACTGCTCCGGGATAACACCATGGCAGCACGAATTATCGAGGCGAGGACCCGGTTTCCGGGGCATCAGGTGCTGCACCTGACGGGCACCTTCCATAGTGAAGACAGACTGGGAACCGTGGCATTGCTGAAACAGCGGGCGCCGCAACTCTCTGTTGCCGTCATCAGCCCGGTGTTATGGCCGGCAACAACCCGCAAACCGCCTCTGGAACAAAATAGGGCGAAAGGCGACTTCCTCTACTTTATCCAGCCGTTGCCCGACGAGTTCAAGGATCCCCAGCGTGAACGTGAAGCTTTGACGGTTCGCTTCCAGCGTGCCCCCAGCAACACCTGCAATTGACCAGCCCCCCTTTCCGCCACTGGTGCAAAGCGCTAGTCTTGTCCCTGACCTTCAGGATAGCAGTCTGCCAACAGGCGCTCCGGTCGAACGACACAGGGATATTCTCATGAAACTTCTTACCGCTCTGGTTCTTGGCATCAGCGCCATTATTGCCGCCTCACTGATCGGCAACGGCCTCACAGACCTGCGTACCGGCGACCGCTACGTCACCGTCAAGGGTGTTGCCGAGCGGGATGTGAATGCCGATCTCGCGTTATGGCCAATCCGGTTTCTCGCTACGGGCAATTCCCTGAGTGAAGCCCAGAACAGGGCCAGGAGCAGCCGCGATGCCATCATGGCGTTCCTGAAACTGCAGGCCATTGACGAAAGCGCCGTTGAGCTTCAGCGCCTGGACGTGACCGACACCCGGGCAAATCCCTACCAGGGCAATAACGGTGAACAGAAATTCATCATCAGCCAGACCCTGATGGTGCGGAGCACCGATATCGACAAAATTCGCCAGGCCGCCCAGGGTGTCAGCGAACTGGTGGATTCAGGCGTGGTGCTGTCCTCGGACTACGGCCCATCAGGGCCCACGTATCTGTTTAACGGGCTGAACGACATCAAACCGGCGATGATTGCCGAGGCCACCGCAGCCGCCCGTGAAGCCGCAACCCAGTTCGCCAAAGATGCCGACACAGAGCTTGGCGGCCTGCGCCGGGCCAATCAGGGCGTATTCCAGATTCTCGCCCGGGACCAGGCACCGGGCATCATGGAAGAGCAGCAGCCGGTCAAGACCGTTCGGGTGGTCTCAACGGTGGAGTATTACCTCCGATAACCGGCAGGATTACTGGGTCGCCACCATCTCGTCGGTCACCTGATATTCCCCGGCCAGCCAGCGCAGAATCTCGTTGGCTGCGGGGTGATCAAAGGCATCGTAGGTGTGCTGCAGGCTCCGCCGCTTTTCGTCGCTGATCCGGCCCAGACCGGCATCCTGCAACACCAGCAGATCGGCGTGGATTTGCGCCGCCAGTTCCCTGCCGAGCACCTCCCGGGCCACATGGCGGAACGCCCGACCATACTCGTAGGAGGGCCCCAACCGGTACGACTCCGCCAGGGTGATGGCCGGGATGGCAGTCAGGGCTGGCTGCAGGGCCGGGTTGATGCCATGGCCGGCCAGGTGGGCAGCATTGGCTGCCGGCCTTCCGGTAAAGGCGCGCAGATGCAGGTGCTGTGACATCCGGTCGCCGTCGTTGACCGGGTAATTATCCCAGAGCACCGGCTTGCGACCGAGCAGATCCCCGACCCGCTTCAGGTGCCCCGGCGAAATTTCCCGGGAACAGACTTCCTCTCCGGTCCAGAAAATATTGACCGAGTGGTCCAGCCGGCGCCCCAGGGTTTCCAGATAATCCGCCGGACGTTCCCCGAACACCCGGTCCAGCACCGGATCGTCGGAGTAGTAGCTCGGGCAAACACTCACCGTCGTCGCCTCGGTGCGCGCCCCAACCCAGTGCACAATGTCCGCCTGGGTATCCGCCAGGTCCGGTGTATCAGAACGCATGTCATCGAACAGAATAGCCAGCTCATCGATCCCTATCCGGTCCAGCAATGCCAGTTTTCGGGCCAGCGCCTCACGGGCCGCACTGTCAAAACAGTTGAAGATCTCGAACGGGCTGAGACCAACGCCGAACCTCAGCCCCTCATGCCGGCAAAAGCGGGCAAAATCCGCCAGCTCCGACGCCATGGCGGGGGGATGAGGGTCTTGCCAGCGGCGTCTCAGAAAGGCATCGGCCTTGGGCGCGTACAGGTAGAATCCGTAACCATGGGGGGCCAGCGTGCGCACCAGTTGCCGCCGCTCCTGCCAGTTCCACATGGGCCCGTAGAACCCCTCGATGATCCCCAGCGTTGTCATCGCCGTCTCCCGGTCTTATCAATGAATAACCAAGTAAGCTAGTATACGCTTCTTTTTTTCGGTAACCCTCCATGCTCCAGCCCACCGAACGCTTGGCGACACGGCCTACGACCTATGTCGTACACCACCGTGTTTTTGATTCCGTTCACTATCGATACTTGCTAACTTGAACTAGCCTAATGAGTTACCCGCCCCTATCAGGGGGGATGCTCGACCACAAAAACGATAAGAGGATTGAAGAGCAATGAAGATCCGTTCTGTTCTTTCCGCGGCTGTGCTGGCAGTGGCAACCACCTTTGCTTCCACACAGGCGCTCGCCCAAGACACAATCACCCTGCGTCTGGCAGAGACCTGGGGTCCCAATTTCCCGATTTTTGGTGATGCCACCAAGCGCATGGCGAAACTCGCCGAAGAGATGTCAGGCGGTCGCCTGCGCATCCGGATCGATTCCGCCAACAAACACAAGGCACCGTTCGGCGTGTTCGATATGGTCAAGGCCGGCCAGTACGACCTGGGCCATTCCGCCTCCTACTACTGGAAAGGCAAGGTGCCGGAAACCCTGTTCTTCACCAGCATGCCGTTTGGCATGACCGCCATTGAACAGTATGCCTGGTTCTACCATGGCGACGGCATGGAACTGATGCAGGAAGTTTACGCACCCCATAACATGCTGTCGTTCCCGGGGGGCAACACCGGCGTTCAGATGGGCGGCTGGTTCCGCAAGGAAATCAAGTCCCTGGACGATCTTCAGGGCCTGAAGATGCGGATTCCGGGCTTTGCCGGCGAAGTCTTTGCTGAAGTGGGTGTCAGCCCGACCAACATCCCACCCGGAGAACTCTATACGGCCCTGGAACGCAACACTATCGATGCAGTTGAGTGGGTGGGTCCTGCCCTCGACCTGCGTCTGGGCTTCGAGCAGATCGCCGACTATTACTACACCGGCTGGCACGAGCCAGCCACCGAGCTACAGTTCCTTGTGAACAAGGACACCTGGGACGAATTGCCGGAAGATCTGCAGGCCATCCTGAAGACCGCCATGCGAGTCTCAGCCTATGATATGCTGGTGCACTCTCAGCATGCCAATGCTGAAGCCTGGGCTAACATCAAGGAAGAGCACCCGAATATTCAAATCAAGCAATTCCCGGCAGATGTATTCGAGGCCATGTACGAAGCCAATAACAAGCTGTTGAAAGAGGCGGCGGAAGGCAACGAGCAAGCTGCGCGTATTATCGAGTCTCAGGAGGAATACCTCACCAAGACCCGCGCCTATACGGACATTTCGACACGCGCCTACCTCAACACCATGGCCGAAGTCGAGTAAGATAGCGGCTGTTACGGAGCCGGGATCGCTCTCTGAGTGGTCCCGGTTTTGTCGTTTATAGCAATTGAAAATCGCCAATTTCGTTGGCGGAGGATTTGTAATGCGCTGGATTATCAAACTGGACGAGGGCCTGGCCCGACTGTCCAATCTCTGTGGCTGGGTGGCCTGTGTCGCCATGATACTGATGGCCGCCAACGTGTTTTATGACGTTGTTTCCCGCTACGCGTTCAACGAAGTATCAATCGGTATGCAGGAAATGGAGTGGCACCTGTACTCCGTGGTCTTCATGCTTGGCGTTCCCTACGCAATGCGCACCGACGGCCATGTTCGAGTGGACGTGCTCTATACCAAGTGGACCAACAAAACAAAGGCCTGGGTAAACCTGATTGGAGCGTTGATATTCGTGATCCCATTTGCTTATCTGATTGGCATCTTTGGCTACGACTACACGCTGGATTCCTACAATCTAGGCGAGAGCAGCGGCGACCCGGGAGGCCTGTCCCATCGCTGGATTATCAAGTCGGTGATCCCGATTACGGCCTTCTTCATTGCCGTCGCGGGCCTGAACATGGTCACTTTCGCCTTGCGCGTCATGTCCGGCGAAAAATCCTATGAAGTGGAGCATAGCGGAGGAGGTCTCGCATGATCGGTATGATTATGTTCGCAGTGGCCCTGCTGATGCTCATGGTCGGCTTTCCGGTGGCGTTCACCTTTGGTGGCGTCGCACTGTTCTTCGGTGTCTTCGCCGAGGGCATGGATTTGTTCGCTTTCATGCCATTCCGGATCTGGAGTGTCATGCAAAACAAGGTACTGATGGCGGTGCCGCTGTTCATCTTTATGGGCGTGGTTCTCCAGAGAACCCGACTGGCAGAGCAGTTGCTGACCTCCATGGGCCGACTCTTCGGCGGCCTTCCTGGCGGTCTGGCAATCTCCACCATTCTGGTTGGCGCCCTTCTGGCGGCTTCCACCGGTGTTGTCGGCGCAAGTGTGGTGGCGATGGGGTTGATTTCATTACCGGTCATGCTGGCACACAAATACGATAAACGCCTGGCGACGGGCACTATTTGCGCGTCTGGCACTCTCGGTCAGATAGTACCGCCCTCGATTGTCCTGATTATTCTCGGGGACGTGCTGGGATTGCCCGTTGGCGACTTGTTCAAGGCTGCCATCTGGCCGAGCGTGGTACTGGTCGGGCTCTATATCACCTACATTCTGGTTCTGACCCGGCTCCGACCCAGCCTGGCCCCCGCCATGCCCAATGACAGCGGCAACTCCCGCAGCAAGGACATACGGGACGCCCTGCTGGCCATCATCCCACCACTGGCGCTGATCGTGGTTGTTCTCGGGTCCATCTTCACCGGCATCGCGACACCCACGGAGTCATCGGCGCTTGGTGGTGTGGGCGCAGTGGTTCTGGCCATCATTTATCGTCAGTTTTCATTCCAGATGGTCTGGGATGCGTCCAAAGACACCGTAAAAGTGACCGCTATGGTATTCGCCATCCTGATCGGCGCTACCGCTTTCTCCATGGTGTTCAGCTATACCGGCGGTGACTACCTGTTGGAAGACTGGTTGCACATGCTGCCGGGTGGTCAGTGGGGCTTCATCATTTTGTCCATGCTGGTTATCCTGGTCCTCGGTTTCTTCATCGATTTCGTGGAGATCACCTTCATCATCGTGCCGATTCTTGCGCCAATCGCTGAAGCCATGGGCATCAACATGCTCTGGTTTGCCATCCTGATTGCCATGAACCTGCAGACCAGCTTCCTGACACCACCGTTCGGGTTCTCGCTGTTCTACCTGAAGGGCGTGGCACCTCCGGAAGTCCGGACCGTGGATATCTACCGGGGCATCGTGCCCTTTATCCTGATCCAGATACTGGTGCTGGCCCTGATCGTGGTCTTCCCCGAGTGGTTCGGAATGAGCGCCACTTACTGACCAGGCTACGCGACGAAAACCGGGCCATCTGGCCCGGTTTTCCGTTTTCCCTCCCGGCGCCAACCTGACAAATCCTGAACATTTTCTATACTTACACACGGAATGCCGGTACCCGGCCATGCTGTCCGGGCTTCGCCACCGGCGTTAACAGTGATGTTGAGGGTAAATAGGGAGGTCAGGATTCATGAACCAGGGTAGCGCCCGGAAAGTCCCGCAAACCGAACAGCCAGAGAAGTCCAACATCCTGAGTTTGCCGCTGGAAGAGACCCAGGCAGACCGGGAGCCTCACAGCTACGAACGCTGGCTGGTGGCGAAACTGATGCGCATGGCGGGCTCACCCCCCATTCAGTTCCGGCTGTGGAATGGCGAGGTCATTGATCCCGGTGACCAGGAGCCCCGCTTTACACTGCACCTGAAAGATCCCAAAGCCCTGTACACCCTGGTGTCCAATCCCAACCTCGCCTTTGGTGATCTGTACAGTGCCGGCCGGCTGGACGTGGATGGCGACCTGCCCGAGCTGATGGAAGCTCTGTACCGGAGCGTGCACCAGGCACGTCAGAAATGGCCCCGCTGGCTGGAGGCCCTGTGGCGGAACCACAGCCCCCGGGCCACTGGTTTGTCTGAGGCCCGGGAAAACATTCACCACCACTACGACTTGGGCAATGCGTTCTACCAGCTCTGGCTGGATCAGGCCGAGATGCAGTACACCTGCGCCTACTACGAAACCCCTGACCTGACCCTGGAACAGGCCCAGCTCGCCAAGCTGGAACACGTGTGTCGCAAACTCCGCCTCAAACCGGGGATGACCGTGGTCGAGGCCGGTTGTGGCTGGGGCGGTCTGGCCCGCTACATGGCTCGTCACTATGGCGTAAAAGTGCATGCCTACAACATTTCCCGGGAACAACTGGCCTATGCCCGTGAACAGGCCCGGGCGCAGGAGCTCGACCACCTGGTGGAATATGTTGAGGACGACTACCGCAACATTCAGGGCCAGTACGATGCGTTTGTCTCCGTCGGCATGCTGGAGCACGTGGGCAAAGAAAACTACCAGGCCCTGTCAGAGCTGATCCGGCGATCCCTGAAACCCGACGGGCTTGCCCTGCTCCACAGCATCGGCCGTAATCGCCCCATGTTGATGAACGCCTGGATCGAGAAACGGATTTTTCCCGGTGCCTATCCGCCAAGCATCGGGGAGTTCATGACAATCTGCGAGCACGGCGACTTTTCCGTGCTCGACGTGGAAAACCTGCGATTGCATTACGCCCAGACCCTGAGCCACTGGATGGACCGGTTCAATGCCAGTGCCGACGAGGTCACCACCATGTACGATGAGCACTTTACCCGGGCCTGGCGGATGTACCTGGCCGGTTCCATTGCCGCCTTCCGGGCGGGCTCCCTGCAATTGTTCCAGGTGGTGTTCAGCCACGGCGACAACAACCGGCTGCCCCAGAGCCGTCAAGACCTCTATGCCTGCCCCGCCGCACCGGAGAGCCCCTGATGGATTACTACGACCTGATCATCGTCGGGGCCGGGCCGGCCGGCTCGTCCCTGGCCAGGGCACTGGACGACAGCGGCAAGCGCATCCTGGTCATCGACAAACAGGACTTCCCCCGGGACAAGACCTGTGCCGGCTGGGTCACGCCGTCGGTGATGGACACTCTGAGGATCGACCCGGAGGCGTACGGCACCGGCCGCACACTCCAGCCCATCCGGCGCTTCCGTATCGGTATGATGGGCCAGCCGGCGGTGGAGAACGATCATGGCGATGTGGTCAGTTACGGCATTCGCCGATGTGAGTTCGACGATTACCTGCTCAGCCGGGTCAATGGCCCGAAGCAGCTTGCCACCCCGGTGAAATCCATCGTCCGGAAGGGCGGAAACTGGGTTATCAACGATACCTGGGAAGCGCCCCTGGTGGTCGGTGCCGGAGGCCATTTCTGCCCGGTGGCACAGCTGCTCGGAGAGGGCCCTGGCAGCCACGAGACCGTGGTGGCTGCCAAGGAAGTCGAGTTTGAAATGACATCCGGGCAGGCCTCGGTTTGCGAGGCTCGGGGCGACACCCCTGAGCTCTGGTTCTGCCGTGATCTCAAGGGCTACGCCTGGGTATTCCGCAAAGGCAATTACCTGAACATCGGGCTGGGACGGGAAGACAACCACAAATTGACCAGCCACTTGCAGGCCTTTGTGGATGACATGAAATCCGCCGGGCGGATTCCTGCGGATCTGCCAGGGCGTTTCAAGGGCCACGCCTACCTGCTCTATGGCCACGCAGAACGGCCGCTGGTGGACGATGGCATCCTGCTGATCGGGGATTCCGCCGGGCTCGCCTACACCCAGAGCGGCGAAGGTATCCGGCCCGCCATCGAATCCGCCCTCATTGCGGCGGATGTGATTCGCCAGGCTCCGGACTTCTCAGCCTCATCACTGCAGGCGTATGGCGAAGCCATTGCCGAACGTTTCGGTAATCGCGCTGTCGATGCAGAGCAGGGTTGGCAGGTGCCCGACTGGGTCAAAATGCCACTGGCCAGCACCCTGATGCGGTCTCACTGGTTTACCCGGAAAGTGGTGACAGAGAACTGGTTCCTGCATCAGGAAGTGCCGCCCCTGAACGTTGCAGTATCACCCCATTGACGTCAGGAACCAGCGTTATTGCACCGGAACTCCGGCTCAGTGACCGAGGTAGCTCCGATACATCCACACGGTCTTCTCCTGCTGGGAAATGTAGTCGCTCATCAAGGCGACCGTGCCCTCGTCCTCGGCATCGCCAGCAAGGCTCAGCAGTTCGCGCTGCTTACCTATCAGCTTGGCAAAGCTGTCCACAATATTCTCCATGGCGTCTTTGCCATCGGAAACGTCCTTGCGTTCGGGCACTTCGGACCGTTCGATGTAGGTGCTGTAGGCGTGGGCGGGACGATGGCCCAGTGTTAGCACCCGCTCGGCAATCTCGTCGATTTTCAGCAGTAGATCGTCGTAAAGCTCTTCGAATTTCACGTGCAGCTCAAAGAAGTTGTCACCCTTGATGTTCCAGTGGTAGCCGCGCACGTTCATATAGAAGATCTGGTAGTTCGACAACAGATCGTTCAGAGAATCGGCAAGTGTTGCCGTTTTTTCGGTATCCAGACCGATGAAGTTCTTACCCATAACGTGTCTCCTTGACAGTTAATGAAATATTACTGGCCCGACTATACGTCAGGTTACTGAAAAACCGGAAGTTTAGTTCATCAATGTCGACGATAGCGCAGCTCAATCCCCGCTTCCGCAGGGCACTGATTAAATAGTGTTTGGCTATCAATTTCCCAAATACAATTCATTTAACAATAGTTCTCACCCGGCATTTAATGGAACCCATACAGATTAACCCTTGGGTGACACATGAGTACGCTGAAGCTATTCCTGCACAATCATGGCTCGAATGGAGACCGGTCCCTTATCAAGACGCTGACTTTCGCGTTGACTCATTTCACGGTCGCCTTCACCGTTGCCTATTTGCTCACCGGCGACATCGTGGTGGGCGGCCTGATCGCCATGGTAGAGCCGGCCATCAACACCGTTGCCTACTTCTTCCATGAAAAGATCTGGGCTCGACGGCAGGGGAATACAAGGGCAGCAGCGGAAACCTTAAGCCATCGCCAGGCTTACACCTGCTGATCGGGACTCATACACCCGGCCCGCAATCGGTGCAGCCCTCCTCCGGCGCCGGGCCGATGCTGAGGTTACGGTTCAGATCTTTTAAGGCTGTTCGCAGCCCTTCTTCAATAACCGGATGATAAAACGGCATGTCCAGCATCTCGCTGACCGTCAGCCGCCGCTGGGCCGACCAGGCGAGCAGGTGGGCAACGTGTTCGGCCGCCGGACCAAACATTTCCGCGCCCATGAACAGGCCGCTGCCATGCTCGCCGTATACCCTGAGCAGGCCACGGTTCTTGCCGATAACGCGACTCCGGCCCTGATCCTCAAAGGACACCTCGCCCACGGCAAAACACCCGTTGCAACGATCGTCGACCTGACTGATGGTGAGCCCCACCGTGGCGATCTGCGGGTCGGTGAACACCACCGCCAGCGGCGTCCGCCGCAGGCCTGCGCGCACATCCGGGTAAGACGCGGCATTATCGCCGGCGATCCGGCCCTCGTCCGCCGCTTCGTGCAGCAACGGCAGGTTGTTATTGGCGTCACCGGCGATGAATACGTGGCTCTGGCCACAGCGCAGGGTATGGGGATCAAACAGCGGTGTCCCCTTTTCATCCAGCTCGATGTCCGCATTCTGGATATCCAGCCCATCGACATTGGGCCGGCGCCCGGTCGCCGCCAGCAGGAGCGGTCCGGCGCTCCCGTCGGCCACGGCGAG
>CBIHLH010000058.1:0-21953 GCA_966210405.1 uncultured Marinobacter sp.
GTGACACTGACCGGTATACCCACCCGCTGCTGCCAGTTATAACCGGAAATAGCCACCCTGACCCGCTCGGCACTGGCCTGGGCTCGGTCACCGCCGGTGTCTGGCAGAACCACCAGGAATTCTTCCCCACCCCACCGGGCAATCAGGTCCTGGGTGCGAAGTTCGGCCCTGATGATGTCCGCCACCCCGCTCAGCACCAGGTCGCCCACCTCATGACCATGAGCATCGTTGATGCCCTTGAAGTGATCAACATCCAGCACCAGAAAACCCACCGGGTGGCCGCTGCGCTCGAAACGGGCCAGCTCCTTCTCGGCCAGATAGGTCATATGGCGACGATTGAACAGACCGGTTAACGAATCGGTTGTGGCCAGACGCCGGAGTTTCCGGTTGGCGTTGGTGACCATCGTAAGGTAAAACCACGACAGATAGCTGAACATGGCAAAGACCACGGTCAGATTGAACAGGTGCACCGCCAGCAGAGCGCCCGGGGCAATCGGCTGTAATGGTGGTACGAACCACATCAGCACATCAAGGGCCACGTAGCACCCCCACAGCCCTGCCAGCGCAATCAACGCGGTCCGTATTGGCATACTCACAAACAGGGCCGGAATAAACATCAGCAGGTAATAGTGAAAACCGCTCTCCCAGCCAATCAACACAATACCCAGGGCAGCATGACTAATCACTTCAGCCCAGATCAGCCCGATGGCCAGGCCATTACGCCGGTGGCCAAGTGCTTTGTACGCGAACACATACATGGCCACGCTGACCACATTGACCCAGGCGAGAATGGGCGAGCCCAGAGCGTGGAACAAAAAGAAAAACGCAACGTCGACCGTGCCCGCAATCTGGCAACAGCGCCGGGCAACCTGCCAGAACTGTGGGCGACGCTCCCCTGATCTGCCGGAGGCGTCCGCTTTATCCGTGCCATGCATAGTGTACGACTTCCTTTGTGAACCACATCACATTACGCTGAATTGCGCGAATTTGCGTAACAGGAAACGTAAAAACATGAAAATTCTCGAGGCCTGCGAATGTCATCCGGTCTGAATTACGCCATCTTCGCCATCGCGGTGATTGCCCTGGCGGTGTTCTATCTGTTTTTTTACCGTGACTGGCGCCGGGCGAGACGCCTTCGGCAGCCGTTCCCCGCAAGCTGGCGCGCGCTCTTGCACCAGCAGGTGCCCTGGTATCGGGCATTGCCCCCGGAGCTGAAGCAAACACTGGAACAGCGGGTACAGCTCTTCCTTGCCGAAAAAACCTTTTACGGCTGCGATGGCTTCACAGTGGACGACACCGTGCGCCTGACCGTCGCGGGCCACGCCTGCCTGCTCGTCCTGGCACGCCCCTACTCCGATTACGACGAGGTGCGGAGCATTCTGGTGTACCCGGATGCCTACCGGGTGCAGAGTCTGGAATCTGACGGATTGGTCGTCAGCGAAAGTCACGAAATCCGCGCAGGCGAAGCCTCAGATCGAGGCCAGGTGGTGCTGGCCTGGAGCGAGTGCGAACTCGCGGCGCAGCCATTCTGTGAGCACAACGTGATCCTCCATGAATTCGCGCACCAGCTGGACTACCTGGACGGCGCCTCCGATGGCGCTCCTCCCCTTGGTTCGGCGCAGGCCCGCCAGTGGCAGCACACCATGGCCGGGGCCTATGAAAATCTCCGCCAGTCCCTGGAGCGCCATCAAGATCCCTGGCTTGATCCCTACGGCGCGACCGAGCCGGCGGAGTTCTTTGCGGTCCTCACCGAAACCTTCTACCAGCAACCCCGACATCTGAAAGATCAACAGCCGGCGGTGTACGACGCGCTGCGCGAATTCTACCGCTTTGACCCGGCCGAGTACGGGCGGATGGGGCAGGCGGATCGCTAATTAGGGTACACTCGTGGCTTTTCAGCCTGACCAGAAAGGATCAGCCAAGGTGCAAAACGACCCCATAACCCAGGCACCCCCTGTTGAGATCGTGGTGATCAGCCTGACGCGCGCTGTTGAGCGGAGGCGTGCGATTCAGCGGCAGTTCGACGAACTCGGTGTGCCGTTCTCCTTTTTTGATGCCGTTGACGGCAAGCTCGGGCACCCGCTATTTACTCGATTCGACGGCGCCAGAGCCAAAGCCATTGGCGAAATACCGCTCACGCCGGGCCACTTGGGCTGTTACGCAAGCCACTACCTTGTGTGGGAGCAATGCGTGGCTGACAACAGGCCCCTGATCGTTCTGGAAGACGACGCGGTGCTGTTCAGGGATGAGTTCCTGGATTTCCTGAGCATCGCGCCCAACCTGCCCGCATCGCTGGCGTGCGTTCGACTGTTCGCCAACAAATCCCGGAAAACCCGGTTTGTGCCGGTCTTCGAGCAAAACGGCGTGGTCATCGGCAAATTCCTCCGGGGTCATCGAAGTGCCACGGGTTATTTCCTCACGCCCGATGCTGCCGGGAAACTCCTGGACTATTCAAAGCGCTGGGTGGAGCCGGTGGATATTGTGATGGATCAGTTCTGGGCAAACGGGGTTGAATGCCACGGCGTCGCCAAGGCCTGCCTGACGCACGATGGCGAGTTTGAATCGGCGATCGATTTCGGTGTCGATACCGCCCGTGAACGCCGCGGTATGATGCGGGCCCGCTGGCGCTGGTACCTGTTCAAGGGCAAACTACGCAGAGCACTGCACAACCTGACATTCATGCTTCGGCACCGGCAGCGCGCCACACACGCTACCAGCAACCGCTGAGTACCGGACCGACAGACAGGCGGAGAGCCAAACCCATGCCAACCATCGGATGGATTGTCATCGTTGTCGCCCTGGGGTTTATCCTGGGCGGCATCATGTTTCTTCTCAAAAGCGCCAACAGCATGCACATCAGCGATGAGAAGATGGAAAAAATTCGCAAGCGCAAAGCGGAACTGGAAGCCAGGGAAGCCGACGACGAGGACCGGCAGTAACCAACCCCCGCCAGTCCACGCTACTGCCCGCCGCCTCCCATCTGGTGCGCGGAATGGTCCATGCCCTGATCCATGTCAGCCTGATCCAGGGGTTCAACATGCAGCACAACGTCCACGTCCGCCAAGCCTTCAAATTCCAGGGTCAGCGGAACCCGCTCGCCAGGCTTCAGCGACTCGCTCAGGGACTCCAGCATCAGATGGTAGCTGTGGGGTTTCAGCTCCACCGTTTCCCCGCTTTTAATGGTGAGCCCTCCGGCCACCGGCGCCATGTCCATCATGCCGTTGGACATGGTGCTCCGATGCAGCGACACAGCCGCCGCCCGAGGGGTGCGTGCACCGGTCAGCGGTCGGACGCAGGCACCGGTAGTCGGCCGAGCCCGGGAACCACCCCCCGTGGGCACGCCAGGGGGGGTCGGACGACTCCAGGGGTGGTCAATTTTTACGCTCCCTTGAGTGTAATCGTGGGCCACGGCCGGTATGGCGTGGAGCATTCCGCCGGCAAGCAGCAGGGTAATCGCCAGTCTGGTCAGGTAGGTCATGGTATCTCGCGCTGATTGATGTATTGGCTATTCAGGAAGCGGCACCAGTGTTACCTCAACGGGTGCCGTTGGCAAGCAACCACGATTGGCACGGGGCAAAGGAACCGTTCCCATTTTATGGATGACGCCATCAGCGGCCGGGCGAAACCCTTGCCAGCACCGTCGGACTCTCAGATAGCGGCAAGGCAAGAATCACCCCCTCGTTGGACGAGGGATAAACGCCGGTCAATGCTGTGGTGTTCACCTGGTGAGACACCAGAATCACCGGCGCCCCGGCCTCCAGCTCATTAACCAGAGAAATTGTCTGGCGCGCCTGCAGCGGACCCTTCCCACGATTACCAAAAAACGAATTCAACGACGGCCACTTGGTCACCTCCCCCACGTTCATACCCCTGGCCGTATCCAGACACCGACACCACTGACTGCTGAACACCCGTGCTTCGGTAATCCCGTGACCCTCCAGAAACGACTTCCAGGCCCCCGCCTGCGCCCGACCCGTATCGTTCAGATTCCGCTGGGTGCTGCAGTCGTTGATATCAAAACCGGTGGGATCACCAGTTCCGGGCGCCAAAGCATGTCGAAGGATCAATACAGCCCGCCCTTCACGAAGGGCTTCCCAGGCTTCTTCGTTGTTATCGGAGGCAAAGACGCTGAGAGAAAAAAACAACATTAGAGAAGCTGACAATATGAATCGGCCAAGCATAGCGACTGCTCCTTCAATAAACCGAAATACATCACGTGAGCCGCGGATGAACTGACGATACCCGATAGAGGCATTGGCAGAGCCCTTTCAAAAATGTTGGAGGCCACGGATGGCCGGAAACAAGCGCACATGGACGTGCTCGTAGCGGTTTTTGGAAGGGCTCTGCCAATGCCTCTTGCACCGAAGCCCGAAACTCCTATAAAGATACGCGGGCTATATCTACCAAGCTCACAATAACGAACGGTAAACTGCCCTCAGAACCAAGCCAAAAGAAGGAAACAACCATGCCAATCTGGGTCGACGCCGACGCCTGCCCCGTTCCGATCCGGGAAATTCTCTGCCGCGCCGCCACCCGCTGGCAGATCGACACCACATTCATCGCCAACCACGCCATCAGCCTGCCCCCGAGCCCCTACATCAAGCGCCGACAGGTGCCCCAGGGCTTTGATGTCGCCGACAATGAAATCATGGACCAGATGCAAACCGGCGACCTGGTGATCACCCAGGACATCCCTCTGGCTGCCGAAGCCATCGAAAAAGGCGCCGACGTATTCAACCCCCGGGGCCAGGCCTTCACTAAAGAGAACATTCGCCAACGCCTGGCCATGCGCAACTTCATGGAAGAAATGCGCAACGCCGGCCAGGTCACCGGGGGCCCCGCGCCCTTCAGCCAGACCGACCGCAAGGAATTCGCCGATAAACTGGACCGGTGGTTGCAGCGTCACCACAAAGCCTGAGCACCCCGGGGCCCGGCCGGTGGTAATCCCGCCGGATATCCGTCAAGGTGATTCGCAGACTCATTGATGACAGAAGGAGGCACCATGTCTGACCAAGCGCTTGACCTGAAACGTCTCGAACGTTACGACGACCTCACCAGCGAGTACACCCTCGCCATCATCACCGACGAGGACCATGCGTCGCAGGTAGAACTGGACGATGGCCAGACGGCCTGGCAGTCCACCCTCCGGTACGACAAGCTCTACCGCGACGTGGATCCAGGGACTGGAAAGGTCAGCTATCGAATGGAAGAAATTCCGGAAGCGGACGGCGGCGAACACCAGCTCATCAGCCTGATTGCCGAAGGTGGTCGCGGGGCCGAATTCTCCGAGCTGGTACTGTTCGGTAAGCGCCTGGTTACCTTTGACGACCGCACCGGTCTGGTGTGCGAAATCCGCAACCAGAACCAGCTGGTGCCACGGCATATCCTGATGACCGGCAGCGGGGACGAGAAATTCAAAGGCTTCAAAAGCGAATGGGCCACCCTGAAAGACAACAACATGATCGTCGGCAGCCACGGCAAAAAACCCCAGGAGGAATGGATCAAGGTGCTGGATTGCCATTATGGCCTGAGCAGCGTGGACTGGCGTGACAACTACCAGCGAATCCGGGAGGCCCTGAACGTTGGCCCATCCGGCTACGTCATCCACGAAGCCGCCGAATGGCACCCCTACCGTCGCGAGTGGTTGTTCTTTCCCCGCAAGATTTCCACCACACCGTTTGACGAGCCCCTTGATGAGCGCGAGCGGGGCGCCAACACCCTGATCATGGCCAACGAAGACTTCACGGCCATACGCACTCTGGAGATCGGAGAACGCGTTCCCGAACGAGGCATTTCGTCGTTCAAGATCATTCCCGGACACCCGAACGAATGCATCGGACTGAAGAGCGTGGAAATCGGGAGCCGGACCGAGACCTGGCTGTTCTGTTTCGATCTCGACGGCCACGTATTGCAGGAAGATACATTAATAGGCCGGTACAAATGTGAAGGCATAGAAATACTGTAAACCAAAGTATTGAGCGTAATTTCGGCAAATAAACGAAAAACTGACAGGATTTCCGGACTATTACCGACATGTAACCTGCCTTTATTTTACGAACTCCAGACACAGACCTCTGTCACGGACGGCGAATACGGTAATAAACGCAACAGATCACCGTATTCGCCCATTCACGGATTATTGACCAATAATCGCAAAGGAGGTCTGATCATGAAACGCACAGCGCTTTCAATCGCAGTATCCTCAGCACTGGTGGCCGCACCAGCCATGGTGCAAGCGGCCGCCGAGGCGCCCTATCTGGAAAGAGACGGGTCCTGGATTAACCTGAGCGGCACCGTCACCAGCACCACCGCCGATACCTTCATGCTGGATTATGGCGATGGCCTGATCACGGTGGAAATGGACGACTGGGACTGGTTCGAGGAAAGTGGCGAGGTCTTGCCGGGTGACAAGGTCACGGTTTACGGCGAGGTAGATGACGACACCTTCGAAGGGACCAAGATCGAAGCCAGCAGTGTGTTCGTCGAAAATCTCGGCACCTATTTCTTTGCCAGCGCCGCTGACGAAGAGACCTTCCGGGACCTGGACATCGCACCCACGGTACCCGTTGTGGTGGGTGACCTGGTGGTTACCGGCACCGTCACCTCGGTTACGGGCCAGGAATTCACCATCGATTCCGGTGCCCAGCAGATCAAGATCGACACGGCACTGATGCCGTATAACCCGACGGACGATGAGGGTTACCAGCAGGTTGCCGAAGGCGACCTGGTCACAGTCACCGGGAACATGGAAGAAGACACCTTCGAAAAACGCGAACTGATGGCCGAGAGTGTCGTCACGCTGGATGACGAAAGCGGCGCCTGATCATTCAGGTATAGATCCATAGAAGCCCCGCCCCAGGCGGGGCTTCTATGGTAATGATTCTCTTTTAATTCCGTCGCCAACCCGCTACCCTTTGCGCTTTTCCATTTTCGGGAGCGCAGTCATGTCCGGCCATACCACCAGCAGTAGTTTCGCCGCCCTTGCCCGTCTGCTGCGGTACGCCCGGGGTTACCGGCGCCAGATCATCGCGGCTACCACCTGCTCCATCATCAACAAATTGTTCGATATTGCCCCGGAAATCCTGATCGGCGTGGCGATCGACGTGGTGGTGAACCAGGAGGAAAGTTTTGTCGCCGGCCTCGGCTTCGAGACGGCCCAGGAGCAAATCACCATTCTTGCCGTACTCACCTTTTTCATCTGGGCCGGCGAATCCCTGTTCGAATACCTGTTCCAGATTCTCTGGCGCAACCTAGCCCAACGCCTACAGTCGGACCTTCGGCAAGACGCCTATGAGCACGCGCAGCGCCTGGACATGAGCTTTTTCGAAGCCCGCAGCTCTGGCCAGCTTGTGGCTACCATGAACGACGACGTCAATCAGCTCGAGCGCTTCCTCGACGGTGGCGCCAACGCCATGATCCAGGTGCTGGTGACCGTGGTCGCCGTGGGCGCGGTGTTTTTTGTGCTGTCGCCGCTGATCGCCGTGCTGGCGTTTACGCCGATTCCACTGATTATCTGGGGCGCCTTTTACTTCCAGCGCAAGGCCGGCCCGCTGTACGCGGACGTGCGTGAAAAGGTCGGCGACCTCTCCAGCCGCCTGGCCAACAACCTGGGCGGCATTGCCACGATCAAGAGCTTTACCGCCGAGCAGCGCGAAGCCGAGCGCCTGAAAGCCAGCAGCGAGGCTTACGTGGAAGCGAATCGCCGGGCCATCCGGATCAGTTCCGCCTTTATTCCGGTGATCCGGATGGCCATTCTGGCGGGCTTCCTCGCGACCTTCACCGTGGGCGGCATGATGGCCCTGGAAGGCACCCTGAACGTCGGTGCCTATGGCGTGCTGGTGTTCCTGACCCAGCGCCTGCTCTGGCCGCTCACCGGCCTGGCTGAGGTGATCGACCTGTTTGAGCGGGCCATGGCCAGCACCCGCCGCATCCTGGACCTGCTGGCCGAGCCGGTGCATGTTCGTGACGAGGCCGGCAGTACGCTGAAACAGCCGGTCGAAGGCGAGGTAACCTTTGACAACGTCAGCTTTCACTACCCGTCCAGCGGCGCCGGTATCCGGAGCATCAGCCTGAACGTACCGGCCGGCCACACCCTGGCCCTGGTCGGGGCCACCGGCTCCGGCAAGTCCACACTGATCAAGTTACTGTTGCGTTTTTACGACCCCAGCCATGGTGACATCCGCATTGATGGCCAGCCGATCCGGGAGATCAGCCTCAAATCCCTGCGCAGCGCCATTGGCCTGGTCAGCCAGGATGTGTACCTGTTTGAGGGCAGCATTCGGGACAACCTCGCCTACGGCCGGCCCGACGCCCCCGAGGCCGACATTATCGAGGCAGCGAAAACCGCCGAGGCCTGGAGCTTTATTGAGGCCCTGCCTCAGGGACTGGAAACACCGGTGGGCGAACGGGGCATCCGGCTTTCCGGGGGCCAGCGCCAGCGCCTGTCCCTGGCCCGGGCGCTGTTGAAAAACCCGCCGATTCTGGTGCTCGATGAGGCCACCAGCGCCGTTGACAACGAAACCGAGGCGGCCATCCAGCGCTCCCTGAAGCGCATTGGCCATAACCGCACGGTGGTGATGATTGCCCATCGGCTGTCAACCATTGTCGATGCGGACACCATCGCTGTCGTGGACGGCGGCAAGGTGGTAGAGAGTGGTACCCACCAGCAGCTTCTTGAGCGCCAGGGTGCCTATTCCGCCCAGTGGCGGGTGCAGACCGGGCAGGTTTAACCCATGGGCTGGCCATGCCAGACCGATTATTGATAGTAATTCGCATTTAGATTATTCTGCTTGCCCTGAACCCGTGGGAGCCCGTATGTCTGCGTTTTTCGAAGTGTCCGGCCTGGGTGTGCAGATGGGCAACACCCCCATCCTTCACGACATCCACCTCGAATTCCATGAAGGCGAGGTGACCGCCCTGCTCGGCCACAACGGCTCCGGCAAGTCGACCCTGTTGAAAGTACTTGCCCGCCAGCTTTCACCGTCTGCCGGGCAGGTCAGTTTGCTGGGGACATCCTTTCACAGTACCGGTGCCCGGGCCTTTGCCCGAACCGTCGGTTATCTGCCACAACACCCACCCGGCACCGACGGCCTGACCGTGGAAGAGTTGGTGGCGCTGGGCCGCTACCCCTGGCGCGGCCCCCTGGGCCGTTATAACGACGAGGATCGCCGAATCATTCACCAGGCCATAGACGATACCGGCCTGGGCCTGTTCAGGCACCGCTCCGTGGATACGCTATCGGGAGGCGAGCGCCAACGCGCCTGGATCGCCCTGCTGCTGGCCCAGCAGACGCGATGCCTGCTGTTGGACGAACCCATCTCCGCACTGGACGTGAAACATCAGGTGGAAACCCTGCGCCTGATCCACCGCCTGGCACAGGATCGGGAACTGACGGTTCTGGTGGTTCTGCACGATGTCGATCTCGCAGCCCGCTTCTGCGACCGGCTGGTGGCCCTGAAAGGCGGGCAACTGGTCGCCGATGGGTGCCCCCGGGAGATCATGGATGCCGGTATTCTCGAATCCATCTATGGCGTTCCCATGGGAGTGATGGAACGGGCCCCGGGCCAATGGGTATCCTATGTTCATTAGCCGACCCGGCGCCCTTGCCCTGATTCTTCTGTTGCTGCCAGCGGTCGCCCTGGCTGATCGTTGGCCCCACGAGGGTGGCACCCTGACCCTGGACAAAACCCCGGAACGTATCATTGCCCTGAACTGGGCCGCCACCGAAGCATTGCTGTTGCTGGGCGTAACCCCCGTGGGCGTGGCGGACCGCGACGGCTACGATTACTGGGTAAAGAAACCGGCGCTGCCCGACCAGGTCCCCAATATTGGTACCCGTGTTGCCCCCAGTCTCGAGGCCATCGCGGAACTCAAGCCGGACCTGATTGTCACCAGTGCCGAAATGGCACCGGCCGCCGACCTGCTGAAACGGATTGCGCCGACCTACGTCATCAGCGTCTACCGGGAAGGTGGCGCCCCTTTCGCCAAGGCGAAGGAGATGCTGCTCACCCTGGGCGACATTCTTAATCGCGAAGCCCGGGCAAAAGCCGTGCTCAGGGACATCGAACACAGCCTGGCGACCCAGCGCCAACGCCTCGAAGCGGCCGGACTGACAGACCAGTCGATTGCACTGGTCAACTTCATGGATGCCCGGCACGTGCGAATATACGCGCCCAACGGCCTGTATCAGCGTGCACTGGAAGGGCTGGGGCTGGAGAATGCCTGGCCTCATCCCGGCAACTTCTGGGGTTTTTCCGTGGTCGGACTGGAGGCCATCGCCCCCTATGGGAACAGCCGCCTCGTCGTGCTTTCGCCCACGCCACCGGGCTTGCCTGACACCCTGGCCGAGAGCCCGTTCTGGACGCACCTACCCCAGGTGCAGCGCGACCAGGTATATCAAATTGAGCCGGTGTGGCCCTTCGGTGGTGTCTATCAGGTGCAGCGCCTGGCCACCATGCTGACTGAGAGCTTGCTGGCCGGAGGCTCCGACAATGTACGCTGAAACCTCCCGGCTACCGGCCCGGCGCCGAGTCATACCCACGTCACTTCCGGTCGCCACGGCGGTGCTCTGGCTGGTGTCGCTGCTGGCCAGTTCTACCCCGTGGCTGGCCGAGCTCGGGCCGGTCGGGGTGCTGTCGGCGTTCTGGACATTTAATCCGGATAATTACAGCTCCATACTCGCGCACTTCAGTTGGGCGCCCCGGGTGTCCTTGGCTATCCTGATTGGCTGTGGGCTTGGCCTGGCTGGCGCGGTGACCCAACAGATTCTTGGCAACCCGCTTGCCTCGCCCACCACGCTGGGGGTAACGGCTGGCAGCCAGTTCGGGATTACCCTGGCCACGCTCTATGCGCCCGGGTTGATGGCGCTCAGCCCCGATCTTGCGGCCATCGGCGGCGGGCTCATGGCGATCGGGCTGGTCATCGCCCTGACCTGGCGCCTTGGCTTTTCACCGGTAACCGTGATTCTGGCGGGGCTCGTGATTACCTTCTTCCTCGGAGCCATGAACATGGCCTTCCTGCTGCTTCAGGGCGAGTGGCTGGGCAACCTCTTTATCTGGGGCGCCGGCTCCCTGGTGCAGAATAACTGGGGTCCGTTTATGGATCTGTGGCCCAGGGTACTTCTGATCTCGGTACTCATGCTCCTGTTACTGCGCCCCCTGCAGATCCTGCAATTGGGCCAGACATCGGCCAACGCCCTCGGTGCAAAAGCCAGCCTTATCCGCATGCTGGCGCTGTTCCTGGTGGTACTGATGACGGCCACGGTGGTCAGCCGCGTGGGTGTGGTGGCGTTTGTAGGACTCGCCGCGCCGGTATTGGCAAGACTTCTCGGCGCCCGCACCCTGGTCAGCCGGCTGCTCTGGAGCTCCCTGCTGGGCGGTTCCCTGCTGCTTCTGGCCGACACTCTGGCGCAATGGGCGTCAACCTGGGGCGACGGCTCCCTGGTGCCCACCGGGACCACCACGGCGCTGATCGGTGGCCCGGTAATCCTGCTTGCCCTGCAGGGGTTCAGGAACACCCATCACATGCCCGGCCAGGACAGCAGTCCGGCAGGCTTTCTGCCCCGGCGCCGTCAGGCGGGGCTCATCATCAGCGTGCTGTCGGCCATGCTGGTGGCGACCATTGCCGTATCCATGAGCTGGTCACCGGGACTGGATGGCTGGAACTGGACCGGCGTTGGCCAATGGGATAATGCCTGGGTATGGCGCGGCCCCCGACTGATGGCCGCCATACTGGCGGGTGTTGCCCTGGGGCTGGCCGGCACGCTGATCCAGCGCATGACGGGCAACGCCATGGCCAGTCCGGAGATGCTGGGCATCAGCGGTGGCGCCGCCGTGGTGATGGTTATCCTCGTTTTATCAGGCCTGGAGGTTGGTCGCCTTGGCCAGGTTGCCGGTGCCACGGCTGGCGCGGCGACGGCGCTCGGCCTGTTGATCCTGCTGGCACGCAAACACCGGTTCGCCGGAAACCAGCTGCTACTCGGCGGCCTGGCACTCTACGTGTTCATGGACGCAGGTCTTCGCCTGGTGATGGCCTCCGGGGGTACCGTGGCGTCACAACTGCTGAACTGGATGTACGGCTCAACCTGGCTGGTATCGCAAAACGAGGCAATCGCGCTGCTGGCGCTGATCCTGTTGCTGTCCGGCGCGCTGATGCTGGTGGTGCGACCGCTCACCCTGTTGCCGTTGGGTGATACATCGGCGTCATCACTGGGCCTGCCGGTGATCCGGGCCCGCCTCCTGTTACTGCTGCTGGCAGCACTGCTCACCGCATCGGCAACGGTGGTGATTGGCCCTCTGAGCTTCGTTGGGCTCATCGCCCCGCATCTGGCCCGGGTTCTGGGCCAGCAGACCGTGGGCCGGCAACTGGTGACCGCTGCCCTGGCCGGCGGCCTGTTGCTGGGCGCCGCGGATTACCTCGCCCGGGTGGTGATTTACCCCAACCAGCTACCGGCGGGGTTACTCGCGGCTCTGGTCGGCGGCCTGTACTTTCTCTGGGGACTAAGCCGTCACGGCCGGGCATAAGTCTGGGGCGGCGCTCAGCCGCCAAACGCCGAACCCAGCACCAGACCAATGGTAAGCAGGCCGATAAACGCCCCGGCGCCCGCAGCCAGTTTCAGACCTTCGATAAGCTCCTGTTCGGGTGTCATTCCCTTTCCTCCCCTTCAGTTATCAATCACCGTCATATTAATGAGAATAATTATTATTTGCAAGAAAGAGTGAGGCGTCATGGTCTGTTCCGGCCTCCAAACCCTATACTGTGAAATGATTCCGGAAACAGACCGCAGACCCTCGGCGAAAACAGGAGATTGTTATGCGTACCCGGACCCTTTTGCTGATCGCCACCGCCGTGATGCTCGCGGCGCCTGCCTGCGTGACCGCGCAGACCTGGTCGTCCAGTGAGGCCGCGTTTCGCCTGGACACGGTGGCGCAGGGCCTTGAGCACCCCTGGAGCCTGGCTTTCCTGCCGGATGGCGATGCCCTGGTAACCGAGCGCGCGGGCCGGCTCCGGGTCATTCGGGATGGCACACTGCTGCCGGAGCCCGTGCAGGGACTTCCCGAGCTGGTCGTTTCCGGGCAGGGTGGGCTGCTGGATGTGCTGCTGCACCCGGAGTTTCGGCAGAACAACACGCTGTTTCTGAGCTACGCACACCGGTCCCCGGCGGGGATGACCACCCGGGTCGCCCGGGCGGAACTGAACGGCAACCGGTTGACCGGTGTAGAGGTCATTTTTGAGGCCCTGCCCCGTTCCGGCACGTCCCGCCACTTTGCCGGACGCATGGCGTTCGACGCGCAGGGCAACCTGTACATCGCGGTCGGGGATCGGGGCGAGATGGACCGGGCGCAAGATACAGGCGACGACGCCGGCGGCGTTCACCGGATCACGCCCGAGGGAAAACCGGCCCCGGGCAATCCGTTCCTGGCTGACAGCCAGGCCAACGACACCCTGTTCACTTATGGGAACCGCAATATCCAGGGCATGACGGTGCACCCGGAAACCGGCGCTATCTGGACCCACGAGCATGGCCCCAGAGGCGGTGACGAAATCAATATACTGCGGGCCGGAACCAATTACGGCTGGCCGGAAATCACCTACGGCATCGACTATTCCGGCTTGCCGATTTCTCTGGACACCAAGCAGCCCGGCATGGCCCAGCCACTGCACTACTGGGACCCCTCCATCGCGCCGTCGGGTATGGCGTTCTACACCGGCACACTTTTTCCGCAATGGCAGGGCGACCTGTTTGTCGGCGCACTCAAGATGCAGAAACTGGTCCGGCTTGAAATCGTTGACGGCAAGGTCACCGAGGAAGAGGATCTGCTGACCGATCTGGGCGAACGCATACGGGCCGTGAACATGGGCCCGGACGGCGCCCTGTGGCTGCTGACCGACGCACCCCGGGGAAACGTTTACCGGATGGTGCCGGCTCAGTGAGGGTCATTGGTTCTTTCGGTCTTTTCAAACCGGGGCAGCTCGTCGGTGATCTCGAACCAGTCTGCCCTGGAGCCGACAAACACGTGTTGGGCCGGCCCCTTGCCCAGCGGCTCGTTAATCGCGCCCACACGTAACCGGAGAATGCCCGGGATGGCATCCACCCGGCTGTAAAGCTGGCTGCCACAACGGCTGCAGAAGGCCCGGTACTTGCCCGGGCGGGATTCATATTCAGACACCCGGTCCTGCCCCGAGACATAGCGGAACCGGACCTTCTGGATTGGCGCACTGGCCGAAAAGGCGCTGCCGTGGGCCCGCCGGCACTGGCTGCAATGGCAGAGTGAAACCGGACCCAGAGGACCGTCGTATTGAAACTGGATATCGCCACACAAGCATTGGCCGGTCAACATAAACGCTTCTCTCAAGTTGTCGGGTTCGCCGTTTCCAGGGCGCCGATAATACCGGCGGGCCACTTGAAGAACCAGAGCACGGACACCACATTAGACTACACACAATTTGCACAGGAGGACGGTATGTCATTCAGCGCACTTCCAGACATCGGCATGGGAACCTTCCGGCTCAGGGGTAACGATGCCCGGGAAGCCGTCAAGAGCGCTCTGTCCCTGGGCTATCGCCACATCGATACAGCCCAGATGTATGGCAACGAAGCGGAAGTTGGCGATGGCATTACCTCCAGCGGCATTCCACGTCGTGAGATTTTCCTGACAACCAAAGTGTGGCACGACCAGCTCCACGCCAGCGACCTGATCAACAACCTGCACGACAGCCTGGCGCGACTGAAAACAGACCATGTCGACCTGGCGCTGATTCACTGGCCATCGCCAGGCGATGAAGTGCCCATGGAAGAGTACCTGGGTGCCCTCCGGGATGCCCAGCGGGAAGGCCTGGCAGAGCACATTGGCATCTCCAACTTCCCCTGTGCCCGGATGGATCGGGCGAAAGAGATACTCGGCGATGGCGCCCTCTTCACCAATCAGGTGGAAGTGCACCCGTTCCTGGCCAACCGGAAGGTCGTGGAGCACGCTCAAAAGCTGGGCATCACCGTCACCGGCTACATGCCGCTGGCCGTGGGTAAGGTCATGGAGGATGAAACCCTGCAACGGATCGCCAGGGAACGGAATGCCACCCCGGCCCAGATTGCCCTGGCCTGGGTCGCTTCGAGGGGTGTTGTCCCCATTCCCTCATCGACTCGTCCGGCGCACCAGAAGGCCAACCTGAAAGCACTGGATATCGAGCTGAGTGACGAGGAAATCCGCACCATTGACCGCCTTGACCGCAATGAGCGGATTGCAAATCCGGATTTTGCTCCGGCCTGGGACTGAGTCTTCTGGTAAAGGGCGATACCCGCCATCGCCCTTCGTCGCCCCAGCCGATTCGGCCCGGCGCAACCACCATTACTATTTGTCCATCTAACCCCATGATTCGAAAGGGCACTTACAGGGCGTCACAAAAATTCAATACAAACAACGTATCTACTGGCATTTTTTAACGTCATGTAGAGCTTTTCTGCATAGTACAACCGGCGAAGATGGGCTATTGTTCAAGCACAGGAACTCATTTCACATCCGTCATGGTGGTTCAGGGTATGCAGCGCGTGCAACACACAGGGAATGTCTGTCATGGCCTCCGGCAGGCCGTTCTGGCATCAGCAACCGCCGTCGCGCTGATGATGGCGCCCCCGGCCCACGCGGCTGACGGCGATCTCGGCGCCGATGGCAGCTTTACCGGTAGCCCCCTGTGGAGTCATGAGATTCGGGACTTCGCTCTCGACTCCCTGCATAGCAAGAACGCCCTGAGTGTTGCCGCCATTCCGCTGAACGGTCCTGGTATCGAACAGTATATTAATGCCGACGAACTGATGAGCCCGGGCTCAATCATGAAGCTGGTAACGACCTACGCCGCCCTGGAGATTCTCGGCCCCACCTATCGCTGGACCACCGACTTTCTAACCGATGGCCAGATGATTGGCGATACCCTGAACGGCAACCTGTATGTACGGCTTGGCGGTGATCCGAAGCTGACGATTGAACGCTTGTGGAGCACGTTGAGCGATTTACGCAACATGGGTATTACCCGCATCGACGGCCATCTGGTACTGGATGGCACGGTGTTCCGTGTGGACGGGGGCTTCCCCGAGTTCAACGACAACGGAGACAACCCCCACGCCCCCTTCCTGGTGGAACCTTCGGCGTACCTGACCAATTTCAACCTCCTGCACTTTCAGGTGCGGGCAGACGAACGAGGCACACAAGCCTGGAGCACGCCCGACCTTGCGGATGTGGTGATAGACAACCGAGTAACCGCCACCGGCGAAGCCCCCTGCCCGAGTCGCCACAACTTTGACTGGGAACCGATTTTCCACGAGGACCAGCGGGTCACGGTACGGGTGAGCGGGGAGCTCCCGAAAGGGTGCCGGACCACCACCTATCTGTCGCTGTTGCCGCACGATCAGTACACCGCGGCACTGATTCGCTCACTGCTGTCCGACATGGGCATAGAGATCGCTGGCAATAATGTGATTGCCGGAACGCCGGACGATGCACGGCTGGTCATGCGGACCACCTCGCCGGATCTGGTCACCACTGTGCGGGACATCAACAAATGGAGCAACAACGTGATGGCTCGCCAGTTGCTGCTGACCATTGGGGCGGAGAACCGCCGGGAAGACGAACTGGATGACCGCGTCGCCGGCATCCGTGTGATCTATAACTGGCTGGAAAACAAGGGCATTAACACCGCAGGCATGGTCATCGACAACGGGGCCGGCCTGACCCGCCACGGCCGGATCACCGCCCGCCAGGGCGCGAAAATACTTCAGCATGCCTGGAACAGCCCCTACGCTGCCGATCTGATGGCATCCATGCCCATTATTGCGATGGACGGCACCATGGCCCGCCGACTCCAAAATACCGGCATGGCCGGCCAGGGCCGCATCAAGACCGGCTACCTGGAAAATGTCCGGTCCATAGCCGGGTTCACCCGCGACGAGCACAACACCACCTGGGCCGTTGTTGGCATGGTCAACAACGATCCAGCCTGGAACGGCCAGTCTGTCCTGGATCGGGTGCTGTACTCACTGCACTTCAGGCCACCCACCGGTACCGCCATTTCCCATGCCGATTCAGACACGGCCAAAACTACTACAATTCAGTAAAATGCCAGGCCCCGGACAACCCGGGGCCTGTTTCTTCAGCCCATCCGTTAAAGCGTATTTCCATCCCCGAACCGCCGCAGTGTGATCTCGGTGAGCTTGACCGCCACTGGCGCGATAAACGTGACCAGTGGAAAAGCCACACCCCAGGCCACCAGAAAAGCCGGCGCCCAACGCAGAACAAACTGGCCGTCAATCCCGGTGTTAATACACGTGATGACTCCGGACATGAGCAAGGACATCATGCCGGACATATAAAATCCGAAGACAAGTTGTCGAATACGTGCGGGTTTGATTCGGCGCATGCTGACTCCTGATGGTATGTTCGTATCCCGGGCCACGACATCTGAGTTACCGGACCTGTCGTATATTGGTCGGTCGGGAGAGACCCATAATAATGAGCTTACAAACGACTATCGATACGACCTTCTACCACTACGGGCGACTTATGCTTAGAAGCCTTCTGGTCTTCATGCTGTGGCTGGCCTTATCGGCCTGTAGCTCCACCAAAATCGCGTACCAGTACGCCGATTGGGGCGTTGTCTGGTGGGTAGACGACTACATTACCCTGACCGAAATGCAGGAAACTCAGCTCACCCGAGATATCCAGAAACTGAGGCAATGGCATTGTGCCAATGAACTGCCGCGCTACCAGTCCTGGCTGGAGGAACTGGAGCAGGACATGGCGGATGGCAACGTCGGGATCAGGGAGGTTCGCCACCACCAGGCGCAACTCCTGGGCTTCTTCCCGCCCCTGCTCAGGCAAAGCTCGCCCATTGCCGTCAATTTGCTTTCCAGCCTGAGCGACCAGCAAGTGGCGGAGCTTGCCCGCAACATGGCGGACCATCAGGAAGATCTGGAAGGAAAATACATCGCCAGCACCCCGGAGGCTACGGCCGAAGCCCGGGCACAACGCACCAGTGAACGGATTGAGCGCTGGCTGGGTGATTTAAACGAGGAACAGCAACGGATCGTCGCCGCCTGGTCAGCCAAACGGGGCAATCAGACCAGCATCTGGTTAAAGGGGCGCCGAAACTGGCAAGAGGCCCTGCTTGAGGCACTCAGCAAGCGGGACCAGCCGGGCTTCGCCGAACGGGTCAGCGAACTGATCGTAGACTCCGAAACCCTCCGGGGTGACGCCTACGAGGCCATGATGGCGGAAAGCCGGGCCGCCATCATGGTGTTAATGCATGATCTTATCCAGGCAGGCGACCCCACCCATCTGGCACACCTGAAGGAACGGGCGGCGGAGCTGAACAACGACTTCGCAGCCCTGGCCTGCTCTCCTGCCTGAGCGGCAAGCCTGGCCCCGGGATCAGGCTTAAATCGTCAGATAGCCACCATCCGCGTTGATACATGCCCCGGTGGTATAGCTGGAAGCATCCGACACCAGGTACAACACCGTACCCGCCATTTCACCCGGATCAGCGACCCGTTTCATGGGAATATGAGCCATGGCCTGTTTCTTGATGGCCTCATTGGTGGTCAGGGCACTGGCGAACTTGGTATCCGTAAGCCCCGGCAGCAGCGCGTTGACCCGAATTTTCTGCCGGCCAAGCTCCATGGCAAAGGACTTGGTCATGGAGATGACGGCGGCCTTGGTCACCGAGTAAATCCCCTGGAAGTGGCCGGGGTTTACACCGTTCACGGAAGCCACGTTCACAATCGAGCCGCCACCGGCTTTCTTCATCATCTGGGCGCCGCGGGCGCACATGAAGAAATAGCCCCGGATATTCACATCCACGGTCTTGTTGAACGCGCCCAGATCGGTGTCTTCTACCGGCCCGAAATAGGGGTTGGCAGCGGCGTTGTTAACGAGAATGTCCAGCTTGCCGTGGGTCTGTTCAATGTGAGCCCAGATGTTGTCAATCTGGTCCATTTCGCCAATATGGCAGGCATAGGCTTCGGCACTGCCGCCGGCCTCGCGGATGCTGCCGGCCACGGCTTCACAACCGTCAATCTTGCGACTGCTGACAATCACGTGGGCGCCGTACTCGGCCAGTGTACGGGCAATATTCTCACCAATACCTCGGCTGGCACCGGTAATCAGGGCAACCTTGCCCGTCAGATCAAACAGATTCTTGCTGCTCATTTTTTCACCTCAATGCGTCATCGAAAGGTCACCAGGGCGGAATCGTCCGCTTCCAGATGACTGTAATTGTTAAAAACGGCCAGGCTGCGCCGTGGGCCCGAGTACAGAACCCGCGTAACACTGGTGTTGGCAATCACCTCGTTCAGGCCCAACGCCGTGGCGTCGTCCAATCCGAGCAAATGCTGGGCAATCACGGAAATCGGGCCGCCGGAGGTTGCCACCAGCACATCGCCGCCATCGGCGTACTCAATCATCTCCTCGAACGCAGCCAGCACCCGGGCCTTGAAGGCCGGCCAACTCTCCTCGTACTCATGATCAAACTCACCGGAGGACCAGCGGCGCACAGCCTGTACAAAGGTCTCCTGAAATGCCCTGGCCGGCTTCGGGAAAGCCGCCAGGTCCTTCGCCATTACCGCCCGGTCGCTCCACTCCGGACGGTAACGGGTGACCACCGTGGTGTGATCAAATTCGTTGAAACCCGGAGCCACCTGCATATCCGGCAAATCCGTGCCGAATCCGGTCGTGATGGCCTCCACGGTTTCCCGGTGCCGCACCAGATCTCCCCCAAAAACCGCGGCTGGCTTTACCTTACCGGCGAACCAGCGACCAAGAACGCGGCCCTGCTGCCAGCCTGTTGGTGAGAGCTGATCGTAATTTTCTTTCCCGAAACTGGCCTGTCCGTGGCGCACCAGATAAATCGTCGCCATTACAGGAAGCTCTCCGAGATCAGTCGCTGGCAGCGTTTTTCCAGGTAATTGGCGGCGTGGCCAAAGGCCGCAAACCGCTGGTCTCTGGTCTGGCCGTGATAAAAACGGTAGTAAATCTGCTGAACAATAGCCGCCAGGCGGAACAGACCGTAGATTTCATAGAAATCGAAGTTATCCGCCTTGAAGCCGGACTGCTCCATGTAGTAAGCCACCACCTCCTTGCGGGTCAGCATCCCCGGTCGGTGGGTGGGCTGTCGTCGCAACATCTGGAACGGGCCATCGTCATCCGCTTCAACCCAGTACGCCAGGCTGTTACCCAGGTCCATCAGCGGGTCGCCGATGGTGGCCATTTCCCAGTCCAGTACACCGATCACTTCAAACGGGTTGTCCGGGTTCAGCACCACATTATCAAAGCGGAAATCGTTATGGATGACCACCTGGGCCATATCGCCCGGCATCTTGTCGTTAAGCCAGCCCATTACCTGCTCGAAATCGCCCACATCATCGGTGCGGGCCTTGCGGAAGCGGTCACTCCAGCCGCCAATCTGGCGCTGCACATAGCCCTCGCCCTTACCCAGCGAGTCCAGGCCCGCCGCCTTTGCGTCCACCCGATGCAGGTCCACCAGCTTGTCGATCACGTTCAGGCAGAGTTTGCGGGTGTCGCCCTCACCGAGTTCGAAGCCCTTCGGGACGTCCTGGCGCAGAATGATGCCCTTCAGACGCTCCATGACGTAAAAATCGCAGCCCAGCACATCGTGATCATCACAGATGGCAATGATGTCAGGCACATAGGGATAGACCGGCTTCAAGGCCCGCATCACCTTCGCTTCACGAAGCATGTCATGGGCTGATTTGGCGATCTTGCCAAAGGGTGGCCGGCGCAGGACGAATGACCGTTCGCCGTAGTCCACCTGGTAGGTCAGGTTCGAGGCACCGCCCGGGTACTGGCGAATATCAGGCTCGCCTTGCAGGTCCGGAATCGCCTGTTTCATAAACCGGTCTACTGCGGCGGCATCCAGCTCCTCGCCTTCGCGGATGTCCACGGCCTGGTCGATCTGGGTCATTCAGGACTCTCCTCTTGAATCGTCGGTATCGGGCAACGGCGTCAGGCCTTGCTGCCCCCCATCTTGTTCATCCAGCGTTTGCTTTCCTGATGCATCAGCCAGTCAAAGGCCTTGGGTGCGTGACGCTTGAGCATCCACATGCGACGCTCTTTGGCATGGGGCAGTACCCAGAAGTTCTTGTCTTTCACCGACCGGAAAATATCTTCGGCCACGTCGTCAGCAGTCACTGTGGACCGCTTCATCAGCTTGTTCACGTTCTGCTGAATACCGGGAATGTCAGAGCGCATGCTGCTGGTCAGATTGGTCTGGAAAAACGCCGGGCATACACAGCTCACATGAATACCGGCATCCCGCAGTTCCTGGCTCAGGGTCTCGGACAGGGCAATCACCCCGGCCTTGGTGACATTGTAGCTATCCATCAACGGCGCCAGCATCAGCCCGGCCATGGAAGCCACGTTGACAAAGGCACCGGCCCCCTGCTGCTTGAACTGCGGCGTAAACGCCTTGCAACCCCGGACCACACCGAGAACGTTGATATCCAGAATCCACTCCCAGTCGGCCATGGTGGTATCCTCAATGGAGCCGGCAGAGGCGACACCGGCGTTGTTCACCACCACATCAACCCCACCCCATTTCTTGACCAGATCATCCCGGACCTTCTCGAAATCGGTCAGCCTGCGGACGTCACACTCAACAAAGTACCCTTCGCCACCGGCAGCATTGATTTCTCCCTCAACGCTAACGCCCTGCTCCGGGTTAATGTCACCGATGCAGACCCTGGCGCCCTCTTTGGCGTATCTCAGTGCAATCGCCCGGCCCAGGCCGCTGGCTCCGCCGGTTATGAATACTCGTTGTGTCATCTGTGTTTCTCTCCGTTAGGTTTGGAGTTCGCGTTCTTTTTTTGGTGCAAGAGCTGGTGCCGGGACCGCCTTTCCAAAACACGCTGTGAATACGTCCCTGTACGCTCTGCTCCGCCATCCATGGCTCCG
>CBIHLH010000059.1:0-21940 GCA_966210405.1 uncultured Marinobacter sp.
CTTTGGGCCGGTCCGACTGAGGGCCGGCTTTATCGACACTTACGAAACTCCAGCCTCTGACGTAAAATCCTCGCCGAATATTGATTCAATCAACCCATGCTCCGGATTTACGGTCCGGCCCGCAGGAGAACACGATGAGCAACGAAGTGGTTGTCTGCGCACTGTACAAGTTCGCGGTCCTGAATGATTACAAATCCCTCCGGCAGCCACTGCTGGGCCTGATGCTGGCGAAGGATGTCCACGGCACCCTGCTGCTGGCCCGGGAAGGCATCAACGGCACCATCGCCGGCAGCCGGGAAGGGGTGGACGCGGTCAAGGCCTGGATCGCCAGTGATGAGCGTTTCGACGGTATCGACTACAAAGAATCCTTCGTGGATATCCAGCCCTTCAAGCGCACCAAGGTGAAGCTCAAGAAGGAGATCGTCACCATGGGGGTGGACGGCATCGACCCGAAACGCATCGTGGGGACCTACGTCGAACCAAAAGAGTGGAATGACCTGATTTCCGACCCGGACGTCGTCCTGGTGGATACCCGCAATCAGTACGAGGTGGAAATCGGCACCTTCAGGAACGCGGTTAACCCGGCCACGGATACCTTCCGGGAGTTTCCGGAGTATGTGCGGCAGAACCTGGACCCGGCAAAGCACAAGAAGGTGGCCATGTTCTGCACCGGCGGCATCCGTTGCGAAAAGTCCACGGCCTATCTGAAGGCCCAGGGCTTTGACGAGGTGTATCACCTGAAGGGTGGCATCCTGAAATACCTTGAGGAGGTCCCGGAGGCACAGAGCCTGTGGCACGGCGAGTGCTTCGTGTTTGATGACCGGGTTACCGTGAACCACCGCCTCGAGCGCGGGGATTACGATCAGTGCCACGCCTGTCGCCGTCCGATTACGGACGCCGACAAGCAGCGCCCGGAATACGAGCAGGGCGTGAGTTGCCACCAGTGTATCGAGACACTGACCGACGAACAGAAAGCCCGGTTCGCTGAGCGCGAACGCCAGATGCGATTGGCGGAGCAGCGGGGAGAGAGCCACGTGGGTGGCGAAGCCGCGCGCCTCATCGCAGAGCGCAAGGCCCGCAAACGGGCAGAACGTGAGCGCCAGGCGCAACGAAGCCTGGCGGGTGAAAAGGCCCGCAGTACCCAGGGGGCCTGAATCGGATAACAGGGAGACTTCATGGGTTTACCAGGATTACGATCAGCCGTCGTTATTACCGTGATCGCATTCGCACCCCATGCCTTCGGGCAAGACAGCGGGAACTGGAAGGGAGAGACGGAACTGGGGGTGCTGATCACCTCCGGCAACACCGAAGAAACCAACGTCAAGGGCCGGCTTGGCCTGGTCCATGAAGTCGAAACCTGGCGCAATATCGGCGATTTCAGCGCCAATTATTCGAAAGCCGAGGGGCAAACCACGGCGGAGGAGTACCAGGCTGCCCTGGAGACCAATTACAAGTTCGACGAGAACCAGTACTGGTTCCTGCGCGGCGCCTATGAGGACGACCGCTTCTCCGGCTACGATTTTGAATCCACCCTCACCACCGGTTACGGAAACCGGGTCTGGACAATGGGCGAACGTTCGTTCCTGGACCTGTCCGCAGGTGCCGGTTATCGCTATAACCGTCTGGATACCACCAACGCCGAGGGCGAGGACACCGAGAAGGAAGCCATCACCCGGCTGGCTGGCCAGTTTGATTACGCGCTCTCGGAGACCGCCCTGTTCCGGCAGAAGCTGAGCAGCGAAATCGGTCTGGACGAGAACAACGTGATCACCCAGTCCGAGACCTCGTTGCAGGCCACGGTGGTGGGAAACCTGTCCATGAAGGTGGCGTTCCGGGTGAAATACGTGTCCGACCCGCCGCTGGGCTCCGAGGACACCGACACCGAAACCTCCCTGTCTCTGCTGTACGGATTTTGATACCGGGCTTAAACGCTGTTTCTCAGGCCCAGCTCATCCGGGTAGGGCGTGAGATAACGCTGCACGCTCAGGTAATCCACCGGTTCCCGCCGCTGGGCCATGCGTAACAGGGTCATGGGCACCACCAGGGGGACTTCGCCCCGGCGATAGGCTTCCATCTGCTCAATCAGCACCTTGCGGTCTTCCTCGCCCATGGCATCCCTCAAATACCCCATCAGGTGCTGCATGGCGTTCATATGCGAGCCCCGGCTGACCCGTTGGCTCATGGCCTCCATGAAGGCATGAATGTAGCGGTTGGCAATGTCGGCCAGCGGCTCTGATTTCAGGTCGCCCAGCAGGGGGCCAAGCTGGCGGTAGATTTTTTCCGAGTGCGCCAGCAACTGGAACTTGTGGCGGGTGTGAAACCCGATCAACGCCCTGGCGGATAGCTGGTCACCGGCCACGTTCTGCATCCAGTCGTCGTAGGCAAACACCCGTTCGATAAAGTTTTCCCGCAGCCCGTCGTCGTTCAGCCGGCCCTCCTCTTCCACGGGCATCAGCGGGTAGGCGCGTATCAGTGCCTCCGCGAACAGACCCTGGCCGTCCCGGCGGACGACCCGGCCCTCCGGGTTGTGCACCTTGACGCGTTCCATGCCGCAACTGGGCGACTTGGCCATCAGGATATAGCCCCGCAGGTCAGCCAGGCCGGGCAGGATCCGGTCGATAAAGGCCTGCATGGCGCTGGTGTGATCGTCGGTGCCCCGGGTTTCGATCAGGCGCATGCCCTCCGGGTATTCGCGCAGGTGGATGGCCGGCCTTGGCACGCCGAGGCCGGCTTCCAGTTCCGGGCAGACCGAACGGAAGTCAAAATGCCTGGCCAGCACCGAGGTGCAGTAACGCGAATGTTTGTGGCCGCCATCGTGGCGGACCTCTTTGCCCAGCAGGCAGGTACTGATTCCAACCGGAATGCCGCTCACGTCAGGTCTCCACAGGTAAAAAACAATACTTGCTATACGTGATTTTGGTGTCAATCGATCAGCGGTCCCGCGGTATACCGCTCTGCGGTTATTCCCGGAACCGGCGCTGGCGCTTCTTGGCTACCAGCGCCAGGGTGGTGGCGTAGATGGACCGGATGTCTTTCGAAAACTGCTCCACCGAGAAATCCCGGGCAAACGCCAGGGCCTGGCTGGCCAGTTCATGGCGCAGGGCGTCGTCCTCCAGCAACCGTTGCACGGCCGCCAGCCACTGGTCCTGTTTCTCCGGTGTTTTAAACCCGTTCACTCCGTGGCGGACAACATCCTCGATACCGCTGGAACGGACTGCCACCACCGGCAAACCAGCGGCCATGGCTTCCAGGATGACCATACCCTGGGTTTCCGATTTGGAGGCGAACAGAAAGGCATCCCCCAGCCGGTACCAGATGGCCATTTCATCGGGGGGCACGGCGCCCACCAGGGTGACGTGCCGGCCCAGTCCGAGCTCGTCGATCTTGCCCTGCAGCCGATCCCGCTGGTGGCCGTCCCCGATCATCAGGAACCGGAAAGGCACCGTGGTTTGCTCCCGCAGGGTGTCGATGGCCTCGATCATGAAGTCGATGTTTTTCTCGTTCGACAGCCTCGACACACTGATGAACACCTTTTCGTCCCGCAGCTCGAGCCGGTCCCTGAGTGATTGCACGGACTCCGCCGTCACGTCCTGGAAGCGCTGGTATTCGATGCCGGTGGGCTGCACGAAGGTGGGTGTTTTGACACCGATCATCCGCAGGTACTCCTCGGTGGAGTAGGTGGGCACGATGACGCCGTCACACTTGTTGGCAAAACGCTTGATGAGCGCGTGGGAGATCAGGTTCCTGAACAGCATGCCGGGCAGGGGCACGAAATGGGCGTAATGCTCCAGGCGGGTGTGGTAGGTGTAAATGGCCGGCACATTCAGCCGTCGGGCCATGAACAGCCCCAGCGAACCGAGCCAGAACGGGTGGTGCAGGTGAATGACGTCTGGTTTGAATGCCCGCACCCGCTTGCGGATGCGGGCCAGGAAAATATTGGCCAGCCTGAACTCACGCTTCTCGCCCATGGCCAGGAGCGAGGGTATCCGCAGCACGTTGCTTTCCTGCTCCGGCTGGTCCTTGTAGCGGGGAGCGACAATCAGCACACTGTCGCCCAATTTCTCCAGGCCTCGGCGCAGGCGTTCGATGGAGATGGGCACACCGCCAATGAAGGGCAGGTAGTTGTTGGTGAACATCGCTACCCGCAGCGGCTTCTCAAGCCAGGGCGCCGGGTCCAGGTCGTAGTCCGGGTAGTAATCCTTGCCGATAAAAATCGTGGTGTAGAGTTTGATGGCAATGGCCGCGAACACCGCCACCACCAGAATGAAATTAATATAACCGGCGTAGAACAGGGAGTAGATAAAGAACCAGAGGCTCTCCAGCCGCTTGAGAATCGGGTGCTGCCCCACCTCAAGGCGATGCAGGGAATGGTTCAGTGACCCGTCCGCCCCCACGTTTACCCGCACATAGTGATAGAAACTGGTGTTGTTATTCAGCACCAGACCGCCGGCGCCGCCGGTGGTAATAAACGTGGTGTCGCCCCGGGTTTCCTCGGCATAGAGCGACAGGTTGGCGGAAAATACCAGGTCAATGTTGTGCTCGTCGATTTCCCGTAGCAACGCCGTGCGGAAGGCCGGGGGCGCCAGGTAATCGTCTTTCTGGTCGAAGGGGGCGTTTTCGTCCGGCCCCAGGGGCGGGTGGCCGATAAACAGGATCCGGGCTTTCGAGCTGTCCTGGTTCAACAGATCGTTCAGCCAGCGAATCTGCCACTGCCAGGGGGTTTTGCCGGTGCTGTCCAGAAAAATCAGACGGCTGCTGCCAGCCCGGATGCTGTAGAAGTGCGGGCCGAAGTGATCGTAAAACCGGAAACTGCCGAAATCCTCGTATTCATGGGCGCCAAAGGTGAGCAGATAGGGCACGTCCAGGTGGCTGAGGGTGCCGTAGAGCGCCCGGTACTTGTCCTCGCCGCCACCGCTGACGGCGTTGCCCGCCGACACCATGAAATCGATGCCCGAGGCATTGATGGCGGGGACAATGCGTTCCTCGAAAATGCCGACAGAGTTGTTGATGTTGCCCACCACCGCGAAACTGAACGCCTCATCGGCGCTGACCTGCTGGTGAATCCGCTCCACCTGATCGGTATGCAGGCCCTTGAAGTCCCGCATGAACAGGTTCAGGTAGCTCTTGTACCCCAGCAGCAGCACCACGATCAGTAGGCACAGGTAAAAGAGCAGTTTCAGCGGTTTCCGGAAAATCATCCTGCAGTCCCGCGCTGTTTGACCAGTTCCCTCTGGAGTACCAGCAAGCCGATGATCATGCCCAGGTAAATCGTGAGCAGGCGCCAGCCGATGGTCACCAGTACCAGATGGTTGCCTGACAGGATATCCCGGAAAAAGCTCCCGAACACACCCTCGGATATGCCCGAGGCCCCGGGTGTTGGCGAGAAATACATGATAAAGGTCGTGACCACCATCAGCCCCAGGGACACCAGATAGTCCACACTGTAGCCCAGACTATGGATCAGCAGTGCCGGAAAGCTGAACAGGCTGAGCAGGAACACCGCCGTGAACAGGATCGATAGCCCCACAAAAAGCGGCCGTCCCCGGGCGTAATCCCGGAAACTGTGAGAGAACCTGAGCATCTCCCGCCGGGCCTTGAACTGCCACCGCCGGCACCGGGCGGTCTTGATCAGGTGCAGGCGGTGCAGGCCGTTCAGCAGACCGCCAAGGGGCGTGATCAGCCAGCGCGTACGGAACAGCAGAACCGTGAAAAAGCCCAGGTACAGCAGGATGAAAACGGCCAGTGCCGTGCCCACACTGCCGGTAATCGAGTGATCCTCCAGGGCATCCAGCGTCAGCAGGAACACCGGCGTCAGCGAGAAAATGAACACCACCGCCAGCACCGTGCGGATGGTGGTCGCCGCCGTTGCCCGGCCCACGGGCACCCCATGGTGGTGCAGGTACCAGATCTGGGCAAAGCCGCCGCCGGTGGCCATGGGCGTCACGTTCGAGAAAAACAGATTGATGAACACCAGCCGGAACATGGTCCGGAACGGCAGGCAGTGCCCCAGGGCCCGAAGCGTGAAATACAGGCGCAGACCGTCTGACAGGAAGTAAACCAGCAGCAACGTCGCCAGGGCCGCCAGCGTTCCGGGTGCCAACAGCCGGGGGTCGAACGTCAGGCTGCGGCCGGCGAACTGATCGTACACGGTGTACAGGCCCGCCGCCGTCATGACGATAAAGACCAGGCTGAAAACCATCAGCCGGCGCCAGGAGGCCTGCCTGGAGTATTCGAGATCGGTGGAGTCAGTCATGGGCTGCCCGTCAACAAGAGACGGGCAGTTTACAGGCAAGGGTATGGGCGTTGTCCAGAGTCGTGCTAGTGGCCATATACCATCATGGTGGTATCGGTAATGGCGAAGTCCGTGAACTGCACACTGCCAATACTCTCCGGGCCCACCCGGAACACCGGCATATCGATATCCGCCCGGAACGCCACATCGTGGATGGACAGCCCGTCCTTGCCGGAGGCAGAACTGGTGCCCCGGGCCAGCTTCGCCGTGGCACTGGCCATGCCGAAGTGCCCCAGCGTGTCATCGCCCCGGCGATTATGAATCTGCAGCCCCTCAATGCCCACGGCGGCAAAATTGAACAGCAGGATCACATCCGCGGCTTCCCAGTTCAGGCTGCCGTTGGTGATCTCGAAATGGGTATCGAGCTGCAATTCCGCCCCGGAGACCACACTGCCATTGCCGAGTGTACGGGATGTGCCCTCGCCGTTACGGACCACCAGATCGGTAGGCCCCACATAGCCCTGCAACAGCACATCCGAAAACAGCGTGGCGCTGCCCTCACTGCCAGTGGTGGTCAGGCTATCCACCGCCAGCTCAAAATCCACCGCCTGAAGGTAATCCTCCAGACTGGCCGGGTCGCCGTAATCCGTGGCCCCCAGATGAATCACCAGATCCCCGCTATTGAACTGCCGGCCAAACTCTCCCGCCACCGAGTACTTTGCCAGGGCATCCGCAACATCCGGATTGCTGACATCCAGCAACCCCGCATCCGCCCGCCGGGCAATTTCCGAAAACCCGTGCTCCAGCACCTCACCGTCACCGGCGATATCCACCGTCACCTTCAGATTATCCAGCGTCGTATCGTTCTGCCCCGAAAGCCGAAGCCCATTCACATTCAGCGAGCCTTCATCAATCCAGCTCAAACGATCAATACTCAACTTCGTTTCCAGCTCAATCGTCACCCCGGCCTTACCGGTTACACCGGAAAGCGCACGATCATCCAGCGGCCGAAACTCGGCCATGGCGGGCAGGGGCAGTGAAAGCGCCAGGATCCATGCGCTCAAAACGGTGGGTCTGGTCGGTCTGATAAAAGCGTATGACAACGTCATGATGGCCCCGGAGTCCGGTTTATTGTTGTTAACGGAGAGCGATGAAAGCTCCCCGGGCCGCAGGGGGACAGCACAACCAATGCAGCGGAGATCAGCGTTTGTTACAGACTGTTACGATAAGTGGGGATACTCAAAAGATCTGTGAGCCTGGTCACAACATAGAAGCGGAAGGAACTACCTCCAAAACTATGAGCGAAGTGAACGGAAGGGCTTCCCAAAACCGTGCGGAGCCATGGATGGCGGAGCCGAGCGTACAGGGATGTATTCACAGGGTGTTTTGGGAAGCCCTTCCGTTCACTTTGCAGGCACCAAATCAGGAGGAAAGGGCTCTCTGAATCAGGCCCTTCTGATGCTCGGCAAACCGCTGGATCAACACCCGGGCTCTCTCGGTATCCCTGGCAAGCACCGCCTCCGGCAACTCCGCAAAAAACCGACTGGTCTGAGCCAGCCCCTGACGATACCGATCCGCGCTCAGATAATACGCCCGACTCACCGCCGGCTTGAAATTCGACAACGCCTCCGTGAGATACGGATTCCCCACCACCTCACAACACGCCTCCATCACCCCGAAACTGGCCTCCACCAGCGCCGTAATATCCGCTGCCGGCTGCTTCGTCTGCGCCACCACCCGGGCCACCGCAGCCAGCACCGAGTCCTTGTCTTCCTCCTGCCAGCGCTCACACAGCCGCACCGCCAGCATCGACAACAAATGCATGTACACGTCATACAGCTCCGACGCATGCTGCGCATCCAGCCGGGTGGCCGACGCCCCCTTGCGCGGCGTGATCTCCACCAGATGCCAGCGCTCCAGGGTATACAGCGCCTCCTTCACCGACGCCCGACTGACCTTCAGCTCCGTGGCCAGAGTCGCCTCTTGGATGCGCTGCCCCGGGCGGATCTGCCCGGTCATGATCCGCTCCGCCAGGTAATTGGCGATCTGCTCCGCCAGGGTATTGGGCACCTGAAAATCCATAAAGACGCTCTGAACCGGTGGTAATAGCGGCCCGACCGAAAGACCTGTCTGGCCGGTAACAAGGTTGCGGGCCTGAGTTTATCACAGCCTCCACACCCGATAGCGCCAGAAAAAAGCGTTCAGGTCGGGTTGACGACTGATTTATTGTAGGACAATAATGCAGTCAACAATAACGAACATCGTTGCCCACACGAACAATGACGGAGAGGAACCCATGAGCACGAACCAGACCATCACCACCCGGGAAGCGACCCGCCGGCGGGTGCTGCTCACCCTGAAAAAATTCAGCTACCTCATTGCCATGCTACCCCTGGCACTGCCGCCCCTGCTGCTGAGCGCCGGCCAGGCCACGGGCCTGGTGAACCTCTTCGCCTGGGGCGTGCCCGTCGTGGTGTTCGGGATCATCCCGGTACTGGACCTGCTGCTGGGGAAGGACGCACTGAACCCGGATGAAGACGCCGACGTACCGCGCATGAATCATGAACTGTTCTACCGGGCCATTACCCTCGGCTGGGTGGCCGGCTTCGGGGTGCTGCTGGTGTGGGCCATGCTGGAGCTGGCCGCCGGCACCTTTAGCCTGGCCGGCGGCATCGGCTGGATCTTCTCCATCGGCATCGTCGGCGGCCTGGGCATCAACGTCGCCCACGAACTGATCCACAAGGATGGCAAACTGGAACCCCGTGCCGGCGGCCTGCTGCTGTCACTGGTCTGCTACGCCGGCTTCAAGGTCGAACACCTGCGCGGCCACCACGTGCATGTGTCCACCCCGGAAGATGCCTCCTCCTCCCGCTACAACCAGTCGCTCTACAACTTCCTGCCCCAGGCCTACGCCCGCAACTTCATCAACGCCTGGAAACTGGAAGCCGACCGGCTCCGGCGCAAAGGTTGCAAAGCCCTCAACTGGCGCAACGAACTGATCTGGTGGTACAGCCTCAGCGCCCTGGTGCTGGTGGCTTTCACGGTAGCCTTCGGCTGGCTGGGCGCGGCCTACTTCCTCGGCCAGAGCTTCATCGCCCTGAACCTGCTGGAAATCGTCAACTACCTGGAACACTACGGCCTGCACCGCCGCAAGCTGGACAGCGGCCGCTACGAACGCACCGGCCCGGAACACAGCTGGAACAGCAATTACTTCCTCACCAACGTCTTCCTGTTCCACCTCCAGCGCCACAGCGACCACCACGCCTGGGCCAAACGCCGCTACCAGGTCCTCCGCCACCACGACGTTGCCCCCCAGCTACCGGCCGGCTACGCCGCGATGGTCGTGCTGGCGTTGATCCCCCCTCTGTGGCGAAGCATCATGAACCCAAGAGTAGAAGCCTATTATCGGGGGGAGGAGCATCAACTGGCCCCTTGAAATCCCCCTGAAACGCACACAGGTATAACGGTTAAATCCGAAGGAAAAAAAGGGAAAACCAAAATGCCCAAGCATTTCGAACAGGCCCCCGGCCTTCACGAAGAAGCCGTTCCGGAAACCGAAGGTTACGTGTTTAACCAGACCATGATGCGCATCAAGGACCCCGAGCGCTCCATGGACTTCTACTCCCGGGTCATGGGCATGCGCCTCGTGCGCAAGCTGGATTTCCCGGAAATGAAATTCACCCTGTACTTCCTGGGTTACCTGGACGACCGCCAGGCCGGCCTGGTGCCCCAGGATGACGCCCACCGCACCACCTTTACCTTCGGCCGCGAGGCGATGCTGGAGCTGACCCACAACTGGGGCACCGAGAACGACAACGATTTTGCCTACCACAACGGCAACGACCAGCCCCAGGGCTTTGGCCACATCGGCATAGCGGTGCCGGATGTCTATGGCGCCTGCGAGCGGTTCGAAAAACTTGGTGTCGAATTCGTGAAAAAGCCGGACGACGGCAAAATGAAAGGCCTCGCCTTTATCCGGGACCCGGACGGCTACTGGATCGAAATCCTGCAGCCGGACATGCTCGAGAAAATGCGCAAGCAGGACTGATCAGTCTTCCTTACCGGTGCCGGCCTGTGGGCTGGCATCGGGCTTGCTGCCAAAGCGTGACGCCACGATCACGGCCGTCGTCAGAATCAGCGCGCCGGCAATGCCGACAGGCCCCAGGATCTCCCCCAGAAACAGCCATGCCAGCAGGGCCACGAACAACGGCTCCAGCGTCACGATGATGCTGGACAGCGTGGCCGGCGTGGTTTTCATACCGGTGAAAAAACTCACGTACCCGATGCAGGTGGGCACCACGCCGATGTAGGCCACCATCAGCCAGTGGCCAACGCCCAGCGTCTCCAGCCCGTTAAAGCCACCACTGAACCCCACCACCGGCAGCAGAATCAACGCCGCCGTCGCGAAGCAGATGAACGCGGTGGTGAACACCGGCGTGCCGGCGGAGCTGTACCGGCTGGTGAGGGTGAAGCCGGTATACACCACCGCCGCCAGCAGGGCCATCAGGATGCCCGCCAGACGCAGTTTGCCGCTGGTGTCCATATCGCTGAGCACCAGCATGGCGGTACCGGCAATGGCGGCCAGCAGGGCCAGCACAGTCAGCAGGCCGGGTTTTTCCCCCAGCAGTGGCGCCGCCAGAATGGCCACCAGCACCGGCGGCAGGCAGAGCGCAATCAGGGTGGCGATGCCGGCGCCGGTCAGGTCCACCGCCAGCAGGTAACTGCCCTGGTAGAACGCCTGGAACAGGCCCAGGGCGGCCAGCGGCAACAGCGCTTTCAGGCCCAGTTGCCGCAACGAACCGCCCGGGACGTTCTCGCCGGGATTTGCCTGCGTCAGGCGCCGCTGCTCCCGGCGCATCAGTAGCCAGAAGAACGGCAGGGCCACGGCCAGCCGGAGGAAGCCCAGGGTGATGGCTTCCAGGTCGGTGCCGGTAAACAGGAATTTCGCGACAATACCCGTGGTCGCCCAGAGCAGGGCGGCCAGGGCGATCAGCAGAGCGCCTCGAATCATTCGATAACCAGTACAATCAGTTCTTTGGGGCCGTGAACACCGTACGCCAGGGTTTGTTCGATGTCGGCGGTTTTTGATGGCCCGGAGATTAACAGGGCGTTGGTGGGCATGCCAGCGGCCCAGTCCTGGGCCAGCATGGCTTCGTGGAACGTGGTGTAGAGTTCCGAGGCGTTCAGCACCGCAATGTGCACGGGTGGCACCAGGCTCATCAGACGGGGTTCGTCCACCGTTGGCCACAGGATCAGCGAGCCGGTTTCGGCGATGCCACCCCGGGTGGACGTGATGCCGGCGTCCACGTCGTTGAACAGGTGCGCCTGCCAGCTTTCAATGGGCTCATCGTAAATCAGCAGCTCCGGCAGGTCGTCCCGCCCGGCCTGGCGCAGGGCCTGGCCGATGGGATGCTCCCGGGCCACCAGCAGGTTGCGGGCGCCCCGGGTGGCCAGCACCTCGGCGAGCCGGTCCATCCAGCTATCCCCGGTGCAGTGATGCACTTCCCCATGCACCGACTCGATGTGTTTCTCGAACAGGGCAATACGCTCAGACACCGGCCAGTCGGGTCTTGCCAGGACCGAGAAGTCGCATGCCGGTGGCGTCAGCGCACCGCCGCTGCGGTTGCGCAGGCGTTGCAGAATCGTCTCCCGGGAACTCACTGGCTGCGCTCCTTCATGCGTTCGTGAAGTGTTTTGGGCGCCAGCCGGGGCGCCGTGCGATAGTCGGTCCAGGCGCCGGCCCGGCCCGGTTGCAGCTTGCGGAACCGGGCCGCCAGGGCCGTGCCCAACCGGTAAAGGCCGGGGCGCGCATGCATCCAGCTCCAGCCCCGCCAGACCAGCGCCTCGAGGGTGCCGCGTTTGGCCCCGTGGCCGCGCACCCGGGCCGGGTGCAGCTTGTCGCCGTCCACGTATTCCTGGCGCAGGCGCACCAGCAGGTCCGGAATCGGGATCTTCACCGGGCAGACTTCCCCGCAGGCGCCACACAGGCTGGAGGCAGTGGGCAGGTGTCGCCCTTCGTCCAGGCCAATCAGATGCGGCATCAGGATCTTGCCGATCGGGCCAGGGTAGGTGGTGCCGTAAGTGTGGCCGCCCACCCGGGTGTACACCGGGCAATGGTTCATACAGGCGCCGCAGCGGATGCAGCGCAGGGTATCCAGCAACTCATCGTCCTGGTAAATCGACGACCGGCCGTTGTCCACCAGCACCAGGTGCACTTCCTCCGGGCCGTCCAGTTCGTCCGCCTTGCGCGGCCCGGAAATCATGTTGAAGTACGTGGTGATGTGCTGGCCGGTGGCGGAGCGCGTCAGCAGCGCGAGCAGGGCGGTTACGTCTTCCAGGTTGGGCACCACTTTTTCGATGCCGGTCACCGCAATGTGGCATTTCGGCACCGTGGTGGTCATCCGGCCGTTGCCTTCGTTCTCCACCAGGCACAGGGTGCCGGTTTCCGCTACCGCGAAGTTGACCCCGGAAACCCCCACATCGGCATTCATGAACTTTTCCCGCAACTGCAGGCGGGCGCTGGCGGTGAGGTATTCCACATCGTTGGAAAGGTCGGTGCCGGTTTTCTCGTGCAACAGCTCGGAAATCTCGCCGGTGTTCTTGTGAATCGCCGGCATGATGATGTGCGAGGGGGTTTCATCCGCCAGTTGCACGATGTATTCGCCCAGGTCCGATTCCAGGGCCTCGATGCCCTGGGCCTCCAGGTAATGGTTCAGCTCCATTTCCTCGGAGACCATGGACTTGCCCTTGATCACCGTCTTCGCGTCCCGGGCCTTGCAGATGTCCCGGACAATCCGGCAGGCTTCATCGCCATCCAGGGCCCAGTGCACCTTGACGCCATTTTCCGTCAGCTTCTGTTCAAGCTGCTCGAGCAGGTCCGGCAGGTTGGCCAAGGCCCGCATTCGGATGTTGGCGCCCAGTTCCCGCAGCGTTTCCAGGTCCCAGCCTTCGAACGCGCTCTTGCGCTTGGTCATCAACCCGTCCATGGCCTTGCGGAAGTTCTGGCGGATCTTCGGGTTGTGAATGGCCGCCTGGGCACGGGGGTGGAACTGTTTGACGTCAATGTGATGGCCTGACTGATGGGCGGTCTCACTCATGACTGATGGCCTCCGCTTCCGGTAGTGCGTTGCCAGAGAAAGCTCAGGATGTGCTGGCCCTTGATCGCTTTCCGGTTCTTCTCGGCGTAGCCGGCAATGTTCATCAGGCAGCCGCAATCGGTGGTCACGAAATCGCTGGCGCCGGTGTCCACCAGGGTATCCACCTTTTCACTGACCATAGCGCCGGAAATTTCCGGGTGCCGCACCGCAAAGGTGCCACCAAAGCCGCAGCATTCCTCGGCCCGGATCTGCTCCACCAGATTCACGTTTTTCAGTTGCCCGAGCAGGCGCGGCCCCACCTCGGCCACGCCCATTTCCCGGCGTGCGGAACAGGACGTGTGCATGGCCACGGTGGTGGGCTCGCCCAGATCCTCCAGTTTGATATGGCAGACGTTCAGCAGAAAATCGGTCAGCTCCCAGACCCGCCCCGCAAGGTCTGCGGCCCGGACGTCATCACCGGTGTCCTTGAACAGGGCCGGGTAATGCTTGCGCATCATGCCGCCACAGGAACCGGAGGGCACCACAATGGGCCAGTCTTCGGGGAACAGGTCCAGCTGGGCTTTGGCAACGGCACGGGCTTCATCGTGATACCCGGAGGTGTAGGCGGGCTGGCCGCAGCAGGTCTGGTCCGGGGGGTAGATCACCTCAATGCCTTCGCGTTCCAGAAGCTGGACCCCGGCCATGCCCGCATCCGGGTAGAACATGTCCACCAGACAGGTGCCGTAGAAATAGACCTTGGCAGGCTTTGGGGGGTAAACCTTGATGGGATCAACCATAGTGCCGTCGCTTAAGTTTATCGGTGTTGTTATCCGATAATCATAGGGCGGCCGAGCCGGGGTTGCCAGACGACTTTTGGGGGAGAGGAACCCGTGACGGGCGGCGATTATGACAACCGCCGCCCCGGGTGTTACTCGACGCTCAAACGCCCGGCGTTCTTTTCGATGGTGCGTTCGCCAATGCCTTTTACGTCGGCCAGATCCGCGGTGGTGGCGAAGGGGCCGTTGACGTCACGGTAGGCGACGATGGCTTCGGCCTTGCTCTGGCCAATGCCATTCAGGCTGGCCAGGGTGGCGACGTCGGCGGTGTTGATGTTGATGGCGGCGGGCTCGGCGTGGGCGAAGCCAGTGGCCAGGCTGAACAGCAGAACGAGGGTGGCGATAAGGGGTGTGCGTTTCATGTCAGTGAACTCCTGAAGCTGATGTGCGTCATTATGGTTTTTTGCCAGGGCGCAAAGCAGCAGGAGCGGAGGTTGGGTGAGCGATGGGGCATGGGACGGTAAGTGCACGGAATGGATCACAGTCCGTGTGATCCGGAATTCCGTGGCTGACCCCTGCCTGTTCCGTCAGGCTGCGCATCATCCTGAGCGCGTCGTCCGTGTGGTCATCCCTGTGGCCCTGATCCTTTGGGCAACTCCTTTCCGTGGAGCTCTCATCCGTGAGCCAACGTTCCTTGCTGGCTTGTCATCCCTGACACTGACCATTCTACTGGGGTTACGATTTGGCAATATGGGATATTCGCGTGACGATTTGTGCGATATGTCGTACAGGGTTGTAAGTTGGGCGCGTCAGTCCCAGGAGCGGTTCTTGAGCCGGTAGAATTCTTCCACCACGGCCTCCATGGCTTGCGGGTCGTACTCCCTCAGGCCGCTGACCACCAGTTTCTTGGACACCAGCCCCACGGGGTCACCGGCAGACACCACCCGGTAGTCCAGGGAGACATTGCCACGCTTGCCCTCGGGCTTCAGCTCGGCCTTGTGCATTTCCAGTTCCGGGTAAGGCGCGTCGAGGGTGTCCAGATCCAGGCTCATGCTCTGATACATGATCATCGGACGGTCCGGGTTGAACATCACTCCTTCGCTTTCCAGCAGGGGCTTGAGCGTGTGCGGGAAGTTCTTGCCGGAGGCGGCCACGTAGCTTCGGGTGAGGTTGTCGATGACCTTGGCATCGTGGGTCAGCTCGCCGCTGCGCTCCATTTCCACGTAGACCTTGTCGTTCCCGTCCCGTACCCGGACAACGCCATCGTCATCCTCGTGAAAGGCCAGCGGCACGTTCTCCCCCAGCAGGCTACGGAAATGAAACGTCATCTTCCGCGACAACCCGAAACGGTCCACCAGCAGGGCGAACAGCAGGTCTCCGGGTACGCAGAAACGCCGGGCATCCGGATTGTGAATGGGGTTGAAGTCACCAGCGACTTCTTTGGCAAAGCGGCTTGCCTGGATGGCGCTGATCAGCACGTGTCCGTCCTGGACGGAATGGTAGCGTTCGGAAAACATCGGGTGCCTTTTTCGGGTTTTCGGGAGTCACAGTCGTTGAAAGTGGCCTGAATAGCGCGATAAAGCAAGAGTGTTCGAAACCAATGTCTAAGATTCCGGCGAAAATAGTCCGGTTTCCAGGGTATTTCCCTGCCGGTGAATGGCGGCCGCCTCCCGGATTCGTTCCATGGTGATTTCCCGCACGGCGTTCTGGCTGCTGCGGATATGGCGGGTTAACCGGTCCGCCGCTTCGCTGGCCAGCCCTGCCTTCAGGGCCGCGAGGATGTCTGAGTGTTCCACGTAGGTGGCATCCACCCGGTCGTCCCGGGTGAAGTCCAGCCGGCGTATGATCCGCAGCCGGTCGGTAATCTCCCGGTGAATCCGCGTCATCTCACGGTTGCCGGCCGCGGCCACCAGGTCGCAATGAAAACTCTCATCCAGCGCCCGCACGGTGCTGCCCACGGCCCGCTCGGAGGGGTGATCCGGGTTCCAGATGGCGGTCAGTGTGCGCAGCGCCTGCGGCTCTTCGTCCAGTCCGCAGATCTTGTGCATCGCGGCCCGTTCCAGGGTGATCCGCAGGTCGTACAGTTCTTCCACCTGCCGGAAATCAAACGGCTTCACCTGCCAGCCACTGCGGAACAGCACCTCCACGTAGCCTTCCCGCTGCAACCGGTACAGGGCCTCCCTTACCGGCGTCCGGCTGGCATGCAGGCGCGTTCCCACATCCCCCTCGCTGAACTTGTCACCGGGGATCAGTCGGAACTCAAAGATGTCGTCCTTCAGGGCCTCGTAAACCCTGTCTGCCATGGACTCTTTTCTTTTGGTGTTTGTTTTCATTGTGTTCCGTTTGTCCTCTTGTTTGGTGATTGGCCTCTGGGCGCGGCTGTCGGGGAGGCTGTTCAAAAGACGCCGTGAACCCATCCCTGGGGGCTTGAGTGCGGCATCCATGCCGCACACACTTTTGAACAGCCTCCCCGACATCCGCGCCCGACTCCCTTTGCCTGCGAGACGGCATTGCTGCGAGTTCTGGTGAAACCGTTTGTTCCGGCTACTGCAAGGACCAAACACCAGTTTTTCTTCTCAAACCGCAATCACCCAAAGTCGGAGAAGCCGGTGGGGGCAGGCCTGTCACAGACTGTGGGCAGCAGGGATGCTGCCCTCAAGCCCCCAGGGATGGGTTCACGGCGTGTCTGTGACAGGCCTTCCCCCACCGGCTGTACTCCAGAACAAGAGGCCAGTGAGGTCGAACTCCAAAGTCAGACCCAAACCTAGACCTTAATACTCAACAAAGGCTCGCCAGGAGTCACAGCCTTACCAGGCTCAACGTGCAAGGCGCTGATCTCGCCAGCCAGCGTGGCGTTGATCTCGAACTCCATCTTCATCGCCTCGACAATCACCAGCGGATCACCCTCCGCCACTGTATCACCGGGTCTGACCAGGCACTTCCAGATGTTACCGGCAATCTCCGCACTCACCAGCTCGCCGAATTTTGCCAGGTCGGACACGTCCGCCTTCGGCGGCGCTTTGGCCAGTTTATCCAGTTCCTCGGCTTCGCTGTCTTTCCACAGGGCCACCTCTTTCGCATAGGCCGCCTGCTGCAGTTCGCGGAACTCGGCGATGGAGTCGGCGTTGGCGTCCAGGAAGGCCTGGTGAGATTTGAGGTCGAAGGTTTCTTCCTCGATTTTCACGATCAGCTGGCCCGCGCGGAACTGGTCGCGCATTTCGTCCAGTTCGGCTTCGGTCACCGGGTAGTAGCACACCTGGTCGAAGAACCGCAGCAGCCAGGGGGCGCCTTCGGCGAACTGGGGGTTCTTCAGGTACTTGTTCCATATTGGCAGGGTGCGGCCCACGAGCTGGTAGCCGCCCGGGGAGTCCATGCCGTAGATGCACATGTACACGCCGCCGATGCCCACGGTGCCCTCCGCCGTGTAGGTGCGGGCCGGGTTGTACTTGGAGGTGAGCATCCGGTGCCTTGGGTCCAGGGGCACGGCGCAGGGGGCGCCCAGGTAGACGTCACCCAGGCCCAGCACCAGATAGCGGGCCGAGAACAGGATGTCGCGGACGGCCTCGCGGCTGCGCAGGCCGTTGATGCGTTGCATGAAGTCGACGTTGTTGGGCAGCCAGGGGGCGGTGTCGCGTACGGACTGGCGGTATTTGTCCACGGCCTCCAGGGTGGCGCTGTCTTCGAAGGCCATGGGCAGGTGAATCACCCGGCTGCGCACTTTCAGCTCATCGGTGGGCGGCAGGGTGGCCTCCAGATCCAGCAGGTAGGTCATCAGCGCTTCCTGCGTAAGAATCCTGGCGTCGTACCTCAGTTGCAGGGAACGTACGCCCGGGGAGAGTTCCAGCAGGCCGTTGGGTTGCACGTCGGCGATGGCTTCCATCAGGGCGTGGATGCGCAGGCGGCAGCCGAGGTCCATCACGTTGGGGCCGTATTCCAGCAGGATGTACTGGTCGCCGGCCTGGCGGTAGGTGACTTCCGGGCGGCCGTCGGTTTCTTCCAGGTGGGCCAGGATGGTGGCGGAGAGGCCGTTCAACGGAACCAGTTCAGGTGCCACCAGCGTGGGAGCCGGTGGCGCCATCAGGCTCTTGATGGCCAGTTCCTGGCGCTCGGAGAGTTTTACGGCGGTGTCGTTATCAATGGCCACGAACCGGATGGTGTCGCCGGGTTTGACCTGGCCGACTTTCCACAGCTCGGCCCTGGCGATGGTGACCGGGCACACGAAGCCGCCCAGGCTGGGGCCGTCCTTGGTGAGGATCACGGGCATGTCGCCGGTGAAGTTGATGGAGCCGATGGCGTATTCGCAGTCGTGGATGTTGGACGGGTGCAGGCCCGCCTCGCCGCCGTCGGCCCGGGTGAACTCGGGCTTGGGGCCGTTCAGGCGGATGCCCAGGCGGTTGGAGTTGTAGTGCACTTCCCAGTCCTGCTCGAAGAACTTTTCGATGGACTGTTCGGTGAAGAAATCCGGGGCGCCGTGGGGGCCATAGAGCACACCGATTTCCCAGTGGTCCGGATAGTCCGGAATCAAATCCGGGTCCGCTGGGGCGGGATCGTGTGTCGGTGCCGTGGTGGTGCAGGCTGGCAGGTTGATCTGGCTGATGCCGAGCATGTTGCCGGGGCGCAAGGGCCGGCCGCCGTGGCCGCCGAACTGGCCGAGGGCGAAGGTGGCGCGGCTGCCCAGGTACACCGGCACATCAAAGCCACCGCGCACGGCCAGGTAAGTGCGACAGCCTTTGATGGCCTTGCCCACGGCCAGAACCTGGCCGGCTTTCACGGTGATGGGTTTCCAGAACTCCACTGGCTTGTCATCGAGGGTGGCGTCAGTGAGCGCACCGGTGAGGGCAACCACCGAGTCCTTGTGGAATTTCAGGCTGGGGCCGATCAGGGTGGCTTCCAGGCCTGCCGCTTCGTGGTGGTTGCCAACGATGCGGTTGGCAATCCGGAAGGCGTAGTCGTCCATGGGGCCGCTGGGCGGTACGCCGATGTTCCAGTAGCCCACGCGGCCCGGGTAATCCTGCACGGTGGTGTAGGTGCCGGGTTTGACCACTTCGGCCACCGAGGGTTTGAATTCGAAGCTCTCCAGGGCGCGGGTGGAGACAAGGCCATCGGCAAAACTCTGCTGGGCCACCACCTGGCGCAGGTAATCCAGGTTGGTGGCAATGCCCATCAGCCGGGTTTCCGCCAGGGCGGCTTTCAGTTTGGCCAGGGCGTCGGCGCGGTCTTTGCCGTGCACAATCAGCTTGGCAATCATCGGGTCGTAGTGGGCGGAGACTTCGCTGCCGTTTTCTACCCAGGTGTCCACCCGCACATCGTCTTCCGGCCAGTGTACGTCAGTGAGCTCGCCCGGGGAGGGTTGGAAGTCTTTCAGCGGATCTTCCGCGTAGATCCGCACCTCCATGGAGGCGCCGTTCAGCTCCGGCGCGAAACCGGCCAGGTCCGGGCTCTCGCCGGCGGCGATCTTCAGCATCCATTCGATCAGGTCCAGGCCGGTGACCGACTCGGTCACCGGGTGCTCCACCTGTAAGCGGGTATTCACTTCCAGAAAGTAGAATTCGTCCCGGTCGGCGTCGTAGATGTACTCCACGGTGCCGGCAGAGCGGTAATTTACTGACTGCCCGAGGGAGACGGCGGCATCCAGCATCTTCTGGCGGGTGGCCGCCGGCAGATTCGGCGCCGGAGTTTCCTCCACCACCTTCTGGTTGCGCCGTTGCAGGGAACAGTCCCGCTCGCCCAGGGCGACCACGTTGCCCTGGCCGTCGCCGAAGATCTGCACTTCCACATGGCGGGCCCGGGCGATGAAACGCTCCAGGAACACGCCGCTGTCGTTGAAGAAGCTCTGGCCCTGGCGGCGCACGGTTTCAAACGCATCCTTGAGTTCGCTGTCGCTGTTGCATCGGGTCAGGCCGATGCCGCCACCGCCGGCGGTGCTTTTCAGCATCACCGGGTAGCCGACCTGCTCGCCGGCTACCAGAGCCTCGTCCAGGTTTTCCAGCAGACCGCTGCCGGGAGCCAGGGGCACGCCGGCGGCTTCTGCCAGTTCCCGGGCCCGGTGCTTCAGGCCGAACTCGCGCATCTGGTCGGGCGTGGGGCCAATAAAGGCAATGCCATCGGCCTCGCAGGCCTCGGCGAAGTCGGCGTTTTCGGAGAGAAAGCCGTACCCCGGAATAATCGCCTCGGCGCCGGTGTGTTTGGCGGCGGAAAGAATCTGGGCCTTGTCCAGGTAGGTTTCGCTGGCGCCGTTACCGGTCAGGGCCACGGATTCGTCGGCCAGGGTTACGTGCAGGCTGTGGCGATCCTGGTGGGAATAGACAGCCACGCTGCCAACGCCCATGGCCTTGAGAGTGCGAATGGTGCGAACCGCGATCTCGCCTCGGTTGGCGATGAGTACTTTAGAGAACATTGTCTGGAATCTCCTTTAGCTGGGTGTAGGTGGGGTCAGACCCGCAGGGTCTGACCCCGATGCGCAACTGTGGCGGCTGACTACGGGGTCTGACCCTGCGGGTCTGACCCCAAAAACATTGACCAGGCCGCGTCTACCCCGAGCTTGCTTATGCCCCTCGGTGTAGGTGGGGTCAGACCCGCCGGGTCTGACCCCGATGCGCGACTGCGGCGGCTGACTACGGGGTCTGACCCTGCGGGTCTGACCCCACACAAATTGACCAGGCCGCGTTAACTCGAGAGTCCGGTTTGGCTCCAGGGTCTGGCCCCGGGGGTGGGTTCGTCTTGGTCAATGTTTATGGGGTCAGACCCATAGGGTCAGACCCCGGTATCAGGCCCCGGCGTCAGACCCCATAAACGCCCGCCAACCACCGTATTCGGTGACATCCCGGGCCCCCTCAAACCCGTAGCCTTCGCAGATAAAGCCATTCACCCAGCGGCCATCGGCCAGTTCCACGTTGCCGATGCCCAGCGGTGCCGGGATCAGGTCGACGAAGGAGCCGAAGGCTGAGGCGGGCATTTGCCAGACTTCCACGATGATCTGTTTACCCTCGCCCGGTGCCACCCGTTTCAAACCGGGCTTGGGCGGTGTGGTGTTGGGCAGGGCGTAGAGGCGGTAATGGGCGGAGGTGGTGGTTTGTTCCAGAAGGACAGCGCAGCGCTCGGTGAGCTGGGGGTTTAGCGGCATGCCACTCAAGTGGGCACCGACCACCGCTACCTGAACCGTGGGCGTTGCAATGGCGGCCCCGGGCGTTTCCTCCGGCCGGGGTTGGTCAGTGGCGCCCAGGGGGGTCGGATGGGCATTCAGCCACTGGCAGGCCAGATGCTGGAGCTCGGCATCCTTCCAGGCGCCGCTAATGAGCGTCACGCCAAAAGGCAGGCCGTCGTCCCGGAAGCTGGCGGGTATCGCCAGGGCGCTCATGTCCGCCAGGTTTACAAAATTGGTGTAGGTGCCCAGCTGGCTGTTGAGGGTCACCGGGTCGGCGTTGACCGCTTCGATGGTGGGCGCGGTAGGCGCCGTGGGCACCAGTAGGGCGTCCACATCGGCCAGCAGCCCGTCGATTTCCCGTTGCAATTCTTCCTTGCGGTACTGGGCCCTGAAGGTATCCGTAGCGTTGAACTTGCCGGCGTTTTCGATAATGTCTTTCACCACCGGGTTCATCTCCTCCGGATGCCTTGCCATGAAGGCTTCCACGGCGGCATGGCGCTCGGCCACCCAAGGGCCTTCATAGAGCAGCGCGGCCAGTTCCAGCATGGGGCGGAAATCCAGCGGTACCAGTTCCACATCCAGTCCCCGCCACTGGCTGATGGCGGTATTCCAGGCCGCTTCCGCGTCCTGGTCACCGAACCATTGCGGATGTTCCGGAATAGCGAGCCGTTTGATCGGGCCGGGGCGGCGCAGGGCGGGGCCATCCAGGGGC
>CBIHLH010000060.1:0-21697 GCA_966210405.1 uncultured Marinobacter sp.
TGTTTCTTGTGACCGCGCTGGCCGAGATCGTCGGCTGCTACCTGCCCTACCTATGGTTGCGTGAAGGTAAATCCATCTGGCTGCTGGTGCCCGGCGCGCTCAGCCTGGCCGCCTTCGCCTGGCTCTTGTCATTGCACCCTACGGCCGCCGGTCGGGTGTATGCGGCTTACGGTGGTGTGTATATTTTTACCGCCATACTCTGGTTGTGGGCGGTGGATGGCATCTGGCCAACGGTCTGGGATCTGGTGGGCTCCGGGGTGGCTGTGATGGGTATGGCAATTATCATGTTCGCGCCCAGGGGGACGTAGCGATGAAACCGGGAATCAGCATGATCGCCCTCGAGGTAACCGATCTGCATTGCGCCAACCGCTTTTATGAACAGGCGGCTAACGAGGGGATGGTTCAGGATGTCCACTATGAACACCACAACCACTGAAAGCACACCCCTGTTCTGGCGAGACGCCCGTCTGCCCCATGTGGAGTTGCGCAAGGTCATGGACGGCCGCAAGGTTTGCTATGCCCCTCACAGCCACACTCAGTGGTCGATAGGCGCCATCACTGCAGGAAAGAGTACGTTTCAGTACCGTGACACCCTTCACCAGATCCGGGCCGGGGATCTTGTGTTGATGAATCCGGAGTGGGTTCACGCCTGCAATCCCGTGAGCAATCAGCCGTGGGCGTACCTGATGCTGTACGTGGATACCGGATGGCTGACAGATTTGCGGTTCCAGGCGGGCCTGCTGCCGCAACGCCAGTGGCGGGATATTCCCGTGGCGACAGTCTCAGACCCGGTGTGGCATGAACGTTATTGCCATATGGCAGACTGCCTTCTCGATCCTCAGCGTGATCTGCTGGATAAGCAAACGGAGGTGGTGGAGTTCCTGTCGGACCTGATGCATGAGCTGGCACGGCAGCCGGTTGTGGCAGAGCCAAAGGCGCCTCAGGCTTTGGAGACGCTGGCGCGCTACCTTGATGACCATTCTGCGGAAGAGGTCTCGCTGGACACCTTGTGTGAGTTATCCGGGTACAGCGCAGGCCACCTGATTCGGGCGTTCAGGCAATACACCGGCCTGACACCCCACGCTTACCTGGTGAATCGGCGCATACAGCTCGGTCGTCGTGAGCTGCAAAACGGCATTCCGATTGCCGAAGCGGCTCTGAACGCAGGCTTTGCAGACCAACCCCACTTCCAGCGCGCCTTCAAGCGTCTGATGGCAGCGACACCGAATCAGTACCGGCGCTCATCACCCGATCAGCAGGTAAAGACAACTGGCGGCAAGCAGTAAAGCCAGCCCTCGATTTACCGTTTTCAGCACCACTGGTCGCTGAACATATCGGCGCAGGAAGGCTCCGACGTAGACCCAGCAGGCCAGCGACAGCCAGCAGATGGGCAGATAGAGCGAGGCAAACAGCAGAATCTGCTGCAGGTCATTGGCACTGGTGTACGCGCCAATGCCGGAGGCCGAGGCCAGCCAGGCCTTTGGGTTGAGCCACTGCATCAGTGCTCCCGTGCCAAAACCGGGGGCCTGGTCAGTGCCGTCATCCGGCAAGTGGCCGCTATCCATCGCCAGTTTCACACTCAGGTAGAGCAGGAAGGCCACGCCAGCCCATCGCAGCAATGCATCGAATGCCGGTACCACATTGAGCAGTGAATAGAGCCCAAGCCCAACGGCAATAAACAGGGCGATAAAGCCAAGCGTTGCACCGGTAACAAAGATCAGCCCCCGATGCACGGGATAACGGGTGCCGCTGCTCAGGCACACGAGGTTAACCGGCCCCGGGGATATGGATGCCGCCAGGGCAAACGCGGACATGGGCAGGATCAGGGAAAGGCTCATTCGTGGTGGTCTCCATTCAGGTTACAGACAAAGTCTGCCCTGAACGGCCTGGCCAGTATTGAACAAAATTGAGGTTGCCTGGTTACTCCAACCCCAACCGCTAACCGGCGAGAAACCACTAATACGGTATGAAATCTCTCTCATCCCCCACCACCCTGGCAAAGCGCCCGGCTCGCCAGTCTTCTTTAGCCTGCTCTATGCGCGCCTTGCTGGATGACACAAAGTTCCACTCGATAAAACGCTTGCCCAGCGGCTCACCGCCGATCAGGGCAATGCGGGTAGCTTCCGTGGCGGTGATGGCAACGCCCGGCTCCGGGGTAAATACGGTCATGCTGTGAGTGGGCAACTCGGAGCCGTGGGCACTCAGGGCGCCCTGGGCGACGTAGACCGCCCGTTCGGTCGCATCAGGCAACGCCAGCGTCTGGCCAGCCTTGAGGGTGGCCTCCAGATACAGGGTTTCACTGAACTGGCGTACCGGCGAGGTCACGCCGTAGGCACTGCCCATCATCACCCTTACCGGAACACCGTTTACCTCAACCGCAGGGATGCCATCACTCGGGTAATGGTGAAAGTCCGGCTCGCTTTCTTCCTGGTCTTCCGGCAACGCCAGCCAGAGTTGCAGGCCATGTAACCGGTGGTCGGTTTCAGTGATTTCCCGACGCTCGCGTTCGGAGTGGGTGATGCCACGGCCGGCCACCATCAGGTTGATATCGCCAGGGCGAATAGCCTGAAAGCTGCCGACGGAATCCAGGTGCAGTATTTCGCCTTCGCACAGGTAGGTCACGGTGGCGATACCAATGTGCGGGTGCGGGCGCACATTGATGCCCTCGCCGGCCGGGAAGTCCGCCGGGCCCATGTCATCGAAGAAGATCCAGGGGCCCACCATTCTGCGTTTCGCGGTGGGCAGCAGACGGCGCACGGAGAAGCCGCCCAGATCCGTCACGCGGGGGCTCAGTATGGCTTCAATGGCGCTGCAGGGAGCCTCAATGGCATCGCAACGCTGCTCCGCAGATTCAAGGACATTACTCATGACACCGCTCCTTCCCCGATAAACCGAAATTAAGTAGTGGTAATAGCTATTTCAGCGCCAGGCGCCTTGAAACCACTTCCAACCATCCTAAGGTATTCTCGCAGGGGAGGCGCATCTGTTAATCGCCCCCCTGTAGTATATTTCTAGTTGATTTTGCAGAATAGAGAAGGAGCACATTATGAAAGCTCAACTGACCACACTTCTCGCATTGTCCATGGCCAGTTCAATGTCACTGGCCGCCGCCAGTTTTAACTTTCAGGATGCCAATGACGACGGAAAGATTTCCAAGGACGAGTACTACAGCACCTTGAGCGACTCCGGCATCTATGCGGACTGGGATCTTAACGGCGACGGGTTGATCAACGAAGGCGAGTTCGAGGAAGTCGGCTTCGACTACGATTTCACAACCTGGGACGTCGACAATAACGATTATCTGGACGCCGACGAACTCTACGATGGCTACTACAGTGCCTATGACGATAACGAGAGCGGCCATTGGGACGCCGGCGAATGGGATGACGCAGGGGATGAAGGCTTCTTCGACGTTTAAGCCCCTGTAGCCTCCCACACTCACCGTTCTGGTGAGGCTGCTCCCCGGCTGTTGATAAGCCGGGGGGTGGCATCCCTCCTCCAACGTTCCCGGAACGCCCAATGTTCGAAACCCGGACTGGCCTTGGGGAGGCCCAGTTCGGTATTTTCCTGCTCGCGGGCGTTGGCATACGCCCTGTCACCCTGACCTGTCTCGGCAAAGGCCTACCGGTAATCCGCAAGAGACTGACCAAGACGAACGCCCGGAAAAACTGGATAATGGCCGCCATGAAATATCATGGCGCGCCAAACTCTCCGATCCGGGTACCTTTGTAATGGAAATCAACGTCAACTTTCTCGACAACCTCAGACTTGAAGCGAAGTTTGATGATTTCACGGTCGTGACCGACCAGCCCATCCGCTACAAGGGCGACGGCTCGGCGCCCAGCCCCTTTGATTACTTTCTGGCGTCCTCGGCGCTGTGTGCCGCCTACTTTGTTCGGGTTTATTGCCTGGCGCGGGACATTCCCACTGAGAATATACGACTGTCCCAGAACAACATCGTGGACCCGGAAAATCGCTACAACCAGATTTTCAAAATCTCCGTAGAACTGCCGGAAGACATCTCCGACAAGGACCGGCAGGGCATTCTGCGTTCGATTGACCGGTGCACGGTGAAAAAGGTCGTGCAGACGGGCCCGACCTTCGAGATCGAGACCGTCGAAAATCTGGATGCGGACGCCCAGGCGCTGCTGATGACCCAGCCGGAAGGTGGTACCCAAACCTTCATTGAGGGCAAGGACCTGCCCCTGGAGCAGACCATCGCCAACATGACCGGCATCCTCCAGGATCTGGGCATGAAGATTGAGATTGCCTCCTGGCGCAACATCGTGCCCCATGTGTGGTCCCTGCACATCCGCGATGCCGGCTCCCCCATGTGCTTCACCAACGGCAAGGGCGCCACCAAGGAGAGTGCCCTGTGCTCGGCCCTGGGCGAGTTCATCGAGCGGCTGAACTGCAACTTCTTCTACAACGACCAGTTCTTCGGGGAGGAGATCGCCAACAGTGAGTTCGTGCATTATCCGAACGAAAAATGGTTCAAACCCGGCCCGGATGACGAACTGCCCGAGGGTATTCTGGACCATCACTGCCTGGCCATCTATAACCCGGACGGCGAGCTCTGTGGCTCGAACCTCATCGACACCAACTCCGGCAAATCCGGGCGAGGGATTGTATCGCTGCCCTTTGTACGCAAATCCGACGGCGAGGTGGTGTATTTTCCCTCCAACCTGATTGAGAACCTGTTCCTCAGCAACGGCATGAGTGCCGGTAACACCTTGCAGGAAGCCGAGGTTCAGTGCCTCTCGGAGATTTTCGAACGGGCGGTAAAGAAGCAGATTATCGAAGAAGAACTGACCCTGCCGGACGTACCCCGGGACGTTCTGGAGAAATACCCGGACATCCTGGAAGGCATTGAGGCTCTGGAAGCACAGGGCTTCCCGACACTGGTGAAAGATGCCTCCCTGGGCGGCCAGTTCCCGGTGATGTGTGTCACCCTGATGAACCCGCGTACCGGGGGTGTCTTCGCCTCTTTCGGTGCTCACCCGAGCTTTGAAGTGGCGCTGGAACGCAGCCTGACTGAGTTGCTGCAGGGCCGCAGTTTTGAAGGCCTGAACGATGTACCACCGCCCACGTTCAACAGTCTGGCCGTCACCGAGCCGAACAATTTTGTGGAGCACTTCATCGATTCCACCGGCGTGGTGTCCTGGCGTTTCTTCAGCGCGAAGTCCGACTACGATTTCTGCGAGTGGGATTTCTCCGGCACCAACGCCGAAGAGGCCGACCGCCTGTTTACTATCCTGAGCAAACTGGGCAAGGAAGTGTATGTGGCGGTTTACGAGGAACTGGGCGCGCCGGTGTGCCGGATTCTGGTGCCCGGGTATTCCGAGGTGTACCCGGTTGAGGATCTGATCATGGACAACACCAACATGGCCCTGGATTACCGGGAAGACATCCTCAACCTGCATCGCCTGGACGATGACCAGCTGGCTGATCTGGTGGAACGCCTGGAGGCCAGCCAGCTCGATAGCTACATGACGATCACAACCCTGATCGGCGTGGAGTTCGACGAAAACACCGTGTGGGGCCAGCTCACCATCCTCGAGCTGAAAATCCTGATCTGCCTGGCCCTGCAATGGCATGAGGAAGCACTGGAGTTTGTCGACATGTTCCTGCAGTTCAATGACAACACCGTTGAACGCGGCCTGTTCTACCGCGCCATGTACGCGGTACTGGAAGTCACTCTCGACGACGAGATGGCGCTGGACGACTACCTCACCAACTTCACCCGCATGTTCGGCAAGGACACCATGAACGCCGTGGTCGGCTCCGTGGACAGCACCGTGCGCTTCCACGGCCTGGAACCGACCAACCTGCAGCTGGACGGACTGGAGAAACATCTGCGCCTGATCGATAGCTACAAGAAGCTGCATGCGGCCCGGGCCGCGACGGCGGCGGCGGCATCAAAGAGTCACCCGTGACCACCGCCACCTGGTTTATTCTACTGGGTTCACTGCTGCTGGTGGTGGGCTTTACGGCGTCCTACATCAAAACCGGGCCGGCCACGTCCGCCATCGTGTATCTGCTTTTCGGGTTCGTGGTCGGCCCCATGGGCTTTGGCCTGTTTCATTTCAATCCACTCAAAGAGTCTGCGCTGCTGGAGTTGCTGACTGAAATCGCGGTGCTGATTTCACTGTATTGCGCCGGCGTCAAGATGCCGGCACCGGTTACTTTCAGGCGCTGGCGCAACCCGTTGCGGCTGGCACTTGTCTCGATGGCGCTCACCGTCGGCCTGGTGGCATTCTTTGGCTATTACTGGCTGTCACTGCCCCTGGGTGCCGCCGTTCTGCTTGGCGCCGTGGTGGCTCCCACAGACCCTGTACTGGCTACGGAGGTGCAAATCCGTCATGCCGACGATCCGGACCGCCTGCGGTTCGCATTAACCTGTGAAGCCGGCATGAACGATGGCAGCGCCTTTCCCTTTGTCATGCTGGGGCTTGGCTTGCTTGGCCTCCATGAGCTTGGCGATTCCGGCTGGCGCTGGCTGGTTGTGGATGTGGTGTGGGCCAGCGGCGCAGGGATTGGCATTGGCATCCTGGCCGGCTGCGGTGTTGGCTGGCTGGTGCAGAGGCTACGCACCACGTTTACCAGCCAGGAGTTTCTGGAGACCTTTCTGGGTCTGGGGCTGATTGCCGTCGCCTATGGCATCAGTCTCCTGGTGGAGGCCTGGGGCTTTCTGGCGGTATTCAGTGCGGCGGTGGCGTTGCGGCATACCGAGCTGAAACTGGCCGGCCTTAAACAACGCTACTCCGACCCGACCAGTGGGGAAACGCAGCCTGGCAAGGAACCCAATGTCATCGCCCATGTACACCAGGGCTCACTGGTCTTCAACGAGCACCTGGAGCGGCTGGCGGAAATCGTTCTGGTTCTGCTGATCGGCGGTTCCATGTTCTGGGATTCATGGAGCTGGAGAGCGGTTGGCTTCGCCGTCTTCCTGTTCTGTGTCGCGCGCCCTGTCAGTGTTCATCTCGGCATGCTGGGGAGTAAGGCGCCCATGCGCATGCGTAATCTGGCGGGCTGGTTCGGGGTACGTGGTATTGGCTCACTTTACTACCTGATGTACGCCATCCAGCATGGGCTGCCTGAAGATATCGCACTGGAATTGATTCACCTGACCTTTGTGGTGGTTGCCCTGTCGATTCTGGTTCACGGCGTCAGTGTCAAACCCACCATATCCCGCTACTGGCGGGCGCGGGCATCCTCCAGTCCGTCGTTGGACAGTGAGCACCGATAGTTCCTATACTCAAAGTCCATTCAGCGGGAATGGCTATCTTTATGCGCGTTTTCGCCAACCCGGCCGGTTCCGACGCGTTATTCTGCGTCTACACTTAAGGACACCCCAAACGTAAACTCAGGCAGTCACGGATCATTCAGGAGCTCATCATGACCCTTCAGGAAGAACTGACGTCTACCGTGCAGGCGCTCGTCGCCGGAAACAAAGGCATTCTGGCTGCTGATGAAAGCCACCCCACGATCGCCAAGCGGTTTAATGCCGTGGGGGTTGAGCCCAGTGAGGACAAACGACGGGAGTACCGAAGCCTGATTCTGTCCGCTCCCGGCCTCGGGGAATTCATCAGCGGTGTGATCCTGTTTGAGGAAACCCTGCACCAGAGCAGTCTGGACAAACGACCGATGCCCGAATTGCTTGCCAGCCAGGGCATTGTGCCGGGCATCAAGGTGGATAAGGGCAAGATCCCGCTGGTCAATGCGCCGGGTGATGAAATTACTGTCGGCCTGGATGGCCTGGAAGACCGGCTGGAAATCTACAAGGACCGGGGCGCCCGGTTTGCCAAATGGCGGGATGTGTATCCTGTCTCAGACACCCTGCCCTCCCGGCAGGCGGTGGAAGCCAACGCCGAAGTCCTGGCCCGCTACGCGGCCATCTGCCAGTCACTGGGCATCGTACCAATCGTGGAACCGGAGGTGCTGATTGATGGCGACCACACCATTGCCCGCTGTGCCGAGGTCAGCGAAGCGGTGATCCGGGAAGTCTTCACCGCCCTGGCCCGGCACCGGGTGGCACTGAACCACATGATTCTGAAACCGAGCATGGTCACGCCGGGCAAAGACAGCCCCAAGGCCACGCCCGAACAGGTGGCGGAAGCCACGCTGGCAGTGTTCCGGCAGGTTGTGCCGGCAGCGGTGCCCGGCATTTTCTTCCTGTCCGGCGGCCAGACCCCGGAAGAGGCCACGGAAAACCTGAATGCCCTGAACAGCCGGGGCGACCAGCCCTGGGCTCTGAGCTTTTCCTATGGCCGGGCACTGCAGGAGCCGGCCCAGAAAGCCTGGGCCGGCAACCTGGACAATAGCCAGGACTGCCAGGCTGCCATGCTGAAGCGGGCCCGTCTGAACGCCGCCGCTCGCGCCGGTGGGTATTATCCGGCCATGGAGGCCTGAGGCTTACTCACAACCGGCCACACAACGGGCGTCACCGCTGAACGCCAGGGTCTGGCCATTCAGGGGAACGTGCACCGGCACCGATACCGCATCCTGGGACTGTGCCGCGCGGGAATCCGCAACCGGCATCGGCTGTTCCAGGCAGGCCATCATCGGCGCCACCTGCCGGATTTTGCGGGCCTCTGGCCAGAGCACTTCCGCTTCCGTAAAGCCCTGGCGCAGGAAGTTCAGCCACTGTTTGATACGACCGGTCACATAGCGGTCTTCCAGCCAGCCCTGGAGAACAGTAGCGTATTCGCGAACCAGGGCAATGGCTTCTGGCCAGGTCATGTCCGCAACTGTCGTGCCCTGCTGGCTGGCTTTTATCTGTCGGGCCAGGTCTGGCCGGGCGATCAGGCCACGGCCAATCATCACGTCTTCGCAACCGGACACCTCGCGGCATCGCCAGTAGTCCGCGACGGTCCAGATCTCGCCGTTGGCAATAATCCGGGTGTTCACCGCTTCCCTTGCCCGGGCGATTTCCTCCCAGTAGGCGGGCGGTTTGTAGCCGTCCACCTTGCTTCTGGCGTGAATTACGATTTCTTCCGCGCCGGCGGCTTCCAGCGCCTGGGCACAGGCCACGCCCATGGAGCGGTCGTCGTACCCCAGGCGCATTTTTGCCGTTACCGGCAGGTGCGCGGGCACCGCCTGGCGGACCGCGGCGACAATCTCGTGCATCAGTTCCGGCTCACGCATCAGTACGCAGCCACCCTTGTGCCTGTTTACGGTTTTGGCGGGGCAGCCGAAGTTGATGTCCACCTGGGTGGCGCCCAGCTCGGCGGCTTTTACACCGTGGCGGGCCATCTGGTGGGGGTCTGAACCCAGTAACTGGACCGCCACCGGTGTGCCTGCCTTGGTCAGCGACTGGTTGTGCAGTTCCGGGGCGTACTTGTAGAACACCCTCGGCGGCAACATGCCATGGGTCACGCGAATGAACTCTGTCACGCACCGGTCGATACCGCCGACTTTGGTCAGGGTTTCACGAATGGGCGCGTCGACCAGCCCTTCCATCGGGGCGAGGATGATTCGCATGAATGCTCCAGAAGAAATTGGCTTTGTTCAGGTTCAGACTGTTCAAAAATCAGGCGGAGCGGATTGTAAGGAATTTGGCGGGAAGTTGATAGACGGACACCCCGTTGCCGGGGTGTCCAGTCACTGGCGGATGTTATTTAACGTCGAAACGATCGGCGTTCATGACTTTGGTCCAGGCAGCAACGAAGTCCTTCACGAATTTCTCTTCGTTGTCGTCCTGAGCATAGACTTCCGCGTAGGAACGCAGAATGGAGTTGGAACCGAACACGAGATCAACACGGGTCGCGGTGAACTTGGTATTGCCGCTCTTGCGATCCACAATGTTGTACGAGTTCTTGCCGCTCGGTTCCCAGCGGTTGCCCATGTCGGTCAGGTTCACGAAGAAGTCGTTGGTCAGTTGGCCAACGCGATCCGTGAACACACCGTGCTTGGTGCCGCCGTGGTTCGTGCCCAGCACCCGCATCCCACCGAGCAGGGCTGTCATTTCCGGCGCGGTGAGGCCCATCAACTGGGCGCGATCCAGAAGCATTTCTTCCGGCTTGACCACATAGTCTTTCTTCTGCCAGTTGCGGAAACCATCAGACAGCGGCTCCAGCGGCTCGAAGGATTCAGCGTCGGTCATTGCGTCCGTTGCATCGCCACGTCCCTTCAGGAAGGGAACATGTACTGCGTGACCGGCTGCCTTCGCGGCCATCTCGATACCCAGGTTGCCACCCAGCACGATCACGTCGGCGATGCTGGCGCCGGTGTCGACCGAGATCTTTTCGTAGACTTTCAGCACCTTGCCGAGTCGACTCGGTTCGTTGCCTTCCCAGTCCTTCTGCGGCGCCAGGCGGATACGGGCGCCGTTGGCGCCACCGCGCATGTCGGAGCCCCGGAAGGTCCGGGCGCTGTCCCAGGCGGTGGAAACCAGTTCGTTAAGGCTCAGGCCGGCTTCGGCAATTTTCTCTTTCACAACCTCTTCGATGTAGTTGGTCTCACCCTGCGGAACCGGGTCTTGCCAGATCAGGTCTTCAGCCGGAACATCCGGACCGATGTAGCGGGACTTCGGCCCCATATCCCGGTGAGTCAGCTTGAACCAGGCGCGGGCGAAGCAGTCCTTGAAGTATTCCGGATCGGCCATGAACTTTTCGCAGATGGGCCGGAACGCCGGATGCATCTTCATCGCCATATCGGCGTCGGTCATCACCGGATTACGGCGGACCGACGGGTCGGTGGAATCAACTGGTTTGTCTTCTTCCTTGATATCAATGGGTTCCCACTGGTTCGCGCCGGCCGGGCTCTTTTTCAATTCCCATTCATAGCCGAACAGCAAGTCAAAATACCCCATGTCGAACTGGGTCGGGTTGGTCGTCCAGGCACCCTCAAGCCCTGAGGTGATTGCGTTGGTCGCTTTGCCCTTAAGGTTCGAGTTGAACCAGCCAAGACCCTGCTCGTGAACATCCGCACCTTCTGGCTCCGGACCAAGGGCCTCGGCGTCGCCGTTACCGTGCATTTTACCGACGGTGTGTCCACCGGCCGTCAGTGCAGCGGTTTCTTCTGCGTTCATAGCCATGCGGGCAAACGTTTCCAGAACCTGGTCACCGGTCTTGACCGGGTCCGACTGGCCGTTCACGCCTTCCGGGTTAACGTAGATCAGCCCCATCTGTACCGCAGCCAACGGATTTTCCATGGTGCTTGCGTCGTTCACATCTTCATAACGGCTGTCGGACGGAGCCAGCCATTCCTTTTCCGACCCCCAGTAGATGTCTTTCTCCGGGTGCCAGATATCATCACGCCCGTAGGAGAAACCAAACGTCTTCAAGCCAAAGGACTCATAAGCGGCGTTGCCGGCCAGGATAAACAGATCGGCCCAGCTTATCTTGTTGCCGTACTTTTTCTTGAGCGGCCATAGCAGGCGCCTGGCCTTATCGAGGCTGGCGTTATCAGGCCAGGAGCCGATGGGTGCAAAGCGCTGGTTACCAGTACCCGCGCCGCCACGTCCGTCTGCCAGCCGGTAAGTGCCGGCGGCGTGCCAGGCCAGGCGGATCATCAGGCCACCGTAATGCCCCCAGTCAGCCGGCCACCATTCCTGACTGTTGGTCAAAAGCCCATGCATGTCCTTTTCGAGGGCTTCGTAGTCGAGCTTCCTGACCTCTTCCCGATAGTCGAAGTCCTCGCCCATCGGGTTCGTTTTTCTGTCGTGCTGACTCAGAATGTCCAGGTTGAGATTCTCAGGCCACCAACCGGTTACAACCGCCTTGTCCTGGGTGTTGGAACCGTGCATCACCGGGCATTTACCTGCCGGGCTATTATTATCAGTCATTGCTCTCTCCTCATTCGGTTTGGCAAAACGGCACTGCTTCGGTTTTGGCACCCTTAACTATAGGACAGCATAAATACTCTGCTCTGAGTATTTCTTATATCCCGCATAGTGAGTACCTATGAAGAACACCTTCACCTTAGCGTGAAGAAGAGAACTCAAGATAATTAATTAAAAATACAATCGTGAAAGATTTTGTTTATGGATAAAAGATCGCGAAGGGTCAGAGCCGCTCAATGGACGTGAACCTGCCGGCATCATCAAAAAGAATCCGGAAGCTGCCGTGAACACCATCCCTGAGGTAAAAGCGGGAAAGGATACGGGCCGGGAAACGGACAGAACGTCCGTCCCGGGCCGTGGTGCGAACATCGGTGGCAACGCCCTGATAGAGCTTGATCCACTCGTCAGGGCTGATGCTGATGTCCACAATAATCTGCTGCATTGGCCTTAATTAGCCAGTTCCAGCAGCAGGCGGTTCAGCCGGGTCACGTAGGCACCCGGGTCCAGGAGCTGCTCACCGCTGGCCAGGGTGGCCTGGTCCAGCAGAACCGCAGAGAGCTCGCTGAACCGCTCTTCGCCTTTCTCGCTTTCCAGACGCTGAACCAGCGGGTGATCCACGTTGATTTCAAAGATCGGCTTGCTGTCCGGCACCTTCTGGCCGGCCGCTTCCATGATCTTCTTCATCTGGGCGCCCATATCGAAGTCGCCCACCACCAGGCAGGCCGGTGAGTCAGTCAGGCGGTTGGTCACGCGTACGTCCTGAACCCGGTCATTCAGGGCGGTCTTGATACGCTCAACCAGATCCTTGTGCTCCTCGGCGGCCTCTTCCTTGTGCTTCTTGTCTTCCTCGGTTTCCACTTCGCCAAGATCCAGATCACCCCGGGCCACGTCCTGGAACTGCTTGCCGTCGTATTCGTTGAGGTAGCCCATCATCCATTCATCGATACGGTCAGACAGGATCAGTACCTCGATGCCCTTCTTGCGGAATACTTCCAGATGGGGGCTGCTCTTGGCGGCGGTGAAGTTATCCGCGGTGATGTAATAGAGCTTCTTCTGCCCTTCCTTCATGCGTCCGATGTAATCGTCCAGCGACACGTTCTGGGTTTTCTCACCGGTGTGGGTGGAGGCAAAACGCAGCAGCCCGGCGATTTTCTCGCGGTTGCTGAAGTCTTCCGCCGGGCCTTCTTTAAGCACGGTGCCAAACTCGCCCCAGAACTTCTGGTACTGCTCGGGATCTTTCTTCACCAGCTTGGACAGCATGTCCAGAACCCGCTTGGTCAGCGCGCTGCGGATGCTTTCCACGGTACTGTCGTTTTGCAGGATTTCCCGGGACACGTTCAGGGACAGATCGTTGGAATCAATCACCCCTTTGGCAAAGCGCAGGTACAGCGGCAGGAACTGCTCGGCGTCGTCCATGATGAACACACGCTGCACGTACAGTTTCAGGCCACGGGGCGCTTCCCGGTTGTACATATCGAATGGCGCGCGGGCCGGAATGTACAGCAGGCTGGTGTAGTCCAGCTTGCCTTCCACCTTGTTGTGGGACCAGGTCAGCGGGTCTTCGAAATCGTGGGCGATGTGCTTGTAGAACTCCTTGTACTCCTCGTCTTTGATCTCGGTACGGGGCAGCGTCCAGAGCGCGGTGGCGTCGTTAACGGTTTCGTACTCGTCTTTCTTTTCGCCTTCATCGGACTCGGCTTTCATCACCACCGGGAAGGAGATGTGGTCGGAGTACTTCTTCACCAGACTGCGCAGCTTCCAGCCATTGGCGAATTCCTTGGCGTCGCTCTTGAGGTGCAGAATGATTTGAGTGCCGCGATGCTCCAGATTGACCGGTTCAATGGTGAACTCGCCATCGCCTTTGGATTCCCAGTGAACGCCCTCTTCCGCCGGCGCACCGGCACGGCGGGTGAATACATCCACTTTGTCAGACACAATAAACGCCGAGTAGAAACCGACACCGAACTGACCGATCAGCTTGCTATCCTTTTTCTCATCGCCGGACAACTGCTGCAGGAACTCGGCGGTGCCGGAACGCGCGATGGTGCCCAGGTTCTGGACAACGTCGTCACGGGTCATCCCGATACCGTTGTCCGTCAGGGTTACCGTGCCTTTCTCTTCGTCAAAGTCCAGACGGATTTTCAGCTCGGGATCGCTTTCGTAAAGGCTGTCATCCTTCAGGGCCGCGAAGCGCAGTTTGTCTTCTGCATCCGAGGCGTTCGAGATCAGCTCACGAAGGAAGATTTCCTTATTGGAGTACAAGGAATGGATCATCAGGTGAAGCAGCTGCTTCACTTCGGTCTGAAAACCCAGGGTTTCTTTTTGCGCTTCAACCGTCATGGCTTATTTGTCTCCTGCTGGTTATGTTCGGGGGAGCGGCCTGGTCGGACCGTCCTTTCCAAAACACGCTGTGGATACATCCGTGTACGCTCTGCTCCGCCATCCATGGCTCCGCAAGGTTTTGGAAAGGACGGTCCAACCAGACCACCCGACCGTGGAGTAGTTTTCGTTTCAGCTCCAAGGCCGGTGCGAGCAGTTGAGGATGGGTTTACGAAACCGTGCGGAGCCATGGATGGCGGAGCCCGAGCCGCACAGGGACGTCTCGAGGCGTGTTTCGTAAACCCATCCTCAACTGCTTGCCTGCACCAATGCCTGATTTGCTGAGGTGAGTAATGGGGTTCACAAGGGCTATTTCAACCCCGATCAGATGGAATTCAGTCTTCCAGCAGAAAGTGCGCCCGGGCCGTAGCGATGGGCTGGGAGCGGGACTTCTGCCAGGCGCTGACCATTACATTGGCCACGCGGTTACCCTGGCGGGTCAGGCGGCATTCGGCGTAGGTTTCGCGGTCCAGCCCCGCTCGGAGGTAATCGAGGGAGAAGTCGACGATGCGGGGCATGCGCAGGCTTTCCTGGGACATGATCAGGTAGATGTTGGCAGCCATCTCCATGAAACCACCGATAACGCCGCCGTGGATGGCCGGCAGGATGGGGTTGCCGAGGTTGGACTCTTTGCAGGGCAAACGGAAAATCAGGTCATCGCCAAAACGCTCGCACTGCAACCCTACCCAGGTCGCGTAAGGGATGCTGCCGAGCATTCGGCTGAAGTCGCCGGTTTCCTGGGTGTAGCGCAGAATTTCCGGATCGGTCATTCGGCACCTCCGGTAATCAGGTCCCGATAATGCTTCGGGCTGGCTTCTTTCCCGATGCGCATGAACGTGGCCACGCAGTTGGCGATGGTTTCGCCACTGTCCTGGAAGGCCTCGCAGCGGGTGAAGATGATGTTACGGGTCACCCGGTAGGTTTCGGCCCGGGCATAGACCGGTTTGTGGGGGGCCGCCGGGCGCATGTAATCCACTCGCAGGTCCAGTGTCGGGCAGAGCTCGAAGTCTTCCAGGGCGCACAGGATCACCGAACCGGAGGTCGTGTCCATCAGCGTAGTGATCGCGCCGCCGTGGATCACGCCGGTGTCCGGGTTGCCGATGATGCGGTCGCTGTAGGGCAGGCGCAGGGTCAGCGTGCCCAGACCGGCTTCGGTGACCGACAGGCCCAGTTCCCGGGCCTGGTTGAGGGTGTGCAGGAACCGGGTAACCCGGTCTTTCCGGGTAGTGTCGTTCATGCGGGGCCCACCTTTGGATCAGTTGCTGGATTTCCCGGGGCTTTCAGGTTTGCCGGGCGCAGGGTCTTCAAACACCTTACCAGACCGCAGGGCTCCGAGGGCATCGGAGCAGAATTCCCGGCGATACAGGACAATAACCACGAGTGTTGAGGCCGCCACGAACACGATCGGGTGAATAAACCCACCCACCACCGCGAGCGCGTAATAGTAGGAGCGCAGGCCGAGGTTGAAGGCATCGCCGGCCAGATTGCAGACGTTACCGGCGCTGCGGGCAAAGGCCTCGCGCGCCGCCGGGCTGGTTCGGGTGTCGTCCGGGGGTGGCGCGCTGCCAATCATCACCGCGACAAAGTTATACATCCGCATGGACCAGGTAAATTTGAAGAAGGCGTAGATAAACACCACCAGCAGAACCACCATCCTCAATTCCCATATTTCCCGGCTTGGCAGGGTACCGAACGGCAGGGTACCAAACACCTCCATGACTTCCTGGGTGTAGCCCAGGGCGGTGATGATACCCGCCAGGATCAACAGGCAGCTTGAGGCGAAGAAGGCGCCATTGCGCTCCAGGTTGCCCACCACCGAGGCGTCGGCAATGCGGTTTTCCCGGCGCAGCATGACCCGCATCCAGTCTTCCCGGTACATATCCAGGGTATTGGACAGGCAGGGCCGGTCCGCCGCGCGACGCCTGGAGTAATAGGTGTAGCCCAGCCAGCACACCAGGAACCAGATCAGTGCTATCAATTCCAGAAAATCACCCATGGCCTGCCTTAATCTTGGGAAACGTTATGAACCTGTTCAGGAACATAGGCTTATAATACGCTATGCTGTCCACGGTTCCATAGAGGGAGTTCAGTGTGAAAAACCCGGCGTTGCTACGATTGAGTGCCTTCCTGACCCTGGCCTTTGCTCTGGCAGGCTGTTCAGTGAACCCGGTAACCGGCGAGAAACAGCTGTCGCTGATTTCCCCCAGCGACGAAGTGGCCATGGGCGCGGAACAGTATACCCCGACCCAGCAAACCCAGGGCGGGCAGTTCTATATTGATCCGGAGTTGACGCTGTACGTGCGCGAGGTGGGCCAGAAGCTCGCGCGGGTCAGTGACCGGCCAGACCTGCCCTATGAATTCGTGGTGATCAACAGCAGCGTGCCTAATGCCTGGGCCCTGCCCGGCGGCAAGATCGCCATTAACCGCGGGCTTCTGGCGAAACTGGATGACGAAGCACAGCTGGCCTCGGTCCTCGGCCATGAAATTGTCCACGCCGCTGCCCGACACAGTGTGCAGCGTATGACCCAGACCATGCTCATCAGCGCCGGTGTTGCCGGCCTGGGGTTTGTGCTCTCGGATAACGAGTGGGCCGGCTTGCTGATGGGCGGCGCGGCCATGGGCGCGCAACTGGCCCTGGCCCAGTACAGTCAGGACGATGAGCTCGAATCCGACCATTACGGCATCCTGTATATGAAGGAAGCGGGCTACGACCCCATGGCCGCCGTGGAGCTTCAGCAGTTGTTCCTGGAACTCTCGAAGGAGCGCAGCACCGGGTTTCTGCAAGGCCTGTTCGCCACTCACCCGCCGTCCGCAAAACGTGTGGAGGAAAACCGGGAACTGGTGAACCGCATCGGCGCCGGCGGCTACCGGGGCGAGGAGGTGTTCGAGCGTAAACTGGCTACCCTGCGGCAACTGCAACCGGCCTATGATGCCCACGACAAGGCCCTGGAACTAGCCTCGGAAGACAACCTGGCCGGCGCCCTTGAGAAGGTCAACGAAGCCATTCGCCTGCTGCCCCGGGAGGCCATGTTCTACTCACTTCGGGGCCGGATCTACCAGGAGCAGGGCAACCTGAAGAAAGCCTCCGAGGATTTCGACAAGGCCGTGTCCCTGTACCCGGAGATGTTTACCTATCGACTGCACAACGGGCTGAACGCGTTGAAGCTCAATAACCTCGATGAGGCACGGGAGAACCTCACCCGGGCCAATCAGGTGGTGCCCACGTCCATCGCTTACCTCCGGCTGGGGGATATTGCCGTCCAGCAGGGAGACCGAAACGAGGCGCTGGCCTATTACAGCAAGGCGGCGGAGGCCGGAGGCGAAATCGCGGAAGAGGCCAAACGCAAGCTGGCCGCCCTCACCCAATAACTCTCAACCAATAACTCTCAACCAATAACCCTCATCCAGCAGCCCCGCGCTGCACACTCGTTCAGGCAAGAAGGCCGGAAGCCCCAGGTTTCCGGCCTTCTTGCGTTCTGGCGAGGCTGGTTTGCCGGTTTGACGGAAAAGAAGCGTCATCGGCTGCATTGACTTTTAGAGCAATAACTCTAAAAATCAGGGTACATCAACAACAATTGGACGATGGCCATGTTAGCAAAACGTATCCAGCCCATGGTGTTCCAGGCCCGCCGCCTGTATGTGGAGCTGATGTTCCAGGTGATGGGGCGTGCCCTGCAGGCCGTCAGCGAGGTGGATGCCGAGGTTCAGCAGGAAGCCCGGGTGTTACCGGTGGGATTCCTGTTTGAAATGATGGTGATGCCCGATGGCGCCCGGCTGATTGTCGAGCATACCGGCAACGGCCGGTTCCACTACCACGGGCAATCGGCCCCGCGACCGGTGGACCTGTCGATTCAGTTCAAGCACATTGCCCACGCGTTCCTGGTGCTGTCGTTCCAGGAGAAAACCTCGGTGGCGTTCGCCAATGACCGCATGCTGGTTGACGGCGATATCAGCCTGGCCGTTCGCATGACCCGGGTATTGAACCGGCTGGAGTCGTTCATCCTGCCGAAACTGGTGGCCAAACGGGCGGTGAAGGAATATCCCCCCAACCTGCATCTGCCGGAGAAACTGATCAGCGCCGCCCGGATTTACCTGAACGTTGTCACCCAATTCGTCGAGACAGTGAGAGCCTGAATGACCAACACCTACTATGAGTTTTTCTGCCCGGTAAAAGTCATTGCCGGCAAGGCCGCCCTGGAGCACATCCCCTATGAACTCACGGGCCTGGCCGCCAAACGCCCCATGATTGTCACGGATAAGGGCGTCCGCGCAGCGGGCCTGCTGGAACCGGTGATCGCCGCCTGTGAGGAAAGCGGGCTGGAGATTGTCAGCATCTATGATGGCGTACCTCCGGATTCCTCCACCACGGTGGTTCGTGACATCGCGGGCATTTACCGGTCGGAAAAGTGTGACTCGATCATCGCCGTGGGTGGTGGCTCCGCCATCGACACCGGCAAGGCGGTGAATATCCTGGTGTCCGAGGGCGGTGACGACATTGCCAGGTACAGCGGCGCCGGCGTACTCAAGCGTCCGCTCAAGCCCTTTTTCGTAGTGCCAACCACCGCCGGGACCGGATCCGAGGTGACCGCCGTGGCGGTGATTACCGACGAAGCCAAAGGCGTCAAGCTGGCGTTCTCCTCATCGTTCCTGCTGCCCAACGCCGCCATCATCGACCCGCGGATGACCCTGACACTGCCGCCTCACATCACGGCGGCAACGGCTATGGATGCCATGACCCATGCTACCGAAGCCTTCACCTGCATGGCCAAGAATCCGCTCAGTGATGCCTACGCTACTGCTGCTATCCGGAAAATCAGCCGGCACTTGCTGAAGGTGATGGATAACCCCAAGGACAGCGATGGTCGCCTGGATCTGGCCCAGGCTTCAACCATGGCCGGTATTGCATTCTCCAATTCCATGGTAGGACTGGTACATGCCCTGGGCCACGCCACCGGCGCCATCTGCCACCTGCCCCACGGCCTGTGCATGAGCCTGTACCTGCCCTACGTGCTGGAGTACAACCTGGAGAGTATCCGGGAGCCGCTGGGCGAGTTGTTGCTGTATCTGGAAGGGCCGGAGGTATACGCCGCCACGCCATCTGGACGCCGGGCCGAAGCCAGCATATCCGCCATACGCAAACTGAGGGACGCACTGTACAAGCGTTGCCAGTTGCCCCGCACCCTCCGTGAGACCGGCAAGGTCTCAGAGAGCCAACTCGACGAGATTGCCGAAATGGCGCTGGATGACGGCTCGATCATGTTCAACCCCAAAGAGGTCTCCCTGGAGGACGCCCGCGCTGTGCTTCGCCGGGCGTGGGCCTGAGCAGCCCGAAGACTGGAGCCCGGCCACCGGGCTCCAGTCGATGCTGTAAAACATTCACACCACATCATTGAAAACATCTGACAAACCGGTAACAATTATCGGCGTTCTGGCAGGGATGTCGCCGGGTGAATTCTTCTATTGATAATGGTTCCACCGTCACCCGCACGTTTTTCCCACTAAGAGTTCCGCGTTATGACCGTTCGACGAACCTGCCGGCTTCTCCCTGCCCTCCCGTTTTGCCTGGCGCTCGCGCTCTCACTGGCCAGCCCGACAGCCATGGCGGACAATCACAAGGTGTTCAGGTTCAATATCTCTCCGAATGGCTACCCTCCGTACCTGATTGTGGGTGGTGAACAGCCGTCCGGCATCATGTGGGACGTGGTGTCGTTGATCACCGACCGGCTGGGTTACGAACTTGTGGCCGAGAAGATTCCCCGAAAGCGCGTAGACCAGATGATTCTTGATGGCTATGTGGATGGCACGCCCAGGGCGCGGGAGTGGGCAGACAATCCGGAGAAGTTCCTGTTTACGGATCCGGTTGTCTCCATAGAAGAAGTGTTTTTTATCCCGGAAACTTCAAGCCTGCGCTTTGAAACCACCGACGACCTGATCTCGAAGACCATCGTGACTCACCTGGGCTACAACTACCCGGCCCTGGAAACGCACTTCAAAGACGGCAGCATCCGCCGTTTCGATGTCGCCCGCGACCGGGACATGTTCACCTTCGTGCTCCACGGCGATCGCTTCGACGCCGCCGTGGCGGATCGCCTTGTTGGCCAATGGATACTGCGCAACGAGAACCTGCAAAGCCAGTTCAGAACCTCCAGCGAGGCGATCAGCAATTACGGCTTCCGCATCATGCTGCGCAAGGACTGGCAGGCATTTGCCCAGGATTTCAACGAGGAACTGGCCCGCATTCGCAGTAACGGCGAGCTGGACGCCATCCTCGCCAATTACCGCTGAGCGGGCCGGCACCCCGGCGCGTTATTCCAGCCGTCGCAACAACAGCATTGGCGACACACTCAGCACCGGACCTAACTGCCAGCGACCGAAAACGGCCAGCACAACCGCGCTGACCAGCGGAATGGGCACAATCACCTGCCAGTGCCACTGGAATGTGCCATCAAACATGCGGAATTGCAGTGCCCAGACCGCCGCTTCCGCCGCCGCCACGCCCAGTACACCCGCGAACAGGCCCAGGAGGGCGAACTCCAGCATGGTACTGCGCACCAGCAGGCTCTGGCGGCCGCCCAGGGTACGCAACAACGCCCCCTCCCTTTGGCGGTCCCTCAGGGTTGCGCTGACCACGGCCGCCATCACCACCAGTGCCGCGGCCAGAATCAGGGCCAGGATCGCCTCAATGGCCTGGGTCACCTGCCGGACAATCTGCTGGATGCGCTCAATGATGTGGTCAATCTCCAGCACCGACACGGTCGGGAAGGCCTGTGAGAAATCGTTGAGGGTGTTTTTCTTGTCCCTGGGAAGATAGAAACTGGTAATCCAGGTAGCGGGCATTCCGGTTAGCCCCCCGTTGGGTGGGAAAGCCATATAAAAGTTCGGCTTCATGCTGTCCCACTGAACCGTCCGGATGCTGGTGACCGGCTGGGTCACCTGTTCCGCGCCAATGGTGAAGGTAAGCTGGTCGCCCAGCCGAAGCCCAAGCTTGCCCGCCAGTTCCGCTTCCACGGACACGCCTCGGGTCTGCCCGGGTCCGAACCACTGGCCTTTCACAATCCGGTTGTCCGACGGCAGGTCTGCCATCCAGGTCAGGTTCAGTTCCCGGTTCAGGGCACCGATGCGCTGATCCTTACTGACCACTTCTTTCACCGGTTCTCCGTTAAGCTCCGTCAGTCGGCCACGAACCATCGGATACAGCTCCTCCAGCGGCTGACCTCGCTGTTGCCAGAACGCATCCACCTCGTCGACCGAATCCGGCGCGATATTGATCAGGAAGTGATTGGGGGCGTCCGCGGGCAACTGATTCTGCCAGTCATCAAGCAGTGATGTACGAACCAGTATCAGGGTGGCCGCCAGCATCAGTGTCATGGCAAACACGGCGATCTGGGACAGGCTGGCCTGGCGATGTCGGTACAGACCCACCAGCGCCAGGCGCCAGGCGTTGCCGCCACCCCGAACCCGGCGGAAGGCGGCAACCAGTAACCAGCCGACCAGCGCCAGCGAGCCCAACAGCAGGGCCAGCCCTCCCAACAG
>CBIHLH010000061.1:0-21548 GCA_966210405.1 uncultured Marinobacter sp.
GCCCACCAACCATCTGGACGTGCCGGCCATTGCCTGGCTGGAAGACGCGCTGTCCCAGTTCCGGGGGGCCATGCTCTTTGTCAGCCATGACCGGGCCTTTATCCGGCGGATGGCTACCCGTATTGTCGAGCTTGACCGTGGCAGCCTGGTCAGTTTCGCAGCGACCTACGATCGATATCTGGAGCTCAAGGAGAAGGCTCTGGAAGAGGAAGATCGTCAGAATGCGCTGTTCGACAAACGCCTGAAGCAGGAAGAGACCTGGATACGGCAGGGGATCAAGGCCCGAAGAACCCGCAATATGGGCCGGGTGAGGGCGCTCCGGGCCATGCGGGAAGAGCATCGTCAACGCCGGGTTCGGGGTGGGACGGCCAGTTTCGTTGTTGAAGATGCCGCCCGGTCTGGCAAGCTGGTGGTGGAAACGAAACAGGCTGGGTTCGGCTACCCCGGCAGTGCTCCGTTAATCCGGGACATGAATCTGACCGTATTGCGCGGTGATAAGATCGGCCTGGTGGGTGAAAACGGTACGGGAAAAACCACACTGGTTCGGCTTTTGCTCGGAGACCTGGAACCGACCGAAGGGAATGTTCGTCTGGGTACCAACCTGCAGGTGGCTTATTTCGATCAGTTGCGGGGTGAGCTGGACCTGACCCGTAATGCGCTCGACAACCTCTCCGAAGGACGGGAATTTATCGAAATCAATGGCCAGAGCAAGCATGTACTGGGCTATCTTCAGGAATTCCTGTTTACTCCGGAGCGGGCTCGGTCGCCGGTCAGCGTGTTCTCCGGTGGCGAACGCGCCCGGCTGCTGCTGGCCAAGCTGTTCAGCAAACCGGCGAACATCCTGGTACTGGATGAGCCAACCAACGATCTGGATGTTGAGACCCTGGAGTTACTCGAGGAACAACTGTCCGAGTTCGCCGGTACGGTGATTGTGATCAGTCACGACCGGGAATTTCTCGACAACGTGATCACTGAAACCGTTTTTCTGGACGGTTCGGGCACAGTCCGGGAGTACGTGGGCGGCTACAGTGACTGGCGCCGGCAAGGGGGGTGCTTCCCGTCGGAAGCCAGTGGTGCCCGCCCGGACAAGCAGGACAAGGTGGACAAACGGGCCGCCGCACCGGCAAAAAGCAGTGAGCGCAAGGCCAGTGGTCCCTCCCGCCAGGATGTACCGGCTGAACAACCGAAACCGGTAAAACTGAGCTACAAACTCAAGCTGGAGCTGGAGCAGTTGCCCGGTCAGATTGAGGCATTGGAACAGGAAGTCGCACGCCTGCGGGAGCGAGTCTCCTCGGGTGACTTCTATTCGGGCCCGCCGAACGAAGTCTCGGCCACTCTGGAAGCGTTGACGGCAAAGGAAGCCCGTCTGGAGCAGGTTATCGAGCGGTGGATGGAGCTGGAAGAACAGGCGAATCAATGAACGTTAATTACAATTTCAGGTTTCAGGACGGCCGGGCCGTTGAGTTCAAGGTGACGGATCAGCCCTCCGCGCCGAAAGGCCCGTTGCCGGCATGGACACGACTGGAGCATAGCCAGTGCAGCAATTGTCCGCTCCGGACGAGTACCACGCCTCACTGCCCGGCAGCGACGGCCATGGTGCCCGTGGTTGAGGCCTTTCAGGATGAAGACGCCTATCAGAAAGTGACGGTGACCGTGGTCGATGAGCGCCGCAGCTACTCGAAAGAGACAGCGCTGGAGGAGGCTCTGCGCTCCCTTCTGGGTCTGAAAATGGCAACCAGCGGCTGCCCGGTCCTGGCAGAGCTCAAGCCCATGACCGTTCACCACCTGCCGTTTGCCAGCACCGACGAGTTCGTCATGCGCAGTGTCTCTCACTATTTGCTGCAGCAATATTTCGCCAAACGACATGGCGGGCAGCCCGACTGGGACCTGAAGGGGTTGGTCGAGCGCAATCAGCGTCTGCAACTGGTTAACCAGGCGCTATGGCAGCGGATACACTCGGTGTGCAAGGGGGACAGCAACCTGAAGGCATTGCTGAACTTCTTCTCAATGGCCTCCAGTATGAGCTTCTCCCTCGAGAGCCAGCTCAGGAAGCTGGAAGCGAAGATGGGTAACGACAACAAACGCTGAAGCCGGGGCTGGTATTCCCGGGAGCCCCGGCGGAAGACACTTTACGGCTAGCGAATGCGCACCGCGAGCACGTCGCACTCAGTGCCATGAAGTACGCCGTTCGCGGTTGAACCCAGCAAAAGCTGGAGGCCTTTTCGGCCATGGCTTCCAACAATCACCAGATCAGCTCCTTCTTCCTTGGCCAGCCGGTGGATTTCGGACTCCGGGCGCCCCACGGTCACCACCTGGTGCTCACCGGCAACGCCGTATTGGCGTCCGTAAGCTGCCATCTGCTCCCGGGCGGCTTTGTCGAGTTGGTCCTGAAGTTCGGTCAGGTCCATCGGGATGTCGCCGCCGTACGCATAGCCTACCGGCTCAACCACATGCACCAGCATCAGTTCGGCGCCCTGTGCCTCGCTCATTGCTCTCGCTTTGTCCAGCACCTGGGGCGCTTCTTCCGTCAGGTCTATCGCAACCAGCACCTTCTTGTAGGTAGACATTGTGTCGCTGCTTAGCTCAAGGCTTTGTGTGAGGGCCATACCTTCAGGATAGTCCCCTTACGCTAATCCTTAAAGGGGGGCGAGAAACTGACGGGCATTAAGAAACTGCCCGGGTCAGGCGTTGGACTGCATCAGTTTGATGGCATTACCGAGGCCCTCAAGGATGCCCTTGGAGTAGCGGTCAATCACGAAGCCGACGTTGTTTTCGTTATAGTTGATGTAAGAGCCGCGGATAAACTGCCATTTCGAGGACACGTTCTCGAGGATCTTTTTCAGATCGCCCTGCGGGTTGCCCTGCATGACCGCTCTCAGTAACTCGTCAAATTCCCGCGCCTGTTCATCCAGGGGTACCTCGGTGTCCGAACCCTGGAAGGTCTGGGCGACCGATGAGTTGGTGCGCACCGAGTACTTGGCCATCATCTGAGCCATCTTGACCGTCGCTGAGCGGGCCGCCTCAACCTTGGGGTCGGTGCTGGTCTGGCTGCTCTCGCGGGCAAACTGATAGAGCTCTGACGCCATATTGTTCATGGTCAGTGCCTGGTTGGCCATGTTCGATACCAGGCGGAGATCCGGATAGCCCTGGTTGCGGACGTCGTTGATGTTATCCCTCATCAGGGCCTTGAATTTGTCGAACTCGACATTCAGCGCCTCGATCTGCTCAGCTGACAGGACGCCGGACGTGCTGTCGGCGAGCCGGTTCATGGCATCGTTGGCGGCGTTGATACCGACGACAATCTCATTGAGGGCCTCGGTGTTGCCGGTACCGCTGAAACGGTAGTAGGCATCAAGGGCAACGTAGTTGCTTACCCGGAACTGATGCAGATCGGACAGAAATCCGGCTTCGCCGTCCTGGGCGTGGGCGCCGAAGGATGTGAGGCTCAGTAGCAGCAGGGCAACAAGGAGGGAGCGTATCCGCAGGGAAGAGTCATTCATCGGAAGGGTCTCCGTCTATCTATCGGTTTTATTATTGTGGACTAAAGTCGTAGCCCGAAGTTAAAGTAACTCCGTTGCCTAATCAAGCAGTTTTACGGGCTGCGGCGACGGTAAATGTAAACAAATATGAAATTTGCGTGATGAAGTTCCGGCTTTTTCTTCGAAGCCGCCGCTAACACGCCGAAAACTAAAAACTCCGCCTGGTTTTCCCTCACGCGCCTCCGGCTCTCCGGAGACTTTTGCGCCGCTTAACAAAGAAACAAATTGACAAACGCGCCGTTTTTTTTCATCGTGTGCCCTCGCGATTCAAACGACTGTATGAATTTTTGAATCGAATGATCGGGCAGTGAGCGCAATCTCGCTGCACACACAGTCCGGGGGTGTGCCAATGCCGAAGGACTGGAAGCAGTTCCAAACACAGACTGGAGATCAGTTGATGATTTACGAAGGTAAAGCCATCACGGTTAAAGAGATCGAAGGCGGGATAGCTCAGTTGAACTTTGACTTGCAGGGCGAGTCAGTGAACAAGTTCAACCGCCTCACTATTGAAGAGCTTGGTGCCGCAGCAGAGGTACTCAAGTCCCGAAAGGATCTGAAGGGTCTGGTGGTAACCAGCTCCAAGGACAGCTTTATCGTCGGTGCGGATATCACCGAATTTACCGAGCTGTTTGCAGGTTCCGAGGAAGACCTCGTTGCCAATAACCTCAAAGCCAACGACGTATTCAGCGCGATTGAGGACCTGCCGTTCCCGACCGTTACCGCCATCAACGGGATTGCTCTGGGCGGTGGTTTCGAAATGTGCCTGGCTACCGATTACCGGGTTATGGCCCCCACGGCCAAGGTAGGGCTGCCGGAAGTCAAGCTGGGTATTTTCCCGGGCTTCGGTGGCACGGTGCGTCTGTCACGCCTGGTGGGTGTGGATAACGCGGTTGAATGGATCAGCGGCGGTGCCGAGAACCGCGCCGGCGCAGCCCTGAAAACCGGGGCAGTGGACGCTGTGGTAGAGGCTGACAAGTTGGTTCAGGCCGCAGTAGGCATCCTTGAGCAGTGCAATGAGGGTAAGCTCGACTACAACGCCCGTCGTGAAGAGAAAAAGGGCAAGATCAAGCTCAATGCCATGGAAAGCATGATGGCATTCGAGATCTCCAAGGCCTTTGTGGCCGGCAAGGCGGGCAAGAACTACCCGGCGCCGGTTGAAGCCATCAAGGTGATGCAGAAGCACGCCAGTCTGACCCGCGACAAGGCCATCGAAGTGGAAGCCAAGGGCTTCGCCAAAATGGCCAAGACCAACGTGGCCGCGTGCCTGGTGGGCCTGTTCCTGAACGATCAGGAACTGAAGAAGAAAGCCAAAGCGTGGGAGAAAGAAGCCAACGACGTGAAACTGGCCGCCGTACTGGGTGCCGGTATCATGGGTGGCGGTGTGGCGTTCCAGTCCGCACTGAAAGGTACGCCGATCATCATGAAGGACATCAACCAGGACGGCATCGCCCTGGGCCTGAAGGAAGCCAAGAAGCTTCTGACCAAGCGGGTCGATAAGGGCAAGATGAAGCCGGATCAGATGGCGGACGTGCTGAACAACATTACGCCAACCCTGAACTACGGTGATTTCAAGAACGTAGACCTGGTTGTTGAAGCGGTAGTTGAGAATCCGAAAGTGAAGGGTGCGGTACTGCGCGAGACCGAAGATGCGGTTCGTGAAGATGCCATCCTGACCTCCAATACCTCGACCATCTCCATTGATCTGCTGGCGAAGAACCTGAAGCGCCCGGAAAACTTCTGTGGCATGCACTTCTTCAACCCGGTGCACATGATGCCACTGGTTGAGGTTATTCGTGGCAAGAAGACCAGTGACAAAGCCATCGCAACCACGGTCGCCTATGCCAAGGCCATGGGCAAGACGCCGATCGTTGTTAACGATTGCCCGGGCTTCCTGGTCAACCGTGTTCTGTTCCCGTACTTCGGCGGCTTTGCCGCACTGGTGCGTGACGGTGCCGATTTCCAGAAGATTGACAAAGTGATGGAAACGTTCGGTTGGCCGATGGGGCCGGCTTACCTGCTGGACGTGGTTGGCATGGACACCGCCAGGCACGCCAACGAAGTCATGGCTGATGGCTTCCCGGAGCGCATGAAGTCCGACTTCAAGTCCGCCATTGACGTGATGTTCGAGAATAACCGCTACGGCCAGAAGAACGACAAGGGCTTCTACAAGTACGAAGAAGACCGTAAGGGCAAGTCGAAGAAGATTGTCGACGAGGAAACCTACAAGCTGATCGAGCCCGTGGTTGAGGGTAAGAAGGACTTCGAGGAAGACGACATCATCGCCCGCATGATGATCCCGCTGTGCCTGGAAACCGTTCGCTGCCTGGAAGACGGCATTGTCGAAGATCCGGCAGATGCTGATATGGGCCTGATTTTCGGTATCGGCTTCCCGCCGTTCCGGGCTGGTGCCCTGCGCTACATCGACGACATGGGTGTCGACAAATTCGTCGAGCTGGCAGACAAGTTTGCAGATCTTGGTCCTTTGTATCACCCGACCGAGAAGCTGCGTGAAATGGCCAAAACTGGCAAAAAGTTCTTTGGCTAACCCTGATTCCGAACGGAGAAAGATCTATGAGCCTTAATCCGAGAGACGTTGTCGTTGTCGATTGCGTGCGGACTCCGATGGGTCGTGCCAAAAACGGCTGTTTCCGGAACGTGCGTGCAGAAACCCTGTCCGCCGCTCTGATTGAAGCACTGTTTGAGCGCAACCCGAAGCTCGACCCGAAAGAAGTTGAAGATGTGATCTGGGGCTGTGTAAATCAGACCAAGGAACAGGGCTTCAACGTGGCGCGTCAGATTTCCCTGCTGACCCGCATTCCCCATGAGTCAGCGGCCCAGACCGTGAATCGCCTGTGTGGCTCCGCCATGAGCGCGATTCACACCGCCGCTCAGGCCATCATGACCGGCAACGGCGATGTGTTCTTTGTTGGCGGTGTCGAGCACATGGGCCACGTGCCCATGACCGAAGGCTTCGACCACAACCCGGCTGCATCCAAGTACTCTGCCAAGGCGTCCAACATGATGGGCCTGACCGCGGAAATGCTGGCGAAAATGCACGGTATTACCCGGGAGCAGCAGGACGAGTTTGGTGCTCGCTCACATCGCCTGGCTCACGAAGCAACCGTTGAGGGCCGTTTCAAGAACGAAATCGTGCCTATTCAGGGGCACGACGAAAATGGCTTTGTGAAGCTGATCGAAGAAGACGAGACCATTCGTCCGGAGACGACGGCTGAGTCCCTGGGCCAGCTGAAGCCGGCGTTTGATCCGAAGAACGGCACGGTAACGGCCGGTACGTCTTCGCAGCTGACCGACGGTGCCGCCGCCATGGTGCTCATGTCCGCGGAGCGTGCCGAAGCCCTGGGCCTGAAGCCAATTGCCCGGATTCGCAGCATGGCCGTTGCAGGCTGTGATCCTGCGATCATGGGCTACGGCCCGGTTCCGGCCACCAAGAAGGCGCTCAAGCGGGCGGGCCTGAAAGTTGAGGATATCGACTTCTGGGAACTGAACGAAGCCTTCGCTGGCCAGTCTCTGCCGGTCCTGAAAGACCTGAAACTGCTGGGCGTCATGGAAGAGAAAGTGAACCTGAACGGCGGCGCGATTGCCCTGGGCCATCCGCTGGGCTGTTCTGGTGCACGTATCTCCACAACCCTGCTAAACGTGATGCAGGCCAAGGGCGGTAAGCTTGGTGTTTCCACCATGTGTATCGGCCTGGGTCAGGGCATTGCTACTGTGTGGGAGCGTCTCTGATTCGCTGAGCGGCATCCGTGACGCAGTTAAAGGAAAGCCCGGCATGATGCCGGGCTTTCCTGTTTATGTGCCGGCTACCGGCCTTACGGGGTCCATAAAAAAGCAGGACTGGCAGAAAGAATGGGTTGTCTTGCTATTCTTGACCCTGTAAAACAGTGATCCTATATACAGTAGCGGCATTTGTATGTTTTCTAGCCGACTGATTTTACAGCGAGTTTACGGTTTGCTGACGAATTGACCGATTTATCGCCAAGGATACAGATCTCCGATATGGGTAAAAGTCTCGTAATTGTCGAGTCACCAGCGAAAGCGAAGACCATCAATAAATACCTGGGTTCCGACTTTATTGTGAAGTCGAGCGTCGGGCACATTCGTGATCTTCCCGTGAGTGGCAGTGGGTCCCAGTCGGACCCCAAAGAGCGTGCCAGACAGGCTGCGGTAACCCGGAAAATGAGCCCGGAAGAAAAGGCCGAGCACAAAAAGCGCAAGTCCCGGGAGCAACTGGTTGCCCGGATGGGTGTGGATCCGGATCAGGACTGGAGCGCCCGCTATGAGATTCTGCCCGGCAAGGAAAAGGTGGTCAGCGAGCTCAAGCGGTTGGCGAAATCCGCTGACCATATCTATCTCGCGACGGATTTGGACCGCGAAGGGGAAGCCATCGCCTGGCACCTTCAGGAGACCATTGGCGGTGAGCCGGAGAAGTACCGACGGGTGGTGTTTAACGAGATCACCAAGCGCGCCATCCAGGAAGCGTTCAAGGACCCCGGAAATCTCGATAAAAACCGTGTAAATGCCCAGCAGGCCAGGCGTTTCCTGGATCGCGTGGTGGGCTACATGGTCTCTCCGCTGTTGTGGGCCAAGATTGCTCGCGGTCTTTCGGCAGGCCGGGTTCAGTCCGTCGCTGTGCGACTGATTGCGGAACGCGAGCGGGAGATCCGGAAATTTGTGCCGGAAGAGTTCTGGCAGCTCCATGCCGATCTTGCCTCGGACAAGGCGGGCCAGCCGGTCCGGTTCGAGGTGACCCGCCACGACGACAAGCCCTACCGGCCGGTCAATGAGCAACAAAGCACCGAACACGTTAATCGTCTGAAAGCCGGCACCTTCAAGGTTGCCAAGCGCGAGGACAAGCCGACCCGATCCCGCCCGTCCGCGCCTTTCATTACCTCTACGCTGCAGCAGGCGGCGAGTAACCGTATGGGGTTCAGTGTCAAGAAAACCATGATGCTGGCCCAGCGTCTGTACGAAGCTGGCTTCATTACCTACATGCGTACCGACTCCACCAACCTGAGTCAGGACGCGGTTAACAGTTGCCGGGATTTCGTTCAGAAGCAGTTCGGGGGCCGATACCTTCCCGAAAAGCCGAGAGTCTATGGCAGCAAGGAAGGCGCCCAGGAGGCCCACGAGGCAATTCGCCCGACCGAGGTAAGTCGTCGCGCGGCGGATATCAGTGGCCTTGAGAAAGATGCCGAGAAGCTTTATGACCTGATCTGGAGGCAGTTTATTGCCTGCCAGATGTCGGATGCCGAGTTCCTGAGTACCTCCATTGTGGTGGCCAATGGTGATTACGAGCTGCGTACCCGTGGCCGGATCATCAAGTTTGATGGCTTCCTCAAGGCGGCTCCCCAGACTGTCAAAAAAGACGAGGACGTTTCGCTGCCGGATATTCAGGTGGATGAGGTGCTTGATCTGAAGAAGCTGGATCCGAGCCAGCACTTTACCAAGCCGGCACCGCGATACACTGAAGCGAGCCTGGTTAAAGAACTCGAGAAGCAGGGCATCGGTCGCCCGTCCACCTACGCCTCTATTATCTCCACCATTCAGGATCGGGGGTACGTGCGCCTTCAGAATCGCCGGTTCTACGCCGAAAAAATGGGCGAAATCGTAACCGAGCGATTATCGGAGTCGTTTCCGAACCTGATGGACTTCGATTTCACCGCGAGGATGGAAGACGAACTCGACGAGATCGCCGAGGGCGACGTTGAGTGGAAAAAGGTTCTCAACGACTTCTATGGCCGGTTCCGGCAACAGCTGGAAACCGCTGAAAGCAGTGACGACGGTGGCATGCGCGCCAACAGTCCCACCGAAACCGATATTCCCTGCCCGAGTTGCGGTCGCAACATGCAGATCCGGGTCGCCAGTACTGGCGTGTTCCTGGGATGTTCCGGCTACTCGTTGCCACCCAAGGAGCGGTGCAAGACCACCATCAACCTGGTGTCGGGCGACGAGGTGGTCAGTGCCGACGACGACGTGGAAGGCGAAGGGGAAACCCGGCTGTTGCGGAAGAAGCGCCGCTGCCCCAAGTGTGGCACGGCCATGGACAGTTACCTGGTGGATGAAACCCGCAAGCTGCATGTCTGCGGTAATAACCCCGACTGTTCCGGTTACGAGATAGAGAAGGGCACCTTCCGGATCAAGGGCTACGACGGCCCGACGCTGGAATGCGACAAGTGTGGCTCGGAGATGCAGCTGAAAACCGGCCGCTTTGGCAAATACTTCGGCTGCACCAGCGAGACCTGTAAGAATACCCGCAAGTTACTGAAGAACGGCGAACCGGCGCCGCCCAAGATGGACCAGGTGCCGATGCCGGAATTGCCGTGCCAGAAAGTGGATGACACCTACGTGCTGCGGGATGGTGCCTCCGGCCTGTTCCTGGCGGCCAGCAAGTTCCCGAAAAACCGGGAAACCCGCCCGCCACTGGTGATGGAGATCAAGCCACACCGCAAGGAAATCGACCCGAAGTACGATTATCTGATGGACGCGCCAGAGCGGGACCCGGAAGGCAACCCGACGGTCATCCGATACAGCCGCAAGAGCAAGGAGCAGTACGTCATGTCCGAGAAAGAGGGCAAGGCGACAGGCTGGTCCGCGTGGTATGTGAACGGCAAGTGGCAGCCTAAGGAAAAATAGGTCCGTTGAACGAGGGGTCGGATGAAAACCTTCATCTGACCCCGCTCTCAGATTCTTACCGGAACTTCCGCAACCGCTGGATCAGCGACGAGGTATCCCATCGGCTACCCCCCATGGCCTGAACATCGGCATAGAACTGATCCACCAGCCCGGCCACCGGGATAGAGGCATTCACCTTGCGGGCCTCCTCTAGGCAGATACCAAGATCCTTGCGCATCCAGTCCACGGCAAAACCATGATTGAACTCGCCATTGATCATGGTGCCGGAGCGGTTCTCCATCTGCCAGGACTGGGCGGCGCCCTTGGAAATCACATCAACGACCCGCTGCACATCAAGACCCGCCTGCTCGGCGAAGTGCAGTGCTTCAGACAGGCCCTGAACCAGCCCGGCAATAGCGATCTGGTTCACCATCTTGGTTTTCTGGCCGCTGCCAGCCGGCCCCATCAGGTTCAGGGCCCGTGAATAGTGCTCCAGGGCCGGCCTGACTTTCTCGAAATCCGCCTCGGTACCGCCGCACATGACCGTCAGCTTGCCGTTTTCGGCGCCTTGCTGACCCCCGGAGACCGGGGCATCAATGAATCCCAGGTTCCTGTCGCTGGCGAGGCTGGCCAGTTGTTCAGCGACGGTGGCGGACGCCGTGGTGTGATCCACCAGGACGGCTCCTTCCCGGGCGTTTGCCAGTATGCCGCCATCTCCATCATAAACCGCCATCAGGTCCTTATCGGCACCGACGCAGGTGAGGACGATGTCGGCGCCCTGAACGGCCTCCGAGATGGTCTGGCAGGGGGTGCCATTGTAGTCCCGGGCCCATTGCTCGGCCGTGGCCGACGTGCGGTTCCAGACTCTTACGGTGAGTCCGGCGTTCGCCAGGTGGCCGGCCATCGGATACCCCATCACGCCCAGGCCAATGAAGGTTGCGGTTGTTGTCATAGCGATCTCCGCGTAAGTAACTTATTGATTATTTGTTTTGAATGATGGAATTGCCTGATTGATTCTAGCTGTCAGAATAACTCAGGTCATCATGCCATGGATGGCTCTTCTGTGAGCTGGGCAGTGGCGAGGCCACCATCCGTCTCAGGCATGGGCGCAGATTGACCTGGCGGGCAACCTGATCCACAAGGAAACCCCGACCCTGCGGACGCTGGGTGAACTGACCCAGCGCACCTACGTGCTGCACGGCAACAACACCGTCAGCCGCTACAGCTACGATCCGTACAACCGCCGCCTGAGTCACTGCTAGGCAGCTAAAAGAAAAAGGTTACTCGTAAATATCTTTGCGGTGGCCTACACGCAACACCAACACAACCAGCTTATCGTCTTCAATATGGCAGATCATGCGGTAGTTACGCATTCGGTAGCGCCATAATCCCGCCAGATCGCGGGACAGTGGCTTACCAAAACGGCGGGGGTCTTCATCGGTGGCAATGCGCTCACGGAGGTAGCGCAGAATCTCTTGTTGGGCCTGCCGATCGAGCTTGCGCAACTCCTTGGCGGCCCCATCGTCAAATTCAACGATCCAGGTCAAGATCCTGCTCCAGCTCGGTCAATGTCCAGCGCTTGCCGGGGTTCTCCAGGCGGTTGATGGCCATGTATTTGTCTTCCATCTCGTCGAGGTGCTCAAGAATCGCCTCGCGGGCATAGAAGGTCTTGGTGCGCCCGGTCTTGGCGGCCAGTTCAGCCAAACGGGCTTCAATCTCTTCAGGTAAGCGGATCGCTAGCATGGCAACCTCTGTCGCAATACGTGTATGACACATATAGCATAGCAATCCGAGGGCTCGATGGGAAGCCGGTGGCAGCGCAGGGCGCTTCAACCTGCAGTTCGGTGCAGCTCCGCACCACCGTCACCGACGCCCAAAACAACCACACCGCCGCCGACTATGATCGGGTGCTGCAGGCCAAGAAAGACAGCTGGATCGGCAGCGGCGTGGGCGATCCGCAAGGATGGTCATGCCACTACCTGGCGTTTGATCGTTACGACATGCCGTCGAGCTTGCTTATGGCTTTTTTAAGTACTTCAACCGACTCGGCGTGTTTTCCCTGTTGGTGTAGTGATTCCCCCTTATCGCGAAGGGCTTTAATATCGGCTTTCGTCTCGCTGTCGAGTTGAGCAGACTGGAGTTGCTGGTCGATCTGGCTAACCAGCGACGGGCACTGGCCGGCCAGTGCAGTGCCGGCGAAAAAGACGGTGAATAACAGAGCAGCTAGAAAACGCATGGTTTATCCTCCAATTAGTACGCACATTTGGTACGCATCCAGTTCCGGCAGTTCAGTTCTCCGGTTAATTATTGATCAGCTGGCGATGGTTAAGTTCCGGTTTATGGGCCGGGGGCATGGAAATTTTGTTGATCCCGATCACAGTTTTATTTATGGATCGTTTTTTTGGCATGTAGCGCTAGATCTCATGTAACGCCATTTCTATACTTTTTCTTCAACTGCACGGAAGCACCTCAATGACATGCTCATTTGAATCAGACTGTTCATTGCCCCGTGCCTTCCTCCGGTTGATGCAACCGGCGCCGGGGATCCGGCTCCGTCACCCTGTCGTCATTAAATTGAGGGATTGGCATGGAACTGGTTTACAAGAATGAAAAACCATTGCTCAGGAGAGCGGTCGTTTTTTCGGCGATTATCTGGCTCGCACTGTTTGTTGGCACCTTCGGGATCGTTTTGTTGTATCTGCTCCTGGGGTACCTGTTTTTCCTGTTTGCGCACTCTGCTTTTATCTCCCACCTGAAGGGGTCCGGTGTCCGGATCAGTCGTGAGCAGTATCCGGACCTGTATGAGCGTCTGGTGCGCTGCTGCGAGAAGGTGGGGGTCAAGGACGTGCCGGAGGCCTATTTGTTGCGTACGGACTTTTTTAACGCGCTGGCCACGAAGTTCCTCGGGCGCCATTTCGTGGTCCTGTTCACGGATGTGATCGATGCGCTGGAGGATCAGCAGGGGGCGATTGATTTCTATATTGGCCATGAACTTGGCCACATCCACCGCAAGCACCTGTCGTGGCGCGCCTTTGTCATGCCGGGTTCGCTGTTACCGGTTGTCGGGCCGGCCCTGCGTCGGGCCGAGGAATATACCTGCGACCGCTATGGCGTCGCCTGTTGCCAGTCCGAAGCGGACATCAAGGCGGCCATTGCAGCCATTGCGGCCGGGGATACACGCTGGAAGACGATCAATGTGGATGCGTATGTCAGCCAGGTTCAGGCGACCAATGGGTTCTGGATGTCCTTTAACGAGCTGACTGGCGATTATCCCTGGCTCACCAAGCGGATGGCCACGGCGGTGGCGCTGGCCCAGGGCAGGGAGGTGACGCACCCCCGTCGCAGTCTGTGGGCCTGGACGTTGTCAATGTTTGTACCCCGTCTGGGCGGTGGTGCCGGTGGGGCGGCCTCGTTGCTGGTGACGGTCGCAATCATCGGTGTCCTGGCAGCGGTGGCTATTCCGGCGTATCAGACCTACGTGGAGAAGGCCCGGTATTCTGCCGCCTACCTCGCGGGTGAGGAGGTACAGCAGCGGGTGACCGCCTATGTCTATGAGCAGCAGGCGTGGCCGGTGACGATGCAGGAGCTGGGCTATCCGGACCTTACCCTTGATAACCAGCAACACAATTATTCCATTGATGTTTATGACAATGGCACCATTGGGGTTGAAATGGGTGAGGATGCCTCGGGTGAATCGGAATATATCGTGCTGGAACCCGCTATGGCTGAGGGTGAGCTCTCATGGACCTGTTATGGCCAGAATGTGAATGAAAAGTACCTGCCTGCCGAGTGTCGCTGACGGGTTTGGCTGATCAGAAACACAAAGGCCGCTGATATCAGCGGCCTTTGTGTTTGCTTCTGGCGTGTTTTCCAGAGACTTAGCTGGTCGGGTAGTCGCGCTTGTCTGAGCCGGTGTACAGCTGGCGCGGACGGCCGATCCGGTAGTCGCCGCTGACCATCTCGTTCCAGTGCGAGAACCAGCCGATGGTACGCGACATGGCGAAGATCACGGTGAACATGGAGGTGGGGATGCCAATGGCCTTGAGGATCAGGCCGGAGTAGAAGTCCACGTTCGGGTACAGCTTGCGCTCGACGAAGTAGTCGTCTTCGAGGGCGATTTTCTCCAGGCGCTGGGCGATTTTCAGCAGCGGATCGTTTTCCAGCCCGAGCTCGGTCAGGACCTCGTGGGCGGTTTCGGCCATCACCTTGGCGCGCGGGTCGAAGTTCTTGTAAACCCGGTGACCGAAGCCCATCAGGCGGAAAGGATCGTCTTTGTCCTTGGCCTTGGCAATGAATTTCTCGATATTGGATTCGTCGCCGATTTCCGCCAGCATGTCCAGAACGGCTTCGTTAGCGCCGCCGTGAGCCGGGCCCCAGAGGGCGGCAATGCCGGAAGCAATGCAGGCGTAAGGGTTGGCGCCGGTGGATCCGGCGAGGCGAACGGTAGACGTGGAGGCGTTCTGTTCATGGTCCGCGTGCAGAATGAAGATCTTGTCCATGGCCTTGGCGAGGATCGGGTTAGGCTTGTACTCCTCACAAGGCACGCCGAACATCATCTGCAGGAAATTCTCGGAATAGGAGAGCTCGTTGCGGGGGTACATGAACGGCTGGCCGAGGCTGTACTTGTAACACCAGGCGGCAATGGTCGGCATCTTGGCGATCAGACGGTGGGCGGTGATTTCCCGCTGGGTCTGGTCGGTCACGTCCATCTGGTCGTGATAAAAGGCGGACAGGGCGCCTACAACGCCACACATGATGGCCATCGGATGCGCGTCACGGCGGAAGCCCTGGAAAAAATTCCGCATCTGGTCATGGAGCATGGTGTGGTTTTTGATGGTGTCGTGGAACTGCTGGTTCTGCGCCGGGGTTGGCAGCTCGCCGTTCAGCAACAGGTAACACACTTCCAGGTAGTCGGAGTGTTCTGCCAGCTGTTCAATCGGATACCCTCTGTGCAGGAGAACGCCGTTTGCGCCGTCGATGTAGGTGATGGCGGATTCGCATGCCGCGGTGGAAACGAACCCCGGGTCATAGGTGAATACGCCTTCCTGAACCAGGCCTCGAACGTCGATAACGTCAGGGCCGACGGTGCCGGAATACACTGGTAGCTCAATGGATTTATCCCCCACCGAGAGCGTAGCTTTCCTGTCGGTCATGGTGCTCTCCTGTTTCTCAGCTTTGACAGCTTTATCTGCATTTATAGATGCGCTGGAAGGCGCGTATTATCGCAAAACTGGCGGCAAAATATAGGGCGTTGGCTTTTTTTGTCAATGGAAGAGTCCGGAAAACCCGGAATTTCACGCCTGGTGTAAATCAGGGATAACCCGGATTTCATGCTCCCGGATCGGGAATTGATTTTGTCAATTAGTCTTATAGCTGGCCAGGGGCAGGGGTTTGCAGGGCTTTCGGTGGGTTGCGCGTTTGTAATTGCAGGGGTGTCTCCTTATAATCCGTAGCCCGGAATCGGGGATGCAGCATCGCGTAGATTTGTGGATAGCAAGCTACCGGAATGTCATTCACCCTCCTGAAACAATCGGTTGCCGGCCACAAGCCAGGTTTCCGATCCCAACATACCAATCATCCGCCACCGGCCTGCCGGTCCCGCGGAACCAAGAGAGAGTGTGAGAGCGCTGTGAATAGCAAACGACCAGTAAATCTCGATCTCGGCAAGTTTCATTTTCCGCTGCCAGCCATTACGTCCATATTGCATCGGGTCAGTGGCATCATCATTTTTGTTGGTGTTGCGTTCCTGTTGTATGGGCTTCAGCTTTCCCTGTCCGGGGAAGAAGGCTTCAGCCGCGTAAGTGAACTGCTGGACAGCTTCCTTGCCAAGCTGATTATCTGGGGCATTTTGTCTGCTCTGCTGTACCACCTGGTTGCAGGTATCAAACACCTGATTATGGATATGGGTATCGGGGAAGAGCTCGAAAGCGGACGACTGGCCGCCAAGCTCACCATTGCCATTTCCGTGGTTCTCATCGTGCTGGCAGGAGTCTGGGTATGGTAAACAGCGTCACGAACCTGGGTCGCAGTGGAGTCTATGACTGGCTGATCCAGCGGGTAACAGCTTATGTGCTTGCTTTATATACGGTTTTTCTGTTCGGGTTTCTGTTGGCCACCGAGGTCAACTATGACTCCTGGTCCGCGTTGTTTGGCCAGACCTGGTTCCGGATCTTTTCCCTTCTGGCGTTGATGTCGCTCGGCGCGCACGCCTGGGTCGGACTCTGGACGGTCACCACGGACTACATCAAGGCCACGGCGCCCAGATTCCTTGTGCAGGCTGCGTGTGGGTTGACCATGTTTGTCTACGTGGTCTGGGGCATTCAGATTCTTTGGGGGCTTTAATCGATGGCTAATATCAAGACCATGTCCTACGACGCTATTGTGGTCGGTGGTGGCGGCGCCGGTATGCGTGCCGCCCTGCAACTGACCGAATCCGGCGTTAACACCGCGTGTATCACGAAAGTGTTTCCGACCCGTTCTCACACCGTATCGGCCCAGGGCGGCATCACCTGTGCCATTGCCAGTGCGGACCCCAACGACGACTGGCGCTGGCATATGTATGACACCGTCAAGGGCTCCGATTACATCGGTGACCAGGACGCGATCGAGTATATGTGCTCCGTCGGCCCGCAGGCGGTATTCGAGCTTGAACACATGGGGCTGCCGTTTTCCCGTACCGAGCAGGGCCGCATTTACCAGCGTCCGTTCGGCGGCCAGTCCAAGGGGCCGGATAACCCTGCCCAGGCCGCCCGTACCTGCGCGGCTGCGGACCGCACCGGGCATGCGCTGCTGCACACGCTCTATCAGGCCAACCTGAAAGGCGGCACCACCTTCCTGAATGAGTGGTACGCGGTTGACCTGGTGAAGAACAGCAAGGATGAAGTGGTTGGCGTGGTTGCCATTGAGATCGAAACCGGTGAAGTCGCCTATATCAAGTCCAAGGCCACGGTTCTGGCCACCGGTGGTGCCGGCCGCATTTACGCCTCCACCACCAACGCCCTGATCAATACCGGCGACGGTATCGGCATGGCCCTGCGTGCCGGTTTCCCGGTGCAGGACATGGAAATGTGGCAGTTCCACCCGACCGGCATTCACGGTGCCGGCACGCTGGTAACCGAGGGCTGCCGGGGTGAGGGCGGCTACCTGATCAACGCCGAGGGCGAGCGCTTCATGGAGCGTTATGCGCCGAACGCAAAAGATCTGGCCGGCCGTGATGTGGTTGCACGCTCCATGGTGATCGAGATTCTGGAAGGGCGCGGTTGCGGCCCCGACAAGGACCACGTATTGCTGAAGCTGGATCACCTGGGTGAAGAAACCCTGAACCTTCGCCTGCCCGGCATCTGTGAGCTGTCCCGTACCTTTGCTCACGTAGACCCGGTCAAAGAGCCAATCCCTGTTGTTCCAACCTGCCACTACATGATGGGCGGTATTCCCACCAACGTCGGCGGCCAGGCTCTGACCCAGGATGGCAGCGGAAAAGACAAGCCGATCCCTGGTCTGTTTGCCTGCGGTGAAGCGGCCTGTGTGTCGGTTCACGGTGCCAACCGTCTGGGCGGCAACTCGCTTCTGGATCTGGTGGTGTTTGGTCGTGCGGCTGGCCTGCACATCGAAGAGCAGTTGCGCGGCGGCTTCGAAGTGGACGGCGCCAGCGAAGAAGACATCAAGCGCGCCATGGCCCGCCTGGATCGCCTGAGCTCGGCCTCTGAGGGCGAGAGCGTGGCCGAGGTTCGCAAGGATCTTCAGAACTGCATGCAGTTGTACTTCGGGGTATTCCGTGATGGCGACAGCATGGAAGAGGGCCTGAAAAAGCTTGAGACCATCGGTGAGCGTGTACGGAACACCAAGCTGGCTGATACCAGCAATGCGTTCAATACCGCCCGTATCGAGGCGCTTGAGCTGGACAACCTGTACGAAGTGGCCCTGGCAACGGCGATCTCGGCGTTCGAGCGCAAGGAAAGCCGTGGTGCCCATGCCCGGAACGACTTCACCGAACGTGATGATGAGAACTGGCTGAAGCACTCCGTGTACTTCCCGCTCGAGAAGCGTGTTGGCAAGCGCGACGTCAACTTTGCGCCAAAGACCGTAGACACCTTCCAGCCGAAGATCCGGACTTACTAAGGGGGAATTGCAATGTTAGTAAGCCTCTACCGTTACAACCCGGAAACCGACAATGCGCCCTACATGCAGGACGTGGATGTCGAGATTCCGGAAGGCAAGGATCTGATGGTTCTTGATGTGCTCAACCTCATCAAGGAAAAAGATCCGTCCATGGCCTACCGCCGCTCCTGCCGGGAAGGTGTTTGTGGCTCCGATGGCATGAACATGAATGGCAAGAACGGCCTGGCCTGTATTACGCCAGTGTCGGATGTGGCGAAGAACAACAAGATTGTTCTTCGCCCGTTGCCTGGCCTGCCGGTCATTCGCGATCTGGTGGTCGACATGAGCCTGTTCTACAAGCAGTACGAAAAGGTCATGCCGTATCTGGTGAACGACAATCCGGCGCCGGCGATCGAGCGCCTGCAATCGCCGGAAGACCGGGAAAAGCTGGACGGCCTGTACGAATGTATCCTGTGCGCCTGCTGTTCCACGGCCTGTCCGTCGTTCTGGTGGAATCCGGAAAAATTCGTGGGTCCGGCGGGCCTGCTGCAGGCCTACCGGTTCCTGGCTGACAGCCGCGACACCGCCCAGGAAGAGCGGTTGGCCAATCTTGATGATCCGTTCAGCGTCTTCCGCTGCCGGGGCATCATGAACTGTGTCAGCGTCTGCCCGAAAGGTCTGAACCCCACCAAGGCGATCGGCCACATTCGGAACCTCCTGCTGCAACGGGCGACCTGATCAGCAGAATCTGAATCAGACGCTATACTGTTTTGATCAGGTTCAGTGCCCGGAAGGCCCTGCAACGACGCAGGGCCTTCAACCAAAGGCTTATAGTCAAAAGTCTTACCCGGGTGCACACTACGCGGGCCGTGGCGGGAACTTAAAAGGTTGTCTTACGGCTTTGCCGAGTATAAAAACCACTGGGGAACGGAAAACATCCATGTCGGGTGTGGTGGCCAAAGTCGATCCCGTAAAAACCCGTATTGACTGAGAATTACCCCTGGCCGACCATACCGGGCTCCCCCGCACCAGCCCAAGGTGAGCTATTCAAGATGCACGAAAGCATAATGGAGCAGTTATGGCAGACTTCCCACCTGCAGGGTGGCAATCTGGCCTATGTTGAACAGCTTTTCGAAACCTACCTGACAGACCCCAATGCCGTACCCGAAGAGTGGCGCAGCTACTTCGACAAGCTTCCCAGTGTCGATGGCTACCAGGGCCGCGACATCGTTCACTCTTCCATTCGCGAGCAATTTGAACACATCTCCCGCAATCAGCGCTTTCTGGCCAGCAGCGGCGTTCCCGCCAGCGCGACATCCGATGCCGATAAAAAGCAGATTCGTGTTCTCCAACTGATTAACGCCTTCCGTTTTCGTGGCCACCAGGAAGCCCGGCTGGATCCGCTCGGTGTCTGGCAGCGCCCGAACGTAGAGGACCTTGACCCTGCGTTCCACGAACTGACGGACTCAGATCTTGATCTTGAGTTTCAGACCGGCTCCCTGACGTTTGGCGCCGAGGCCATGAAGCTCAGAGATATCGTACAGGGGCTGCGCCAAACCTATTGCGAGAGCATTGGTGCAGAGTACATGCACGTGGTGGATACCCGCATCAAGCGGTGGTTTCAGCAGCGCATGGAGCCGGTTCGCTCACAGCCGGAGTACGAGGCGAAAACCCGCAAGCACATTCTGGAGCGTCTGACCGCCGCTGAAGGCCTGGAAAAATACCTGGGTTCCCGTTATCCGGGCGTCAAGCGTTTTGGCCTTGAGGGTGGTGAAAGCCTGATTCCCTGCCTGGATGAACTGATCCAGCGGGCCGGATCTTACGGCGCCAAAGAAATCGTTCTTGGTATGGCCCACCGTGGCCGCCTGAACGTTCTTGTGAATACCCTCGGGAAGAATCCGAAAGAACTCTTTGACGAGTTTGAAGGCAAGAAGCTGGCGGACTCCGGATCCGGTGACGTGAAGTACCACCAGGGCTTCTCATCCAACGTGATGACCCCCGGCGGCGAGATTCACCTCGCCATGGCCTTTAACCCGTCGCACCTCGAAATTGTGTCTCCGGTGGTCGAGGGCTCCGTTCGTGCCCGCCAGACCCGCCGCAATGACAATGAAGGCAACAAGGTTGTTCCGATCATTCTGCACGGTGATGCGGCCTTTGCCGGTCAGGGCGTGGTGATGGAAACTTTCCAGATGTCCCAGACCCGTGGTTTCGGGGTTGGCGGTACCATTCATATCGTCATCAACAACCAGGTTGGCTTTACCACCAGCAAGCAGGAAGACGCCCGGTCTACCGAATACTGTACCGACGTCGCCAAGATGATCCAGGCGCCGATCCTGCATGTGAATGCAGACGATCCGGAAGCGGTCATGTTCGTCACCCAGATGGCAATGGACTACCGCAACGAGTTCAAGAACGACGTGGTTATTGATCTGGTCTGCTACCGTCGCCGAGGCCATAACGAAGCGGATGAGCCTGCCGCAACCCAGCCGGTGATGTATGAGAAGATCCGCAAGCTGAAAACCACCCGCAACCTGTATGCGGACCAGTTGATGGAAGCTGGTGTGATCAGCGAGGATGAAGCCAAGCAGATGGAGAACGACTACCGTGACGCGCTGGATAACGGCGAGCACGTGGTCAAATCGCTGGTCAAGGAGCCCAACAAGGATCTGTATGTTGACTGGACGCCGTTCCTGGGTCATGAGTGGACGGCCAAGTGCAAATCCAGTGTTGCCCTGAAGACGATCCAGAAACTGGGCAAAAAGCTGACCTCGGTTCCTGAGGGGTTCAGTATCCAGCGCCAGGTGTCCAAGATCGTTTCAGATCGCGAGAAGATGACGGCAGGTGCGCTGCCCATCAACTGGGGTTATGGCGAGGTTATGGCCTATGCGACTCTGCTGAACGAAGGGCACCCCATTCGCCTGACCGGCCAGGATATCGGCCGGGGCACGTTCTCCCACCGTCATGCGGTTCTTCACAATCAGAAGGATGGCTCCACGCATATTGCCCTTGCGGAGTTGTCCGAAGACCAGCCGAAGTTTGAAATATACGACTCGCTGCTGTCTGAAGAGGCCGTGATGGCTTTTGAGTATGGCTATTCAACCACGGCGCCCGACGGTCTTGTTGTCTGGGAAGCGCAATTCGGTGACTTTGCCAACGGCGCCCAGGTGGTGATCGACCAGTTCCTGACCAGTGGTGAGCATAAGTGGGGGCGTCTCTGCGGCCTTACCCTGCTGTTGCCTCATGGCTACGAAGGGCAGGGTCCGGAGCACAGTTCCGCGC
>CBIHLH010000062.1:0-21219 GCA_966210405.1 uncultured Marinobacter sp.
ACGGGCTCAACCCCGGCGGAACGCAAGGCGACCCGCAGTGACAGGCATCAGAAAGATACGCAGCCTGAAGACGCCGGAAAGGCGGAGCCGAAAGCCACTGAAAAGGCGGAACCGCAAACTACTGAGAAGTCGGAGCCGAAAGCTGCTGAAAAGGCAGACAATGCCGTCGTGGCAAAGGCCGACAACAAGGTAGCGGATAAGACACCAGACAAAGCGGCCGAGCCAGTCAAGCCAGACGCCAAGGCGGCCCAGCCGGCGGAACCGGACACAGCCAGCGCTCCCAAGGCAAAGACTGAGCAGTCCGCCCCGGCGGACGCAGAGGTCGAGCAGGCGCCCACGCCAAAGCCGGCAAAGGCCGAAACAGACACGGCACAAGCGCCGGTCGGGAAATCCGAGGCTGACAAGCCGGAACCTGCTGCCAGCGACACGGCGGAGAGCCCAACGGGGTCCCCCAAAGAGTCCCCCAAGGAATCTCCCAAGGCCAAGGCACCGAAAGCCGAAGAAGTGAAAGAAGCCAAGAAACCGGAAGTCAGTGCTACGGAACAAAAAGACGACCAGGAAAGCAAACGTCCGGAGACCGCAGCCACCGAGGTACCCGTTACACCGGGCCGCGCCTACAATGATCCGAGAGAAGTCCGCAAACGCCAGCGGGCGGCGGAAGAAGCCAAAAAGGCCGGGAGTAACTGACGCATGCTATCGAATACCGACATCGAAGCACTGGAAGATATCCTCTTCGCCGAACCCTGGGGTGACGATGCCCTGGATTTCTTCGGCTTCCACGGGGTTGTCTGTGCCAGCGTCGTCGGCCCGGCAGAGCTCAGCCCGGAAGACCTCTTTCGTCTCGCCACGGGTGCCGACTCGGTACCCGGTGGCGGCGTTCCGGAGATATTCGCGTATTGCGTCCGGCAGCTTTCCCGGGACATGGCCCACGCCCTGGACATGGGCCAGTCTCTGGAACTGCCCGAACCGGAAGATGGCGACCCGATGAACGCACTGGAGAACTGGTGCGCCGGGTTTGTCGACACCTTCCTGGAGCGGGAAGAGGCGTGGCTGGACGCAGCCAGTGAGGAAGAGACAGCGGACCTGATGCTGCCCATGCTGACCCTGTCGGGGCTCTTCGATGACGAGGACTTTCAGAAGGTTCGCAACAGCGAGAAGCTGTCCCGGCAGATGGCCGATGCCATTCCGGACTCACTGACCGATCTCTACCTGTTATACCATGCCCCGGATTAGGCCGGCAGGGACCCGATCAGTGGTTGCCTGAAATGATGCCAGACCGGCTCAAGCCCGTCTGGCATTTTCATGATACGACCAAGCTCACACCAGGACCCACCGGGAAAATGAAAGTCACTGCCCTGTGATGCCAGTAACGATTCCCGACGACACAACTCCGCCAGAAAGCCCAGATCGCCACTGGACTGGCCCGAGGTCGACACCTCAATGCCCTGCCCCCCGGCCCGGCGAAAGTCAGCGGTAAGCTCCCGCAACTTGGTTGCCGTCAGCTGATACTTCCGTGGATGCGCCAGCACTGCGATACCGCCAGCCTCATTGATCCAGCGCACGACCTCCGACAATTCCGGCCAGTAGGCCTTGACGTCTCCGGGTTTGCCATTACCCAGGTGCCGCTTGAATGCCTGGGCGTGATCTTTTACCACACCGGCCTCGACCAGTACCCTTGCAAAGTGCGGCCGGCCGGGCACATCGCCACCAGACACAACCGTCGCACGTTCCAACAAGTCGCTGACCTTCAGCTTGTCCAGCCGCTCGGTAATCATTCGGGCCCGTGCCCAGCGGTTTTCATTCTGCCGCTCAAGGGCTGCCTGGAACCCGGCATTCCCGACTTCAAAATCCAGACCCACAATGTGAATCGTTCGGCTCTTCCAGAGACAGGACAGCTCTGTGCCCGTAATTAACGACAGACCCTGGGCCCGGGCCGCGCCCTCCGCCTCCGCCAGTCCGTTCACGGTGTCATGGTCCGTCAGCGCAAGATGGGTGACGCCTTTCTCCCGGGCCCGGATCACCAGATCGGTCGGTGAAAGCGTGCCATCGGAAGCGGTGCTGTGGCAGTGCAGATCAATGCACAAATCGGGGTGTTGCGGTATAGTCACAAAAAATCCTGGGTCGGGAAAAGGCGATTGTGCCCTGACTGCCCAGTGTACCAGTACTGGAGAGCCCCATGTATTACGCGATTATCAGCGAGGATATCGAGAACAGCCTGCCACTACGCCAGCCAGCACGGCCGGCGCACATTGAACGGCTGCAGGCCCTGAAATCGGAAGGCAGACTCCTGGTTGCCGGCCCTCACCCAGCCATCGACACGCCGGATCCGGGCGATGCCGGGTTCACCGGCAGCCTGGTCATCGCGGAGTTTGCGTCACTGGAGGCGGCCCGGGCCTGGGCGGATGCCGATCCCTATGTCGCCGCCGGCGTCTACCGCCAGGTGACCGTGAAGCCGTTCAAGGCAGTATTGCCCTAGAGCCGCGCCAGACTCTATGAGTTTATCGTAATGATGCCCCGCTTGAACGCCGTGGCATCTGTGACAAAATTGCGGCCTTGAACCATGACCGCTTTTTAATCGCAACTTTCAGGGAACGTATCCAGTGACGCTTTTTCGTCTCGTTATCAGTGTACTTTTTGTGCTTTCCTCGGTTTCCGCGGCCCAGGCCAAGACCGTTTGGGTAGACGACCAGCTGTATTTGCCGGTCCGGTCCGGCGCCGGCGTTCAGTACCGAATCACTGAAAACGCACTGCCCAGCGGCACCCCCCTCGAAGTGTTGGAACCCGGCGATAACTTTACCCGCGTCCGAACCCCCAAAGGCACTGAGGGCTGGGTTTCCAGCCAGTACCTCAGCGAAACCCCCATCGCGGCGGACCGGCTCCGCACGGTCAGTCAGCAACTGGAAAACACCCGGGCCGAGCTGGCCCAGGCCCAGGAGCAACTGGCAACGGTAACCCGCGAGCGGGATTCCCTGGAAAGTGCTGAATCCAACCTGTCGAACCGCACCGAAGAACTGCAGTCAGAGCTTCAACGCATCAAGAGCATTGCGGCAGACTCGATCAACCTGGCAAAGCGTAACCGGGAGCTGCTGGAAGAAAACCAGAAAATCCGCAATGATCTGGAAGTTCTCACCGCTGAGAACGAGCGTCTGGAAGCCAGCAAAGAATCCGACTTCATGCTGCTGGGCGCCGGGCTGGTACTAGGAGGGGTGCTTCTGGCCCTGATCATACCCATGCTCAAACCCACAAGAAAAACCGACAACTGGGCCTGACTGTATGAAGGACTACTCGGAAAAGCGTGACTTCCACCGGATGCAGGTAAATTCGGTCATTGAGATCACCAACAGCAAGGGTGAGGTGTTCACGGGTGTTTGCCGTGACCTCAGCGCCACCGGCATGCAGCTGTTTCTCGAGCGCCCGGTGGTCGTAGGCGAGGAGTTGGAAACCTTATTGCGACCCGCCAGCGACCAGTTTCCACCCCTGGAAACCATCTGCGAGGTGATCCGCTGTGAACCGGAAGGCGATGGCTTCCTGGTGGGCACCAGCATCAGTGAAGTCACCCGCTGAACCTGACCAGCCCGGCATCCACCCTGCCATAAAAACGGCGGCCCTCGGGCCGCCGTTTTCTGTCTGCTGGTGAGACCTCACACCAGAGGCTGCTCGGATACCACAATACCGTTATTATCTGCGTACACGTAGTGTCCCGGGTGAAACGTCACCCCGTGGAACCGGACTGGCACATTGAGATCGCCCTGCCCGCGCTTTTCGCTCTTGCGCGGGTGCGAGCCCAGAGCCTGAACTCCCACCGCCGTCTGGCCAATCTCATCCACATCCCGGACACAGCCATAGATAATCAGACCGGCCCAGCCGTTGCTCGCGGCCTTTTCCGCCAGCATGTCGCCCAGCAGCGCATGGCGCTTGGAGGCACCGCCGTCCACGACCATCACCCGGCCTTTCCCGGGAAGCCCTACCTGCTCCTTCACCACCGAGTTGTCCTCGAAACACTTGACGGTCACGATCTCACCGCCAAACGCCTTGTGGCCTCCGTAATTGCGGAAACCGGGCTCCACCACCTGCACGTCCGGGAACTCATCACACAGATCCGGGGTAATAATCGTTGCCACGTTATCGCGCTCCTTTATCCTGAAATGACCGTTTTTAAACGAGGTCAGTCGATTTTCTCATCTGCCAGGAAGAACCAGGTATCGAGCACGGAATCCGGGTTCAGCGACACCGTATCAATGCCCTGATCCATCAGCCACTTGGCGAGATCCGGGTGATCCGACGGCCCCTGACCACAGATACCAATGTATTTCCCGGCTTTCTTGCAGGCCTGAATCGCATTGGACAACAGGGCTTTCACCGCGTCATTACGCTCATCGAACAGGTGCGCGATGATGCCGGAGTCGCGGTCCAGGCCCAGGGTCAGTTGCGTCAGGTCGTTTGAACCAATGGAGAAACCATCAAAATGCTCAAGGAACTGATCCGCCAGCAGCGCGTTGGCGGGCAATTCACACATCATGATGACCCGAAGGCCGTTCTCACCCCGCTTCAGGCCATTCTCCGCCAGCAGGTTGACCACCTGCTCCGCTTCGCCCACGGTGCGCACGAACGGCACCATGACTTCCACGTTGGTGAGGCCCATCTCGTTGCGCACTTTCTTCAGCGCCCGGCACTCCAGTTCGAAACAGTCCCGGAAGGTCTCTGATATATATCGGGAGGCCCCACGGAAACCGAGCATCGGATTTTCTTCGTCCGGCTCATACAGCGTGCCGCCGATCAGATTGGCGTATTCGTTGGACTTGAAGTCGGACAGGCGCACAATCACCTTTTTCGGCGCAAAGGCTGCGCCCAGCGTGGAGATACCCTCCACCAGCTTGTCGACATAGAAATCCACCGGAGAGCTGTAACCGGAAATGCGCTTTTCCACGGTCTGCTTGATATCCCGCGGCAGGCCGTCAAAGTTCAGCAGGGCCTTGGGGTGCACCCCGATCATCCGGTTGATGATGAACTCCAGGCGGGCCAGACCCACTCCTTCGTTGGGCAGGGACTGGAAGTCGAACGCCCGGTCCGGATTGCCCACGTTCATCATGATCTTGAATGGAATCACCGGCATGGAGTCGACGGTATTTTCACGCAGCTCAAAATCCAGCGCGCCTTCGTAAATCATCCCCGTGTCGCCTTCGGCGCAGGAGACGGTGACCTGCTGGCCTTCGCTCAGAAGCTCGGTGGCGTCGCCACAGCCAACCACGGCGGGAATGCCCAGTTCACGGGCAATGATGGCGGCGTGACAGGTCCGGCCGCCCCGATCGGTGACGATGGCCGAGGCCCGCTTCATCACCGGTTCCCAGTCCGGGTCGGTCATGTCGGTCACCAGCACGTCGCCGGCCTGGACCCGGTCCATTTCCTTGATGCTGGTAATGATCTTGACCGGGCCACTGCCAATCTTGTGGCCGATACTGCGGCCTTCCACCAGCACCTTGCCGGTTTCATTCAGCAGATAGCGCTCCATGACGTTGGCGGAGGCGCGGCTCTTAACCGTCTCGGGGCGAGCCTGGACAATGTAGATTTTGCCATCGTCGCCGTCCTTCGCCCACTCGATATCCATGGGGCGCTGGTAATGCTGCTCGATGATTACCGCCTGTTTGGCCAGTTCTTCCACTTCCGCGTCGGTGATGCAGAACCGGTTACGGTCCTCCTGCTCGACTTTCACCGTCTCCACGAACTCGCCTTCGCCGGGGCTGGTGTGGTAGACCATCTTGATCGCCTTGCTGCCGAGATTGCGGCGCAACACAGACGGGCGGCCAGCGGCCAGTGTCGGTTTGTGGACGTAGAATTCGTCCGGATTCACCGCCCCCTGAACCACGGTTTCCCCCAGGCCATAGGACGCCGTGACAAACACCACGTCCCGGAAACCGGATTCGGTATCAAGGGTAAACATAACCCCACTGGCGGCTGTCTCGCTGCGAACCATCTTCTGGATACCGGCGGACAGGGCAACCAGTTTATGGTCAAAACCATGATGCACCCGGTAGGAAATGGCCCGGTCGTTGAACAGCGAAGCAAACACTTCCTTGACTGACGTGCGCACCTGTTCAAGGCCGACCACGTTCAGGAAGGTCTCCTGCTGCCCGGCAAAGGACGCATCCGGCAGGTCTTCCGCAGTTGCGGACGACCGAACGGCAACGGCCATTTTTTCGTTACCGGCCTGGAGCTTCGCAAAAGCCTCTTTCAAGGTCTTTTCCAACGACTCCGGGAAATCGGTATCGATGATCCACTGGCGAATCCGGGCACCCACCCGAGCCAGTTCGTTGACGTCATTCACGTCGAGGGCATCCAGGGCGTTATCAATCTTGTCTTTCAGGCCGTTGGTAGCCAGAAATTCACGGTAGGCGTGGGCGGTAGTGGCAAACCCGCCAGGAACCGTGACACCTGCGTTGGCGAGATTACTGATCATTTCGCCGAGTGAGGCATTCTTTCCGCCTACCCGGTCGACGTCGGACATTCCCAGGTGATCAAACCAGATTATGTAATCTTCCAAAGCACGTCTCCCTTGAGTCTGTGTAGCAAAGAGCAAAACCGGTCCAGCGGCGTCAAACGACAATTGCAGGCAATATCCACTGCGGGGTCTCGAACTCGGCGTGTATGATACTGTAACCTGCGGAAATTACCTAGGGAACCCGCCAAATACGGAATCGGACCAGACACCATGAAACGCACTGCTTTCTTTATTTCCGACGGCACCGGCCTGACCGCCGAGGCGCTGGGGCACAGCCTTCTGGCCCAATTCGAGAAGATAGATTTTGAACGGATTACGGTTCCGTATATCGACGATGTGGCCAAGGCCAGGGACATGGTCAAGCGGATCAACAAGGCCATGGAAACCGACGGTGCCCGGCCACTGGTGTTCGATACCATCGTGAACGACGACATCCGGGCCGTTATTACCGCCGCCGACGGTTTCATGGTGGACATCTTCGGCACCTTCCTGAGTCCGCTGGAGCAGGAGCTGCAATCGTCGTCCTCCTATTCGGTGGGCAAATCCCACGCCATCAACAACGAGGGCAGTTACGAGCGCCGGATCAAGGCGGTCAACTTCGCACTGGATAACGACGACGGGGCCCGGACCCGCTATTACGATGAGGCCGACCTGATCCTGGTGGGCGCATCCCGCAGCGGGAAAACGCCGACCTGCCTCTATCTCGCCCTGCAATATGGTGTGAAAGCGGCCAACTACCCGATCACCGAGGAAGACCTCTCCGACCAGCAAATGCCTGCGGCCCTGAAGCCCCATAAGGAAAAGATCTTTGGTCTCACCATTGAGCCGGAGCGGCTGGCAACCATACGGAATGAACGGCGTCCCAACTCACGATACGCCTCCATCCAGCAGTGCATGCACGAGATCGAGGAGATTGAGCTGATGTACCGCAGAGAGCGGATTCCGTACCTGAATACCACGGCCTATTCGGTGGAGGAGATCTCCACCCGGATCATGGTAGCCACCGGGCTGAAGCGCAACCGGTAGACGGGCAGGCATGAACCGGGGGCCGGTTCTCGGCCCCTGTTCCCTCGGCGGCTACAGCTCCTGGATGCCCAGGCCGAGCCCTTCAACCAGCGCCCGGCTCTCCGGGCTGGTGACCACCGCCGTGCTGGCGCTCTCCGGCACCAGCCAGGTGGCAGCAACCCGTTTCAGGTCGTCCATGGTGACCGCCAGAACCCGCTCACGGAACCGTGCGCGCTGCTCCGGGCTACGCCCGAACAGTTTGTTATGGAAGGCGTGACGGGCCGCACCCGCCGGCGAGCGCGGGCGATCCAGTTGGCCAATCACCCCGAGAATGGACTCTTCCAGCTCCTGGGGCTCATGCGTGGTGTCCTGCAACCAGGCCAGCGACCTGTCGAAATCCTCCAACGTTTCCGCCAGACGCGGATCCCGGTAGGAGAAAAACCGGAAGGTACCGTTCACGCTGTCCTGACCGGCACCACCGCCGTAGGCACCACCCTTTTCCCGGATCGCCCGGTGCAGATACCCATTGCGCAGGAACCCACCGAGTACGGTCAGTGCGGCCGCATCCGGGTGATCCACGGCCACCGTCGGGTACGCCCGGGCACAGAAGTTCACCTGCGTGGAGGTGAGCCAGGCCTCCCGGGTGATGTAATTCACCGGTGCCATGTGCCAGTCCGAGCGCTCGGCACGGGCGTGGCCCTGCCAGCAGGATCTCAGATCGTCCACCATGGCGGGGAGCTGGTCGTCTTCAGCAATCACCAGAAACTCCCGGCTCTGGCGTCGAATCTTGTCGTGCAGCTGCGCCAGCCGGTCACAGAAAGTCGCCAGTTCCGCCGAATCGTCCAGCGCTTCATCCAGCGCCTTGGTACCCTGAATCGCCGCCAGGCCGCCAATGCGGAATGACAGCCAGGCACCCGGGCTCATGCCCTGAGAGGCGGCGCCCATGGCCAGCGCGTGGCCACTGCCGGTAACCGCCTGCTCCCGCCGGGCGCGAATCTGGGCAACGATCTCACGGATACGAGCCTTTTCATCAAACCGGGCGCCGGTATACACGTCCTTCAGCAAACGGGTCAGCGCACTGCGGTTCCGTGCCAGCGCCTTACCGTTAAATACGATGTATCCCGACAGCGCCTGGACATCGTCAATCCGGCCTTTGGCACTGAAGGAGGCGCCGATTCCGCCGGATTCGGCGGAAATGCGGTCCTGCATCTGCAGGTAGTCCAGCTCGCCACAGCCCACCTCGGAAATCAGCGTGGTGTAGTAAGGCACCAGCAGCAGCTCGTCTTCGGTCAACTCTGGTACCGGCAATACGATCTGCTCGTACACCAGGCCGTTGGTGCCCCGGGCAAAGATCGTCGCGGCGATGTCGCCCTCGTAACGGAACTCCGGTTCCGGCATTTGCAACGGCACGTCGGTGAGGTCAACCTTGGGCAGGATGGTATCGTCATCCTTGCGCATCTGGCGCTCTTCCAGCGCCCTGGCCCGGTCAACAATCCGTGCCACTTCATCCTCGGTAAGCTCGGCCTTGCGCCTGGCCAGCGCGTCGCGGATCGCCTGCTGCCGGTGGCCTTCCAGCTTGTCATCCGGCCGCAGGGTCAGAGTGACCCGGTGGGGGTTGTCCAGGAGCTTGCGACGGATCAGGCCGGGCACATACCCCGGATCACGGATTTTCTCCCGCAGGGTTGCCAGCACCGGTTCCAGATCCAGCAACTCGACCGGGTCGCCGCCGTGGACCATGGGGGCAATCGCGCTCATGATCAGTTGCAGACCATAGGGGAACTGGTCGCCGGCAATTTCACGCTGATGCAGCTCCAGTTGGTGCAGGATGGCCTCCAGGCGCTCCTCACTCACTCCGTCGTCCGCTACCTTGGCCAGCGTGCTTTCAATCAACGCTTCCAGCTCCCGGGCCTGTTCCGGCTCGCTGCCCTCAATGCCGCACACAAAGGTCATTTCCCGGTTGGAATCCTCCAACCCGCACATGGGTGACGGTGCGTGACCCAGCTCCGTGGTCTCCAGCGCCCGCATTAGCGGAGACGCGCTGTTCTCCAGCAACACCGCCGACAGCAGCTGACCTTCCAGGTTTTCCTGCAAATCGAAGCTGTGGCCGAGCAGCCAGCCCATGACGATGTGGGTCTTATGTTCGGTACTCTCGCCTTCGTTGACGGCGTAGCCCTGCTCCACCCGCACGGGTGCGAACAGGCGCTTTTCATCCCGCACCGGCAACTCGATATCGAGTTTGTCGAACCGGTTCAGGGCCAGCGCCTCGAACCGCTCATGGTGCTCATGGGCGGGAATGTTGCCGTAAGTGGCAAATATCGCGTTACTCGGATGATAGTGGTGCCGGTAGAACTGCACCAGGTCGTCATAGCCGAGGTCGACAATGTGGTCCGGCTCACCACCACTGTTGTAGTGGTAGGTGGTTGTCGGGAACAGGTGGCTGCTGAGCGTCTGCCACAGCTGCGAGGTGGGTGCGCTCATGGCGCCCTTCATCTCGTTGTAGACCACACCACGATAGACCAGGTCGGTACCCGGGTCTTCCGGCTTTTCAAATTCCAGCCGATGGCCTTCCTGGGCAAAATCCAGCGGATCCAGTGTTGAGAAGAACACCGAATCCAGATACACCGACAACAGGTTGTCGAAATCCTTGCGGTTCATGCTGGCAAACGGATAAGCGGTCCAGTCGCTGCTGGTGAAGGCGTTCATGAAGGTGTTCAGGGACCGCCGGATCATCATGAAAAAGGGGTCGCGCACGGGAAAACGCTCACTGCCGCAAAGGGCGGTGTGCTCGAGGATATGGGCGACCCCGGTCGAATCCATCGGAAAAGTCCGCAGCGCCACGAAAAACACATTCTCGTCATTATCCGCTGCCAGGTGCAGGTGGCGGGCGCCGGTCTTCTTGTGACGATACTCCTCAACCTCAAGGTTGAGTGTACTGATCCGGTGACTGCGGAGCTTTTCGAAGGCCGGATGGGTTACGTTGTCGATCACTGCAGCCATTCAAACTATCCTGTCGTTAAACAATTGGAGAATTGTAGAGTAACACGTAGTATCCGTTACCATGCACCTGTCCAGACCCAATAAGGTAATGCCCGACCCCATGACTACACCGCAATCCCGGCCTGTCCAGGCCCCTGAAATCGCCGCCCACTGGGCGGAGCGCCGTCAGTATCTGGAGCGAATCCGCAAGGTGCCCGAGATACGGCAGCGTTTCTGGCGAGAAGTGGCCCTCTACCTGCTGCGCCGGGTGTTGTGGTCATTTGGTTTTTTCCCGGTATTCATTGCAGTCTGGGTGCCTTTTGTCCTGGCCAGTTTCAACCCGGTGGTCATGGCAGCGGACCTGATCCCGCTGCTGCAGGACTTCGTCAATTCCAATCCGGAAGTTCAGGCTACCACCATCAGCACCGTGATTATTGCCTGGGTCTCCGTTGGCTTCTTTTTCCTGGTTTTCGATTTTGTACTGACACCGTTTAAATCTCCCTACGAATACGAAGCCGATGTGTACATGAGATCATGGGAGCAACTCAACCATGACCAGCTTCCGGGCAAAGTGTGATTTGGCGAGCATTCTCGTCAACTTCAGACACTTTCTGTTACATAAGGTTGCAGGCACTGGTTAAGATGGGGTCGTCGACAGAATTCCGAGACTGCAGGATCACGAGGTTCCCCCATGGTCGATTTCAGACCACTTCTGTTCATCAACGCCCTTGCACTTATGCTCCTGGTGACGGCCGGGTTTGCTTCGGTACACAAAGAGATGGTCGTGGTAGCGGAGCCCTCACCCGAAACCACGTTACCGCCGGTTGAGCACCAGGCCAGTGCCGAGTCGCCACCTGAACCCGAGCCCGGGCCACCCGTCGAAGCCGCCCGGTCTCCAGCGGTAAACACGGAACCTTTCACCATCCCATCCCTGCCGGAGGAGCCCACGGTTCTTGCCATGGCCGAACCGGTCGCCGCCATGAACCACAGCACCGCGACTGTTGCGCCTCCCGAGCCCTCACCAAAGCCGGAGACCGCCCAGTTAACGCTACGGTCCAACGTCGTCGGCGACAGCGTTGTGATCAACGGCAAGGCCTACGGCGCCACCCGCCTGGACCTGGAACTGGAACCCGGGCGCTACGAGGTCACCATAAGCAAACCCGGCTATAAAACATGGCAACACAACGTGGCCCTGGGTGCCGGCAGCGACCTGACACTGGTTGGCAAACTGGAAGCGTATACCACGGTCGACTATCGGGACGGCACCTGGTTGGGCGGCGTCAGGACCGGCGATGGCACCTATCAGAACCGGGACGGGCTGAAATACGAGGGCCATTTTGTGGATGGTGAATTCCACGGCCAGGGCACCCTGACCCTGGCCAATGGCGATATCCGGACCGGGCAGTGGGCCGAAGGAAAACTCAATGGCCACGGCTCACTGACCACCGCTGACGGAATGCTGTATGTGGGCGGATTCCGCAACGGTGAGTTCCATGGCAACGGCACCCTCACCTACCCGGACGGCCGGACCTACGAGGGTCAGTTTTCCAACGGCGCCTTCCACGGTTCCGGCTCGGAGGTGTTTGCCGACGGCAAGAAGTACGAAGGCCAGTACATCAATGGCGAATTCCACGGCAAGGGACTGTTGCGCAATCCCAATGGCAGCTCCATCGAGGCCACCTTCCGCCAGGGTGAACCCTACGGGCAGGTGCGACTGACAACCGCGGCCGGTGAAGTATTCACCGCCCGCACCACAGAGCCCGGTGTCTGTTATCGGGACAAAAGCTACCGGGCCACACAGTGCCCGAAACTGGAAGGCTGGTAAGGCCCGGCCCGATAACACATGCGTTTGCAGTAACAGGTTGAGGTACTGACATGGCGATCAAAAATGCTCTGCTGGTGGACGATTCCAAAGTGGCCCGTTTTGCCCTGAGCAAGCTGCTTGAAAGTCGGGATATGGAAGTGAACATGGCCGGTTCAGCGGAGGAAGCCCTGGACTTCCTGAGCAACCACCAGCGGCCGGACGTGATCTTTATGGATCATCTGATGCCGGGCATGAGTGGTGTCGAGGCCACCCGGGCGATCAAGGGAAACCCGGAAACCGCAAGCATTCCCATCATCATGTGTACCTCCAAGAAATCCACGTCGTTCATGGAGGAAGCCCGCAACTTCGGGGTCTACAACATCCTCACCAAACCCCCGCAAACCGAGGGGCTGAGCCTGGTCCTTGATCAGCTTTCCACCGATGTTGCCGAGGGCAACCTGCCCGAGCCACCGCCAGCGGGCACCGGGGAAGAGAGCGCTGCGGATGCGGATCATCTGGCCAATCTGCCCGCTGACGCTTCCGTTGAGCTGTCCCCGAAATCCGACAGCGAGCCGCTGCCCAACAGCAACGGCTCGCCCAATGTGGTGCCCCTCACCAGTGACCTGATTGAGCAGATTGCCCGATCCGCCGTCAAGACACACATCAACAACCGCCTGCACGAACTGCTCAGTTCGCTGTTTGACGAGCAATTTGACCACCTCAAGCGCGCCCTGGATGAGTCTCGCGGCAAGCAGGAACGTGCTATTGAGGAACGGCTGGGCGACGTTACCACCATGGTCGAGGAACGCACCCGGAACCTTCGCGATGATGTGGCCGCCGAGGTAAACCTCAACCTCGGGCGGGAACTGGCGGACCTGAAAAAGGAATTGTCGCGCAACTCCGGGTTCACCAGCGCGCATATGGCCGAGCTCAAGGACCACATCACCAGTGTCCAGACCATCGACACCGAGTTCTGGCAGACCCTGCAGTCAGAAGCCATTCAGCAGGCCCATGAAATTTCCCGGGAAACCGCCGAGGATATCGCTCAGCGGACCATTGACCTGTTCGTTGCGCAACAGAAGACCGCGGCGTCCAAGGTCTACACCATCGGGCTCGCCGTCAGCCTCGGGATCTTCAGCGTCGGGATTGCCTGGTTGTCTGGCCTGTTTGGCTGAGCGCCGACCTGATTCTGTGCCAGTCCTCCGGAGTGTCCACATCATCATGGACACCCGGAATATCCACACACGTCGCCTGCACGTACGCCAGCAGCGCGCCGGCACCACGATCACCGCCAAGCGACAGCACCTCCGGCCACAGCCATCTCGGCAGATAGGCCGGAACCCCCGGTCGCCCACCATAGTCTGCCGCTACCGGCTGACAGGGTACAAAGCGCGCCGCTTTGCCGAAGGCGTCCAGGGCGGTCAGCTCCAGTAGCGGCTGGTCCGCCACCAGCACAAAAACGCCTTTCACACGAGGGCCGAGGCTCGCAATCCCGGTCGCCAGGGACGCCGACACCCCCTCCTGCCAGCCAGGCGCATCCAGCCACATGGAGGGCTGGAACCGGCTTCGAAACCGCATCAGCGGGTAGGCGGCACCGCAGACGACGCGCACATCCCGGCTGAGCAGCCTGGCCTGCTCGACCGCACGGTCAAGCAGAATACCGCTCCCCGCTCCCAATGGCAGCAACGCTTTGGGACGCCCGAGCCGGCGGGACGCGCCCGCTGCCAGTACCAGTGCCGGAAACTCCTCATCGTTCGGCGCCGTAGCCATGGGTATGATATTGCTCCTGGTAGCAGGTCCTGTGAATCCTCAGGCAATCACACCAGACTGCCTACCCCGGGGATTTTTGCTAGAATCGCCCCATCAATCAACCATACCCGTCGGACCTTTGATGAACCACCTGTTTGTAGACAACCTGACCGTTATCGATTTTGCCTACCTCGACCCGACACGAGGACTGGTGGGTGAAAGCTGGATCGCGGACGTGGTGCTGGGCGGAGATCTGGACGACCAGGGCATGGTGTTCGATTTCAGCAACGTAAAACGCACCATCAAACGGATCATCGACGAGCGCGTGGACCATCGTCTGGTCATTCCCCGGGGCTATCGGGGCCTGATCTGCAATGAAGACCGGGCCGACACGTTCACCTGGGCACTCACAGACGGCAGCCGTATCGTTCACCGCTCCCCGGACGAAGCCATCGTCTGGCTATCGGCCGAACGGGTCGTGCCTTCGGCCGTGGCCCGCCTGCTGGAACAGGAAATCAAAGCGGTGCTTCCGGCAAACGTCACGTCCGTCGGGATCCACCTCCGGGAAGAAGAAATCGACGGCGCTTATTACCACTATGTGCATGGCCTGAAAAAACATCTCGGCAACTGCCAGCGCATCGCCCATGGCCACCGGTCTCCGATTCGCATTGATCGCAACGGGCATAGGGATTATGACCTTGAGCGCCGCTGGGCGACGCTCTGGCGGGATATTTACGTGGGTTCCGAAGAAGATGTGGTACGACGCCACGTGGGCGAAGAGGGGGTTCGGTATGTCACCTTCGAATACGAGGCCAATCAGGGCGAATTCGCGCTGACGCTGCCCGAAGAGCGGGTTTATATGCTGGACACCGACACCACGGTAGAGCTGATTGCCGCGCACATGGCCGACAGGCTCAAGGTGGAGTTTCCCAGGGACGCGGTTCGGGTCAAGGCCTACGAAGGGGTCGGTAAAGGGGCCATTGCCGAACGCTGAATGTGAAAACGGAGCAGGCACAAAAAAACCGCCCGAAGGCGGTTTTTTTGATGGCTTTCCGGTGGACTAAACCGTCAAGCCGTATTGGCGTCCCCTAGGGGGTTCGAACCCCTGTTGCCGCCGTGAAAGGGCGGAGTCCTAGGCCACTAGACGAAGGGGACTAGAAATTGGTGGAGCCAAGCGGGATCGAACCGCTGACCTCAACACTGCCAGTGTTGCGCTCTCCCAGCTGAGCTATGGCCCCTCAACGGCTGCGTATATTAAGGATCCGCCCTATGGGCGTCAACCTTTAAAGCACACTTTTTTGCAGTTTTCTGAACATCCCTGTCCTGGCCGCTCACTTCTTCACCAAAGCGGTTATCAGGCGTCCAGCGCGGCGTATTCCTTTTCCACTCTCTTGGTTTCCTTTTTTGAGAACCCACCGAGCACTTCCAGGGCATGGCGCAACCTTGAACGCGTCATGTCCGGCCCGAGAAGCGCCATGGAATCCATCACCGACCAGGAATTAGGCGTGCCGGCCACCGCCACGAATATGGCGAACATGAAATCCCCCATTTTCAGGTCCATGGCTTTGGCCAGGGCCTTGATGTCGGCGAAAATGGTGTCCTTGCTCCAGTGCCGCTGGGCCTCCAGTCGCCACAGGGTAAACTGGAGAACCCGTTTGATCTGCTCTTCCCCCAGTTTGTTATGGGCAAAGTCCTCTGGCCTCAGGCTGAGCAGGCCGGAAAACATGAACTGGGCCATGGGTGCAACATCAGAAAAGACCTCCGCGCGGCCCTTGATATGGGGCACCAACGCTTGCAGAGCATCTTCGTTAAACCACCACTGACGCATACGCTCCATGAACTGGCCATCGGTAAGCTCCTCCCGCAGCCACTGGCCGTTGAGCCACCGGAGCTTGTCCACATCGAACACCGGGCCGCCCAGAGACACCCGCTGGATATCAAAATTCTCGATCATTTCGTCCAGGGTGAATTTTTCCCGCTCGTCGGGCATTGACCAGCCCATCCGGCCCAGATAGTTGGTCACCGCCTCCGGCAGGAAGCCCATCCGTTCGTAGAAATTGATACTGGTGGGGTTCTTACGCTTCGAAAGCTTGCTCTTGTCCGGGTTGCGCAGCAACGGCAGGTGACACAGCACCGGCATATCCCAGCCAAAGTACTGGTACAGCAGCTTATGTTTCGGTGCTGAGTTAATCCATTCCTCGCCCCGCAATACGTGGGTAATCTCCATCAGGTGGTCATCCACCACGTTCGCCAGGTGGTAGGTAGGCATGCCGTCGGATTTCAGCAGAATCTGGCAATCCACCTGGCCCCAGTCAATCTCGATGGTGCCACGAAGCATATCGTCGATTTCGCAGGTGCCCTCATCCGGCACTTTCATGCGAATCACATACGGTTCGCCCGCATCCAGGCGACGCTTTACCTCATCTTCCGGTAACTCCAGGTTGCCCTTGATGCCGGGGTTGAGCCCCCGGGCCTTGCGCTCCTCGCGGATGGCCTCCAGCTCTTCCGGTGTGCGAAAGCAGTAAAAGGCGTGGCCTGACGTTACCAGATTCTCGGCATACTGACGGTAGGAATGCTTGCGCTCCGATTGCCGGTATGGGCCGTGGGGGCCGCCCACGTCCGGGCCTTCATCCCAGTTCAGGCCCAGCCATCTCAGTGCCCGCAGGATGTCCCGCTCGGATTCCGCCGTGCTGCGAGCCTGGTCGGTATCTTCAATCCGCAGGATAAACTCACCGCCGTGCTGGCGGGCAAAGCACAGGTTGAAGAGGGCCACGTAGGCGGTACCAACGTGTGGATCACCGGTGGGTGACGGGGCAATTCGGGTACGTACTGTCATGAAACCTTCCTGAAGATCGGTGGCCGAGTCGTAGGCCCGGCATTATAACGGCCCTGACGGGATTTCGCATGGCCCGCCGATATCCGTGCCGCCTCCGCCTTCCCGGAAAATCGTGTGGCAGAGCGGAGCCGGATTGCCACATCAACGTTTTTTGTTATATTATAACGTTTCATTTACATCAGCCCAGGATTTCGCCCCATGCACCTTGTACACCGGATTCGCACCCTTGCTCTCGGCTTCGCCCTGCTGACTTTGAGCTGCCCGTTGCTTGCGGATACCCGAATTGTGACCTCCCTGAAACCCCTGACATTGCTGGTACGGGCCATTGCCACCGATGACATGCAGATCTCAACACTGGTACCTGCCGGCGCCAGCCCCCACAACTACGCCATGAAGCCCTCCCAGAGACGCGCACTGGAAAACGCCGATGTCATTTTCTGGATCGGCCCCGAGATGGAGACCTTTCTGGCACGATTGCTGACCGGGGAAGAGTTTCACGACAGAAGCGTTGCATTTATGTCCGCACCTGGCGATGCCCACGGCACGGAGCACAACAGTGCCAGCGATGAATCTGATGGCGGGCACACCGGACATGGAGATCATCACCATGACGGTGAGGACGACCCACACCTCTGGCTCGATCCCACGCTGGCGGTTGACATGGCGGAGACCATACGCGACGTGCTGGCCACCATGGACGGCGCGGACCCTCAAGCCCTTGACCGGAACCTCGACGCGTTTCGCAACAGCCTTGCCACGACGGAGCAGTCTATCCGTCACCAGTTTGAGCCGGTCCGGGAGGTCAGTCTGTTCGCGTACCACAACGCGCTGGTGCGATTCGCGGAACACTACAACCTGACCCTGAGCGGCGTACTCACGCTCAACCCGGAGTTATCGCCCGGCGCACGCCATATTGCCGAGATACAGGCCAGGCTGCGCAGCAGTGCCCGGCCCTGTCTGTTGACCGAACCGCAGTTCAATCGCCAGTGGTGGCGCTCGATCACGGAAGGCCTGGACATCACCTTCAGCACCTGGGACCCGCTGGCCACCGACATTGAGGTAACCGCCAACGGCTACGCCAACTTCCAGCAGGCCATCGCCGATGCCGTACTCAAGTGCCTACCAGAGAAGGCTGAGCATTAACGGAATGGTGACCATGGCCAGCAGCGTCTGGCCGCTGATGATGCCCGCCATCAGGGGGGCATCCCCGCCCAGTTGCCGGGCCAGGATGTAGGCGGAGGTGGCGGTGGGCAGCGTCGCCAGCAACACCACCACCTGCACCAGCATACCGTGCAACCCGAGCATCAAGGCCAGGCCGGCCGCCATCAGCGGGAACGCCAGCAACTTCAATACCGACGACACCAGAAACGGCGTTGACGCACCACGAAGTGCCCGGAGCTGAAGCCCGGCCCCCACCGTCATCAACCCCATCGGCAACGCCAGGTTGCTGATCGGCGCCAGAATACCGGCGACCAGTGGGTGAAACCCTATTTCGAAGAAACTCCAGACTGCCCCGATCCCCGAGCCCACAATCAACGGATTGGAAATGATCGCCCGCAGCACCGGGCGCACGCGAACGGGCCCCGGCGTGGCCACCAGGGAAAACATCAGAATACACAGCAGATTCAGCAGCGGCACCATGATGGCCACGGCAATAGCCGTCAACGACAGGCCGTCGTCCCCGAGCAACATGCCCCCGGCGGCCAGCCCCACGTAGGAGTTGAAGCGAATGGCGCCCTGATACACCGAAGAGAACACCGGCCCGCTCCAGCGCCAGAACCACTGGCTGATGGCCAGCACCAGGGTCATCGCCACCAGCAAGACACCGATCAGTATGGCGATATCGCCGTAGGCGGACGGCGGCAGGCGGGCCTGGCCCAGCTTGTAGACCAGCATGGCGGGGAAAAGCACGTAGTAGGTAAACCGCTCTGCCTGGGGCCAGAAATCCCCGCCCGGGAAGTCCCAGCGCCGGAACACATGCCCCAGCATGATCAGAACGAATACAGGCAGCAGCGCCTGAACCATCACTGGCATGGCTATCACTCCAACAGCGTCAGGTCGCAGCCGGGCGGGCGGCGCGTCCGGCTCACAACATCAGGAAGCGACGGAGCATAACAGACGGCAGCCGGGCCGTCTTCCGGCTACAAATCGCCCGCCTTCAGGAAATCCCGCAACGCAACCGCATTGTTGTGGCGTGTGTCCTTCGCCGCAAAAACCAGCGTCACCCGATCGTTCGCCCGCAGCGTCTCCGTCAGCTTCCGCAAATCCTCACCACAGGACGGATCCTTCAGCTCTTCGAGATAACGCTGCTGAAATTCCGCCCATTTTCCGGGGTCATGCCCGAACCACTTCCGGAGCCCGGATGACGGCGCCAGCCCCTTCAGCCAGAGCTCAAGCTTCGCGTCCTCTTTCGGAACACCCCGGGGCCAGATGCGGTCCACCAGGATTCTTGGTCCATCGGACCGGGCGGGGGTGTCGTAGGCTCGCTTCAGGCGAATGTCTGTCATCACAAATCTCCCATTCATACACAACTGGCGCTGCGGGAAAGCCTTACGGCCGGCAGGGCCACTTTCCTGATACAATGCGCCGGTTTCAACCGATTCACAGATCACAGTAGCAGATAACGAACCGTTTCAGATTGAGCCGTCAATGATCGCAAACCGCACCGCCGTCAACCTCGACCAGTTTCCGGAAAGGAGCGCAGGCACCGACCCCTCCCGCCGCTTCTGCGTCGCGCCGATGATGGATTGGACCACCAGCCATTACCGTTACCTGGCCCGTCAGCTCAGCCGGCATTCCCTGCTGTACACTGAAATGGTCACCACGGGCGCTCTGATTCATGGTGATACCAGCCGCTTCCTGCGCCATGATGAAGCCGAGTACCCGCTGGCATTGCAATTGGGCGGAAGTGATGCCGGTGAACTGGCCCAGTGCGCGAAGCTGGCGGAACGCTACGGTTTCGATGAAGTAAACCTGAACGTGGGCTGCCCCAGCGACCGGGTGCAGAACAACCTGATCGGCGCCTGCCTGATGGGGCACCCGGACAAGGTGGCCGAGGGTGTGAAGGCGATGATTGAAGCCACCGATCTGCCGGTGACCGTGAAACACCGGATTGGCATTGACGGCCGCGAATCCTGGGATGATCTGTGCGAATTCGTGGAAAAGGTGGCGGCCGCTGGTTGCCGGACCTTTATCGTGCATGCCCGCATTGCCATTCTCGAGGGGCTGAGCCCCAAGGAAAACCGTGATATTCCGCCACTCAAGTACGACTGGGTTTATCGGCTGAAAGCCAGGTACCCTCACCTGGAAATCATTATTAACGGCGGCATCAAGACCTTTGACGAGTGCCAGGAGCACCTCCGGCACACCGATGGCGTGATGCTCGGTCGCGAGGCCTACCATAACCCCTGGTTGCTGGCGGGCGTCGATCCGGTGTTCTTCGGCGCGCCGGCGCCGGTCGAAACGCGCCATCAGGCCCTGCGTGCAATACTCCCCTTTATCCAGAATGAGCTGGACCGGGGCGTGTTTCTCACACACATGTCACGGCACCTGCTGGGCCTGTTCCACGGCCAGCCCGGTGGCCGGCAGTTCCGGCGTTACATCAGCGAAAATGCCCACAAATCCGGCGCCGGCCTCGAGGTGATCCAGACGGCCCTGGAAAAGGTGCGGGAGCCAGCAAACGCAGAGATTGCCGAAGCTTAACCACTCTCAATCGCCCCCATACCTTTTGTTGTCTTGTTCCAGTCAGGGCAGCCCGTTATTGTAGGTGTATCGCCAACGCCCGGGATACGGGCGCACCAGTAACAGATCAACCGGGACGACAGCACGAATGACCAGCAAGCTCGACCAACTGAAAACCATGACCACCGTCGTGGCCGACACCGGCGACATTGACGCCATCGCCCAGTGGCGGCCGGAAGACGCCACCACCAACCCGTCCCTCCTGCTCAAGGCGGCGGCGTCAGAGGCTTATCGCCCCATGCTCGACAGGGCGGTGGCGGAAGCCCGCCGCCACGGCGGCTCGAACGCCGAACAGTTGACTATGGCAACGGATATGCTGGCCGTGCTGGCCGGCCGGGAAATCCTCAATCTGATCCCCGGTGTCGTCTCCACGGAGGTGGACGCACGGTTGTCGTTCGATACCACGGCCACTCTGGAGCGGGCCCGGCGCCTGATTGGGCTATACGACAAACAGGGCGTCGACACCAGCCGGGTATTGATCAAGATCGCCTCCACCTGGGAAGGCATCCGTGCCGCCGAGCAACTGGAAAAGGAAGGCATACACTGCAACCTTACCCTGCTGTTCTCATTTGTTCAGGCCGCCGCCTGCGCCCAGGCTGGTGGCGGACGGGT